>NZ_JBLZWV010000020.1:0-222470 GCF_056098905.1 Pseudomonas sp. TSO6 | reverse complement strand
CCCCCCCCCCCCCCCCCCCCCGCCGCTCCAGAACCCTTGTGTCTCAAGTCGCCCCGCGCGCTGCCGTTATACTGGCAACCACGGGCGGTCGGCATTATTACACGCGCCACCGCGCTGCCAAGAGGCCGGGTCCGACAGGTTGTATACAATCATGACTGAAATCAATAGTCTCGGCGCACAAACCGCGATCAACAGCCAAGCCATGAAGGCGGGCATGACCGGCGAACTGTTGCGCCTGATCCAGGCGCAGCCCGGCCTGCTGGCACCCGGCGAGACCGCGCAGGCCGAGGTCGTGTCGCTGCGCCAGACGGGCCAGGAATTTCAGCTGGTACTGCGGTTGATGCAGGCCAACGGCGTGCAGACCCAACTGCAAGCCAGCGCCAGCCAGCCCCTACCCCAAGGCAGCCAGGTCACTGTCAGCCAGACCGAAAGCAACCGCCTGGCAATCATGCTGCAGCAGGCCAACGCCAGCCAGATCACCACCCTCACTCGCCTGGATACCAGCAAAGTGCCCGTCGGCACCCTGCTGCAAGGCAAGGTCCTGACCAACCAGGCATTGGCCCAGGCGCCTGGGCAACCGGCGAGCTACCGGGCGCTGGTCAGCCTGCTCAACACTGCCCAGGCCGGCTCCACCCTGAGCATCGACAGCCCGCGCCCACTGGCCATTGGCAGCCTGCTCAGCGCACTGGTGCAGGGCGACCAGTCGCTGCGCTTTGTCCCGCTTAGCGGCAGGCAGGACCAGCTCAGCATTGCCCAGCAACTGCTGACCCAGCAAAACCGCCAGGCCTCGCTGCCCGGCCTGCTCAACGCCCTGCAACAGCTCACCCGCGACCCGGGCGTCGATGGCGACCTGCGTGCCAGCGCCGAGCGCCTGCTGGCCGGCCTGCCAGACGCCCGCCAGCTAGGCGACGCCAAGGCCGTGGCCCAGGCCCTGAACAACAGTGGCACTTTCCTTGAAGCGAAACTGCTGGGCGGTTTTCCTGCCAGCGTGGCCACAGACCTGAAGGCCCACCTGCTGCGCCTGATCACTCAGGCCCCCGCCAGCACACCCGGCACGCCCGACCTCGCGCCCGCCAGCCTGGCCGTGACCATGCCGGCGCTGGCCCGCAGCGCGCTGGGCATGCTCGAACGGGTCAGCCCCAAGCCGCAGCCAGGGGCATTCCCCCTGCCCTCGCGCCTGCTCAAGGCCATGGAAGACGAAGGCGACCTGCAACAACTGCTGCGCCTGGCCGCTGCGGCCATCTCGCGCCTGCAAAGCCATGCCATGAGCAGCCTGCAACAAACCGGCACGTTGGAAAACGGCAATCTGCAGACCACCTGGCAAACCGAAGTGCCGATCCGCCACGGCCAGGAGTTCATCCCATTGCAGGTCAAACTGCAGCGTGAAGAAACCCCGCAACAGCAGGCAGACCGCCAACACGAAGCACAGGACCCTCTGCAAGCCCTGTGGCGCATCGAACTGGCCTTCGACCTTTCACCTCTCGGCCCACTGCAAGTACAGGCGCAGTTCAGCCAAGGCCGCCTGAGCGGGCACCTGTGGGCAGAGCGCGAACAAACCGCAAAGCTGATCGACAGCCAGCTCGGTGCCTTGCGCCAGCGCCTGCTCGAGCGCGGCCTGGAGGTTGGCGACCTGGAATGCCACCCGGGCATCCCCCCTCAAGGCCCGCGCACACGGGTTGAGCAACGCTGGGTAGACGAAAACGCATGACACAGAAACCACCCCGCCAGGCCATTGCCCTGACCTACGACGGCCAGCAGGCCCCAACCCTCAGCGCCAAAGGTGACGATGCGCTGGCCGAGGCCATACTGGCCCTGGCCCGCGAGCATGAGGTGCCGATCTACGAAAACGCCGAACTGGTGCGCCTGCTGGCACGCCTGGAACTGGGCGAGCAGATCCCGGAGGCACTGTACCTGACCATTGCCGAGATCATTGCCTTCGCCTGGCAACTGCGGGGCAAGGTGCCCGCCGGTTTCAGCGACGAACCCGAGGCGCCGCGCGACATCACTCCGGTCACTGCACTGCTGCCGCCGGCAAACCACCGGTAGTTATCTAACACCGCCGTCGGCGTCAGCCGTTCAGCCTTGCCATTCCCGTCAATGAGCAAGGTGAACACCATGTCCACAAGCCGCATCAACGCCGCCGCCGTGCAGTACGTTCGCGATCACCTGAGCCATATCCCCCGCCCTGACCGCGAAGCCAGCCGTGCGATCCACCAATGGCTGACGCAGCAGGGCCATGACCTTGACCCCGACCAGACCGACGTAGTCACCCTGCACTACCGTGGCAATCAGGCAGTCATCGTCCAGCGCCTTTCACTTACCCAAGCGACGCTTTCAGACTGGCAGGGTGAAACAGCCAAGAACCTGATCGGCCAGTTGCTCCCTGGCCACTGGGCAGGCACGTTGCCAGATGGCCCGCTGACCATCGTCGAGCGCCTGCCCGAACCTGGGGTGTTTGACAACAGCGCCCGCTTCTCGGTGCTCAACGGCCTGTTCCGGCGCACGACCCCGGCCCGCTACGACAGCAGCACACACCTGCCGGTCGACGTCGAGGCCATGCAGCAGTTCATCTGGGACCTGGACTTTCACACCCGCTTCGTGGGCATGCTCGACAATTACTGGCAACAGGCTGAACAAACCCACCGGCAGTCAATGCAGATCAGCTTCATGGCCGACTGCAACAAGCAGGTCCAGGAAGGCTCGTTGAGCGATGCAGGCCGCCAGATGGCGTGGCAAGTGGCGGGGCTGATGGCAAAAGCACCCGGTTTGCAAGCAAGGCCTTTGAACGTATACGGCTACGCAGCCACCGACCTGATCTGCATCACAGACGAGGCACAGCCAAAAGTACTGCTGTACCTGCCAGGCAATGCATCGCCCTTGCATGAGTTCGACGGTATGGCTGCCATGCAAGACTGGTTCGCCGAACAGTGCCGCGACGACGAAAAACGCCTGCGCCTGCGCCAGTACTTCAAACTGGCCGACACCCCCGATGGCCTGGACTTCAGTGGGCTGGATACCGCGCTGGCGGGCCTTGGCGCCTACCCCGGTTTTCACCACCGATCGCCCAACCGCGCAGGCTTCACCGTCGACGGCCCCTGGCCCCCCCGCGAGTACATCAACTACAAGGCCGGCCACTACAGCCCGTTGCTCGCAGGTGATCTGTTCACAGCCCTCACCCAACGCCAGCGCGAGCGCAGCTATGCCGATGCCGATTTCATCATCACCAGCGATGCGCAGGTGACCAAGGCTCGCTGGCGCGGCTACCTCGTGGCGTCGATCAACCTGCTGGCACCACTGGCGCTGGTGGTTCCCGAGCTGATCCCGCTGCTTGCAGCCGGCGGTGTCGCGCAATTTGGCCTGGGGCTCGATCAGGCGATCAACGGCGAGACCCTTGCAGACAAGGACGCTGGTGTGAGCAACATCGCCTTCGGCCTGCTTAATGCCGCCCCACTGGCCTTGCTCCCTGCAGACGGCCTGCGAATGCTGTTCCCAGGCAAAAGCTCGCGCTTCGTCCTGCCCACGCGTCTTAACGATCAATTGGGCTACCCGCTGGGCCCCAACAGCCCTCCCCGGCTACCTGAAGAAATACTGGCAGACTTTTTCGTGCCAGCCGAGCCACCTGTAGAAGCCACGCGGATTGCCAGGGGCCCCTTGAATCGGGCAACGGGTACCAACCCGCTGCTGGCGCTCAAGGACGGCAACGAAGTCCAGGTACTGTATGACACTGAAAACGATGCCTTCATCCTCCAGGAGGATGCCAACGAAGTCCTGCCAAATTACTACCAGGTAAACGCGGGCACGCGCGACCTGTATCAGGTCAACCCGGCCACGCGTGGCGCCAGCGATGCAATGCGCATGTACACGCTACGTAACCTGGACGTCGACCTGCAACTGCCGCTCAGCGTGCCTGTGGTCAACAGCTCGGAAGTAACCCCACTGCCCAAGAAAATCCTCAGCATCTGGGTCGGCGGCAAGAGCATCCCGGATGAGCTGGTGGAGAACATCGCGAGCAATGCCAAACGCCTTGAGGGTACGGGCTTTACCTATGAGTTCTACCTGTCGAAGTCCAACCCTAAAGCCTTCATGAAAAACCGCGCAAAGTTGACCGCTGCTTCGAACGTTCAGATCAAAACCCTGGAAGAGCAGCCCTTCTACGCGGCCTTCGAGCAAACTGACTACTACCATCAGTACCGCCAGGCACTGGACAGTAACGGGGCAAACTTCGCGTCTGCCTCCGACGTACTGCGCTACCCGTTACTCCATTCGGAGGGCGGAATCTACATGGACGTCGACGACACGCTGCGCAGCTTCGAAGACAACCCCGACAGCTTCGCCATGATCAGCTCGGTAGCCTTGAAAACCACGCCTGATGGCCTGGTCCTCGGCAGCCCGGTGAACAACGAGCTGCTGGGCATGCATTGTGACTACAACAGCAACATGATCGGCAGCCATGCCAACAACCCGACCCTGCAGGCGATTTCTGCAGAGATGGACGCACGCTACCGCAGCAATCTATCGTTCTACGACATCAGGCCACTGGCAGGCACCCACGGTTACGCAGCCTACGCCAAGGAATTGAGCAGGATGACCGGGCCTGGCTTGCTCAACGATGTAGTTGCTCGGCATCTACCCAGGCTGCAGTTCCTGCGGCAACTAAGCAAGCTGGAGTCGATTCCGCAGACCACTTATCGCGCCCTCACGGAAAACCTGGCCTTCCCCATTGCCCAGGCGCGCAACAACGACCAGGCACTGGGTAGTGTGGCAACCATCGGCAACTACCATTCTTGGGGCAAACCCTGAGGTCGGCGTCCTGAGTTACCTGACCCGCAGCGCGATACAGGATCAGCCCCTGCCCCGGTGCGCCCAGGCAGGCCTGTAACCGAGGTCAGCCGCTGCGGTGCAGCTTGCTCATCAGCTCCGCCTCGGCCTGGGTCAGCCCACAGCTTTCGGTCAGCTCGGCCACGCTGGCGCCCATGCCAACCAGCTTGGCCGCCTGGGAGAAGGTGACGTTGTTGGGGTCGCGCTGCTCCAACTGCTGGAGCCTGTCAGGCAGCGGGGCCATCGTCACGCTCAGTTCGTGCAGCGCTTCGCCCATGCGCACGGTACCGTTCTGGTAGTCGTCCAGGCGCTTGGCCAGGTCCTTGATGCGCTGGTCACGCAGCGCATCGCCCTCGGCCTGCTGCGCAGCCAGCTCGCGCTGGCGCTTGCTGTAGTTGAGGAAGAACCACAGGCTCAGCGCCCAGACCAGCGCCAGGAAGATGACAGCAACCTGTAGGATCAACTCAGATGTTCTCCAGCTCGGACCACTCTTCCTCGGTCATCATCTTGTCCAGCTCGACCAGGATCAGCAGTTCGCCATTCTTGTTGCACACGCCCTGGATGAACTTGGCCGACTCTTCGTTACCCACGTTCGGTGCGGTTTCGATTTCGGACTGGCGCAGGTAAACCACTTCGGCCACGCTGTCGACCAGAATACCGACCACTTGCTTGTCGGCTTCGATGATGACGATGCGGGTGTTGTCGGTGACTTCGGTCGGCATCAGGCCAAAACGCTGACGGGTGTCAATCACGGTCACCACATTGCCGCGCAGGTTGATGATGCCCAGCACGTAGCTCGGAGCGCCCGGTACCGGGGCGATCTCGGTGTAGCGCAGCACTTCCTGTACCTGCATCACGTTGATGCCGTAGGACTCGTTGTCCAGACGGAAGGTAACCCACTGCAGGATCGGATCTTCGGAACCTTGTGCAGACGACTTTTTCATTCCCCTACCCTCAAAATCCGCTGTTTGGCGGTTGTGTTCTGTGTCATTTCTGTTTGGCGTGCATCTGCTTGACCGCGCCGCTGGCGATCAGCTCGGCCAGTGCGGCGACGTCGAGCAGTGCACACATGTGTTCAATCACCGTGCCGGCAAGCCACGGCCGCTGCCCGCGCTGGCTACGCCACTTGATCTCGGACGGGTCCAGGCGCAACGAGCGGCTGACCTGATGCACGGCCAGTCCCCATTCGTAGCCTTGCACGGAAATCACGTAATTCAGGCCTTGACGAAAATCGTCGCGGTAGCGGTCGGGCATTACCCAACGCGCAGTGTCCAGCACCTTCAGGTTGCCGGCCTGGCAGGTCAAAATACCCAGGAACCAGTCAGGCTGGCCGAACAGCGGCGTCAGCTCCTGGCCGGCCAGGTTGTAGATCGAGCCCAGGCACACCAATGGCACCGCCAGGGTCAGGCCGGCTACGTCGAACAGCAGGCATTCGAACGGCTCCGCCGCCCACACCGGGCGGCCGTCGACGGTCGCCGGGGGCACCGGTAGATTGGGCGCCGGCAGGTGCACATCGACCAGCGGCACTGCGGGTTCCACGGTTTGTTCTTCGACCAGCACCGGAATGGCGGCCTCGGCGAGCACCTCCTGCTCGACCACCGTCACCACCGGCGCCTCTACTGGCACGACGCTGGGCAGCACCGCCAGCCTGGGTTCGGCAAACGGCCGTGGGGCAAGGCTGGCAGGGGCTTCGGCGGGTACCGGTCGGGCCAGCTGACGGGCATCACGTGCCTGTTCCTCACGCACTGCCTCGGCGAACGCGTCCGCCGAGGCTGGCGGCTCAAACAGGTCTTCGGCCTCGGTGGCCTCCTGCAGCAGGCCATCGAGGTACGACTGCAAGGCCATCTGCGGCCGGGTGCTGGTGTGTCGGGTCTGGGTCATCAGGCCACCTGCACTGCAGTCTTGTAGGTCAGCAGGTGCTTCAGCAGCGCCCGGTAAGCAATCAACCCGCGGCTCTTGCTGTCGAACTGCGAGGGCGTGACGCCCTTGCGGCTGGCATCGCGCAGGCGCGTATCCACCGGAATATAGCCCTGCCACACCTGTTGGCCGTAGGTGTCACGCAGCAGCTTGAGTGTGCCCAGCGAGGCCTGGGTGCGGCGGTCGAACAGCGTTGGCACGATCTGGTACGGCAGCGCCTGCTTGCGCGAGCGGTTGATCATGGCAAGGGTACCGACCATGCGTTCCAGGCCCTTCACCGCCAAAAACTCGGTCTGCACCGGTATCACCAACTGCTGGCTGGCGGCCAGGGCATTGACCATCAGCACGCCCAGCAAGGGTGGGCTGTCGATCACGGCATAGTCGAAATCCTGCCACAGCTGCGCCAGACTCTTGGCGATCACCAGGCCCAGGCCATTCTGCCCCGGCGACTGGCGCTCCAGCACGGCCAGTGCGGTGCTCGACGGCAACAGCGAAATGCGCTCATCGCTGGTGGGCAGCAGCAACTGCCCGGGCAGGCCGTCCGGCACTGCGCCCTTGTGCAGGAACAGGTCATAGCAGCTGTGCTCCAGCGCATCGGGGTTGTGCCCGAAATAGCTGGTCATCGAACCGTGCGGATCGAGGTCGACAACGACCACGCGCTTGCCTGCCTCAGCCAGCAGGCCAGCCAGGGCGATGGTTGTGGTGGTCTTGCCGACGCCACCTTTTTGATTGGCTACTGCCCAGACTCTCATAGGACGACTCATGACTCATACATTTCGCCGGACACCTGTGGGAGCTGGCTTGCCGGCGATCACCGGCGAAGCCGGTGCCAAACACCGCGCTGCCTGCATCGCCGGCAAGCCAGCTCCCACAAGGTAAGCGGTGACAGAGAATTGACGAGTTACTGCCCCGCCACCGTTGCTGGCGTTGCAGGTGCACTTTGTGTGCCAGCCCGGCGCAGTGCAGCATCCGGCGTTGCATGGGCACTGCCCGAACCGGTCAGGCTGCGGCGCACTTCGAGGTTGCGCGAAATCACCAACACCACCCGGCGGTTACGCGCGCGGCCTTCGGCCGTGTCATTGCCGGCCACCGGCTGGTACTCGCCATAACCCACCGAGGCCATGCGCGCCGGGTTGACCCCTTCCATGGCCAGCAGGCGTACGATGCTCGCCGCCCGCGCCGACGACAGTTCCCAGTTGGTCGGGTACTGTGCAGTGCGGATTGGCAGGTTGTCGGTGAAACCTTCGACATGCACCGGGTTGGCGAACGGCTTGAGGATGTTGGCCACCTTTTCGATGATGGCAAATGCCTTGTCGCTGGGCATGGCATCGCCACTGCCGAACAGCAGCGACGAATTCAGCTCGATCTCGATCCACAACTCGTTGCCGCGCACGGTCATCTGGTTGCTGTTGATCAGGTCGCCAAAGGCATCGCGCACGTCATCGCTGATGGTTTTCAGCGGGTCGACATTGGTCGCTGCCAGGCCCGCTTCGGTCTGCTCGCTGTCTTTGACCAGCGGCTCTGCCGGACGCACGCTCAACGGCTGCTCATCGCCGATGGGGATCGGTTTCATGCTGCGCTCAGGGTCGTTGAACACCCCGAGCAAGGCCTGGGAAATAACCTTGTACTTACCCTCGTTGATCGAGGAAATCGAGTACATCACCACGAAAAAGGCGAACAGCAAGGTGATGAAGTCGGCGTACGACACCAGCCAGCGTTCGTGGTTTTCGTGTTCCTCGGTATGACGACGGCGACGCATGGGTTACTCCATGAAGCCTTGCAGCTTCAACTCGATCGAGCGCGGGTTTTCACCCTCGGCAATCGACAACAAGCCTTCAAGCAGCATCTCGCGGTAGCGCGACTGGCGCATGACGTTGGCCTTGAGCTTGTTGGCGACCGGCAGCAGGATCAGGTTGGCGCTGGCCACGCCGTAGATGGTGGCGACGAAAGCCACGGCAATGCCGTTGCCCAGCTGCGAGGGGTCGGCCAGGTTGCCCATCACGTGGATCAGGCCCATCACCGCACCAATGATGCCGATGGTCGGCGCATAGCCGCCCATGCTCTCGAACACCTTGGCCGCCTGGATATCACGGCTTTCCTGGGTCAGGAAGTCGACTTCAAGGATGCTGCGGATGGCTTCTGGTTCGGCACCGTCCACCAGCAACTGCAGGCCCTTGCGCGCATACGGGTCGGGCTCGGCGTCGGCCACCCCTTCCAGCCCCAGCAGGCCCTCCTTGCGCGCGGTCAGGCTCCAGTTCACCACACGGTCGATGCCACCCGCCAGGTCGACCCGTGGCGGGAACAGGATCCAGCGCAGAATCTGCAAGGCGCGCTTGAAGGAGGACAGCGGCGACTGCAACAAGGCAGCCGCCAGGGTGCCACCCAGCACGATCAGCGCCGCCGGGCCGTTGACCAGAGCGCCGACATGGCCGCCTTCAAGGAAGTTGCCACCGACGATGGCGACAAAGGCGAGAATCAGGCCGATCAGGCTGAGCACGTCCATCAGACGCAGGCCTCCACCAGGTGCTTGCCGATTTCGTCCAGGCTGTACACCGCGTCCGCCAGGTTGGCTTTGACGATGGCCATGGGCATGCCATAGATCACGCAGCTGGCTTCATCCTGGGCCCACACGGTGCTGCCGCCCTGCTTGAGCAGGCGCGCACCTTCGCGGCCATCGGCGCCCATGCCGGTGAGCACCACCGACAGCACCTTGTCACCGTACGACTTGGCTGCCGAGCCGAAGGTGATGTCCACGCACGGCTTGTAGTTCAGGCGCTCGTCACCGGGCAGGATCTTCACCGTGCCACGGCCGTCGATCATCATCTGCTTGCCGCCGGGGGCCAGCAGGGCCAGACCTGGGCGCAGCATGTCACCGTCCTCGGCTTCCTTCACGTTGATGCGGCACAGCTTGTCCAGGCGTTCGGCAAAGGCCTTGGTGAACGCCGCCGGCATGTGCTGGATCAGCACGATCGGCGCCGGGAAGTTGGCCGGCAGCTGGGTCAATACCCGCTGCAGGGCCACCGGGCCGCCCGTGGAGGTGCCGATGGCCACCAGCTTGTAAGGTTTGCGCTTGGGGGCTGGCGAGTGCGACGCCGCCGGGGCAGCCGCACGGGCGGTCGCCGCAGGGCGGGCTGTCGCCGGGCTGGCGAAGCTGCTGGCCGGCGCAGGGCTGCTGGCGGGCACAGGGGCGGCGACCGGCGCCGGCCTGGCATAGCTGCCGAGGCGGCGGTTGCTGCGCGAAATGGTATGCACCTTCTCGCACAGCATCTGCTTGACCTTGTCGGGGTTGCGCGAGATGTCCTCAAAGTTTTTCGGCAGGTAATCCACCGCGCCAGCATCCAGCGCGTCGAGGGTGACGCGAGCGCCTTCGTGGGTCAGCGAGGAGAACATCAATACCGGCGTCGGGCAGCGCTGCATGATGTGCCGCACCGCGGTGATGCCGTCCATCATGGGCATTTCGTAGTCCATGGTGATGACATCGGGCTTGAGCGCCAGCGCCTGGTCGATTGCTTCCTTGCCATTGGTCGCGGTACCTACTACCTGGATCGTCGGATCCGCCGAGAGGATTTCCGAGACACGGCGGCGGAAGAAACCGGAATCATCCACCACCAGGACCTTGACTGCCATAAACACTCCATTAGGCGGCGCAACCCGCCAGGGTGCGCCACCGAAATCAAATACGCCGCGCGGCGTAACGCTTGAGCATGCTCGGGACGTCGAGAATCAACGCAATGCGACCGTCACCGGTGATGGTGGCCCCGGACATGCCCGGGGTGCCCTGCAGCATCTTGCCCAGCGGCTTGATTACCACTTCTTCCTGGCCAACCAGTTGATCGACGACAAAGCCGATGCGTTGCGTGCCGACCGACAGGATCACTACATGACCCTCGTGCTGCTCTTCGTGCACCTGGCCCTGTACCAGCCAGCGCTTGAGGTAGAACAGCGGCAGCGCCTTGTCGCGCACGATCACCACTTCCTGGCCGTCGACTACGTTCGTGCGCGACAGGTCGAGGTGGAAGATCTCGTTGACGTTGACCAGCGGGAAGGCGAATGCCTGGTTGCCCAGCATCACCATCAGGGTGGGCATGATCGCCAGGGTCAGCGGCACCTTGATGACGATCTTCGAGCCCTGGCCTTTGGCCGAGTAGATGTTGATCGAGCCGTTGAGCTGGGAAATCTTGGTTTTCACCACGTCCATGCCCACGCCACGGCCAGACACATCGGAAATTTCGGTCTTGGTCGAGAAGCCTGGGGCGAAGATCAGGTTGTAGCAGTCAGATTCGCTCAGGCGATCAGCGGCATCCTTGTCCATCAGGCCTTTTTCCACGGCCTTGGCGCGCAGGATGTTCGGGTCCATGCCCTTGCCGTCATCAGAGATCGACAACAGGATGTGGTCACCTTCCTGTTCGGCCGACAGCACCACGCGTCCGGTGCGGGCCTTGCCCGAAGCTTCACGCTCGTCGGGCATCTCGACACCATGGTCGACGGCGTTGCGCACCAGGTGCACCAACGGGTCGGCCAGGGCCTCGACCAGGTTCTTGTCCAGGTCGGTTTCTTCGCCGACCAGTTCCAGGTTGATCTCTTTTTTCAGTTGGCGGGCAAGGTCGCGTACCAGCCGCGGGAAGCGGCCGAACACTTTCTTGATCGGCTGCATGCGGGTTTTCATCACCGCCGTCTGCAGGTCGGCAGTGACCACGTCGAGGTTGGACACGGCCTTGGACATGGCCTCGTCGCCGCTGTTCAGGCCCAGGCGCACCAGGCGGTTACGCACAAGCACCAGTTCGCCGACCATGTTCATGATCTCGTCCAGGCGCGCGGTGTCGACGCGAACGGTGGTTTCCGCTTCGCTGACGGCATGCTTCTCGGCGGCCGGCGCCGGCGCACGGGGGGCCGGCGCAGGCTTGCTGGCGGCCGCAGGCGCCGGCGCAGCAGCGGCTGGCTTGGCCACCGGCTGGCTGTCGGCCAAGGCCTGGGCAGGCGCTTGCGCCTTGGCCACAACCGGGGCCTCGACCGCAGCAACGTCACCACCAAACTTGCCCTTGCCGTGCAACTGGTCCAGCAGGGCCTCGAACTCGTGCTCGCTGATTTCGTCGCCAGCGGCGCTGTTGTCAACCGCGACCGGCGCCGGTGCTTTGACGGCAGGCAAGGCATCAGCCTGGAACGTGCCCTTGCCATGCAACTGGTCGAGCAGCGATTCGAATTCTTCGTCGGTAATTTCGTCGCTTACCGCTTCTGCGGGTGCGACGACCGGCTGTACTGCAGCTTCGACACTGAACTGGCCTTTGCCGTGCAACTGGTCGAGCAGCGACTCGAACTCGGCGTCGGTGATTTCGTCACCCGCACCACTGATGGTCTCGCCCTGCATCTGCTCGTCGACCGCGGCTTGCGCCTTGACCGCGTCGAGCGAATCGAGCAGCTGTTCAAACTCGCTGTCGGTGATGTCCTGGTCATCGGCAGGGGCCATGGCCGCAACCGGCGGCTCGGCTACCGGTGCCGCAGGCGCTTCAGCGGCCTCGGCACCACCGGGTTCGGCCAGGCGCGACAAGGCCGCCAGCAACTCGGGGGTGGCCGGGGTTACGTCGGCGCGCTCGCGCACCTGGCCAAACATGCTGTTGACCGTATCCAGTGCTTCAAGCACCACGTCCATCAGTTCCGCATCGACCCGGCGCTCACCTTTGCGCAGGATGTCGAACACGTTCTCGGCGATATGGCAGCACTCCACCAGCTCGTTCAGCTGGAGGAAGCCGGCGCCCCCTTTTACAGTGTGGAAACCGCGAAAGATCGCATTGAGCAGGTCGGCATCGTCAGGTCGGCTTTCCAGCTCGACCAGTTGCTCGGACAGTTGCTCAAGAATTTCGCCGGCTTCTACCAGGAAATCCTGGAGGATTTCTTCATCGGCGCCGAAGCTCATCAAACGTGCTCCTTAAAAACCCAGGCTGGACAGCAAATCATCGACATCGTCCTGACCGGACACAACGTCTTCACGCTTATCGGCATGAATCTGCGGACCTTCACCCCGAGTCGGATGTTTTTCTGCATCTTTTTCTGCGCGCAGTTGATCGTGGTCATGCTGGATACCGGCAAAGCGGTCGACCTGGCTGGCCATCAGCACCAGTTTGAGCAGGTTGCTTTCCACCTCGGTCACCAGGCTGGTGACGCGCTTGATCACCTGGCCGGTCAGGTCCTGATAGTCCTGAGCCAGCAGAATGTCGTTGAGATGCCCGGCAACCTTGCGGTTACCTTCAGCGCTGTGCGTCAGGAAACTGTCGACGCGCTTGACCAGGTCACGGAACTCCGGCGCAGCCACTTCGCGGCGCATGAAGCGCTGCCAGTCGGTGCTCAGCGCCTTGGCTTCGCTGGCCAGGTCGTTGAGCACCGGGGTGCTTGCCTCGACCAGGTCCATGGTGCGGTTGGCCGCGCCCTCGGTCAGCTTGACCACGTACGACAGGCGCTCGGTAGCGTCGGTAATCTGCGACACCTCCTCGGCCTGCGGGATGGTCGGGTCGATCTGGAAGCTGACGATAGCGCTGTGCAACTCGCGGGTCAGCTTGCCGACTTCCTGGTACAGGCCGCGATCGCGGGTCTGGTTCAGCTCGTGAATCAGCTGTACCGCCTCGCCAAAACGGCCCCGTTCCAGGCTTTCGACCAACTCCTGGGCATGTTTCTTCAGGGTCGATTCGAACTCCCCCAAAGACGTTTGTGATGAATCCATGGCGCGCCCCCTGACGTGACTCAGCCGTTGACGCGTTCGAAGATCTTCTCGATCTTTTCTTTGAGCACCTGAGCGGTGAACGGCTTGACCACATAGCCATTGACGCCGGCCTGGGCCGCTTCGATGATCTGGTCGCGCTTGGCTTCAGCGGTCACCATCAATACTGGCAAGGTCTTCAGCTGATCGTCGGCACGCACTTTGCGCAGCAGGTCGATGCCGGACATGCCGGGCATGTTCCAGTCGGTCACCAGGAAGTCGTAGGCGCCCCTTTGCAGCATCGGCAGCGCCGTGATGCCATCGTCGGCTTCGTCGGTGTTGGTGAAGCCCAGGTCACGCAACAGGTTCTTGATGATCCGCCGCATCGTCGAAAAGTCGTCAACGATGAGGATTTTCATGTTCTTGTCCAATTAGACCTCCAAGCAGTCTCAAACGCGCCCGGTCTACCGGGCACGCACTCATTCAATTCGGTACAACGTGGATAACGCACGTGGAAAACGACTGCAACGACACCGGGCTCAACGTGCCCGCCATTCCCCCAGGCGGCTACGCAGGCGCGCGGCACACTGGCTGTGCAACTGGCTGACCCGCGACTCGCTGACCCCAAGCACCTCGCCAATTTCCTTGAGGTTCAGCTCTTCGTCGTAGTACAGCGCCAGTACCAGGCGCTCACGCTCCGGCAGGTTGGCAATGGCCTCGGTCAGGGCAGCCTGGAAGCGTTCGTCCTCCAGGCCACGCGCAGGTTCGACATGGCCACTGGCGCCATCCTCATGCAGCCCTTCGTGCTCGCCGTCCTGCAACAGGTCGTCAAAGCTGAACAGGCGGCTGCCCAAGGTATCGTTCAAGATCCCGTAGTAATCATCGAGACTCAATTGGAGTTCGGCAGCAACTTCATGATCTTTAGCGTCCCGGCCTGTTCTGGCTTCAACGGCACGCATCGCGTCACTGACCATGCGGGTGTTGCGGTGCACCGAACGCGGTGCCCAGTCGCCCTTGCGCACCTCGTCCAGCATGGCCCCGCGGATGCGGATGCCGGCATAGGTTTCAAAGCTAGCGCCTTTGCTGGCGTCATATTTGTTGGCCACTTCAAGCAGGCCGATCATGCCGGCCTGGATCAGGTCCTCGACCTGCACGTTGGCCGGTAACCGCGCCAACAGGTGGTAGGCAATGCGCTTCACCAGCGGGGCGTAGCGTTCGATCAGCTCGTACTGGCCGTCTTTCGCTGCCCGGCTGTACATCTTGAAGCCGCTGGCGTTCATAGCACGGGGCCCGCGCTGGTGGGCTGCACCAGGCGCTCGACAAAGAACTCCAGGTGGCCGCGCGGATTGGCCGGCAGCGGCCAGCTGTCAACCTTCTGGGCAATCGCCTTGAAGGCCAGCGCGCACTTGGAGCGTGGGAAGGCTTCGTACACGGCGCGCTGCTTCTGCACTGCCTTGCGCACACACTCGTCGTACGGTACGGCGCCCACGTACTGCAGGGCAACGTCGAGGAAGCGGTCGGTGACCTTGGTCAGCTTGGCGAACAGGTTGCGCCCTTCCTGCGGGCTCTGCGCCATGTTGGCCAGCACACGGAAACGATTCATCCCGTAGTCGCGGTTGAGCAGTTTGATCAGGGCGTAGGCATCGGTGATCGAGGTGGGCTCGTCACACACCACCAGCAGCACTTCCTGGGCAGCGCGAACGAAGCTGACCACCGACTCGCCAATACCCGCCGCAGTGTCGATCACCAGCACGTCGAGGTTGTCGCCGATTTCGCTGAACGCCTGGATCAGCCCTGCATGCTGGGCCGGGGCCAGGTGCACCATGCTCTGGGTGCCCGAGGCCGCCGGTACGATGCGCACACCGCCAGGGCCCTGCAGCATCACGTCACGCAGCTCGCAGCGCCCCTCGATGACATCGGCCAGGGTACGTTTGGGGGTAAGGCCCAGCAACACGTCGACGTTGGCCAGGCCCAGGTCGGCGTCCAGCAGCATGACCCTGCGGCCAAGCTCGGCCAGCGCCAGGGACAGGTTCACTGAAACGTTAGTCTTGCCGACGCCACCTTTGCCACCGGTCACGGCGATCACCTGTACGGGATGCATGCTACCCATGTCTGTTCTTTACCTTGTCTCGCTGGGACTCAGGCCACACGTGGGGCAATTCTGCGTACCCCTTGGCATAGCTACTTTGCACACGCTTCATGGTCAACCCGCCCGTCGGGGGTTGTGATAGAGATCAGCGAACATGTCGGCCATGGCCTCTTCGCTGGGCTCGTCCTGCTGCTGCACATTGACCGCACGGGACACCAATTGGTGGCCACGCGGCAGGTGCAGGTCGTCAGGAATGCGCGGGCCGTCGGTGAGGTAGGCCACGGGCAGTTCATGACTGATGGCAAGGCTCAGCACATCGCCAAGGCTTGCCGTTTCATCCAGTTTGGTCAGGATGCAACCGGCCAGGCCACAGCGCTTGTAGCTGTGGTAGGCGGCGGTCAGCACTTGCTTCTGGCTGGTGGTAGCCAGCACCAGGTAATTCTTCGCGGCAATGCCACGCCCGGCCAGGGTTTCCAGCTGCATGCGCAGTGCCGGGTCGCTGGCTTGCAGGCCGGCGGTATCGATCAGCACGACGCGTTTGCGCAGCAGTGGCTCCAGTGCCGCAGCCAGCGACTGGCCCGGGTCGACGTAGGTCACTGGCACATTGAGGATGCGGCCCAGGGTCTTGAGCTGCTCCTGGGCGCCGATACGAAAACTGTCCATGCTCACCAGCGCCAGGTTTTGCGCGCCATACTTGAGCACGTAGCGGGCAGCCAGCTTGGCCAGGGTGGTGGTCTTGCCCATGCCGGCCGGGCCGACCATGGCAATTACACCACCCTCTTCGATCGGTTCGATTTCGGGGATTTCGATCATCCGCGCCAGGTGCGCCAGCAGCATGCGCCAGGCCTGGCGAGGCTCTTCGATCTCGGCGGTGAGGTCGAGCAACTCACGGGCGATAGGCCCGGACAGGCCGATGCGCTGCAGCCGGCGCCAGAGGTTGGCCTGCTGTGGCTTGCTGCCCTGCAGCTGGCTCCAGGCCAGCGAACCGAGCTGCACTTCCAGCAGCTCGCGCAGGCCCGACAGCTCGGAGCGCATGGCATCGAACAAGCGCGGGTCGACCGGCGCCGCAGCAGGGGCAGCGGCAGCCTCAGGGGCATCGACATGCGGCTCGATCAACGGCTCGGCGGCCGTCAGCGACTGCCCGGCAAACAATTGGCGGTTGTTGTCGCTGCTGTCCTGGCGGTGGTCCAGCTCGGCCTGGGCAGTGGCGATGCGCGTATGGGTCTTGCGCAGCTCTTCTTCCAGCTCGGCGTTGGGCACGCGCGGAGCCAGGGCGGACAGCTTGTAGTCCAGCGCGGCCGTCAGTTCGACACCACCGGCAATGCGGCGGTTGCCAATGATCGCGGCATCGGCGCCCAGCTCGTCACGGACCAGCTTCATGGCCTGACGCATATCGGCGGCGAAAAATCGCTTAACTTGCATTATCCACTACCTCAGCCGTTAGGGCCCACGGTGGCAACGATGGTGACTTGCTTGTTGTCCGGTATTTCCTGATACGCCAGAACATGCAAATTCGGTACAGCCAGGCGACCGAAACGCGACAGCATGGCGCGGATCGGGCCGGCGACCAGCAGGATGGCCGGCTGGCCCTGCATTTCCTGGCGCTGGGCCGCTTCGATCAGCGAACGTTGCAGCTTCTCGGCCATGCTCGGCTCCAGAAGAACACCATCTTCCTGACCTTGCCCGGCCCTTTGCAGACTATTGAGCAAAATCTGTTCCAACCTTGGCTCCAGGGTAATCACTGGCAGCTCCGACTCAACGCCGACAATGCTTTGCACGATGGCGCGACACAATCCGACGCGCACCACCGCCACCAGCGCGGCGGTATCTTGACTCTTGCCGGCGTTGTTGGCGATGGCTTCGGCAATACTGCGAATATCGCGCACCGGCACCTGTTCCGACAACAGTGCTTGCAGCACCTTGAGCAGGCCCGACAAGGAAATGACACCCGGCACCAGCTCTTCTGCAAGTTTAGGCGATGCCTTGGACAGCACCTGCAGCAGTTGCTGAACCTCTTCGTGGCCAATCAGCTCATGGCAGTGCTTCTGCAGGATCTGGTTGAGGTGGGTGGCCACCACGGTGCTTGCGTCGACCACGGTGTAGCCCAGCGACTGCGCCTGGGAACGCTGGCCGACGTCGATCCAAACCGCCTCCAGGCCAAACGCCGGGTCACGCGCGGCAATGCCGTTCAGGGTGCCGAACACTTGCCCGGGGTTGATCGCCAGCTCCCGGTCCGGGTAAATCTCCGCTTCGGCCAGGATCACCCCCATCAGGGTCAGGCGATAGGCGCTGGGCTGCAAGTCGAGGTTGTCACGAATGTGCACGGTGGGCATGAGGAAACCCAAGTCCTGGGACAGCTTCTTGCGCACACCCTTGATCCGCGCCAGCAACTGGCCGCCCTGGTTGCGGTCGACCAGCGGGATCAGCCGGTAACCGACCTCCAGGCCGATCATGTCGATAGGCGTCACGTCGTCCCAGCCCAGCTCCTTGGTATCGAGCGCGCGCTGCGGCGAGGGCAACAGGTCTTGCTGGCGCTGCGCCTCTTGTTGCGCCTCCAGCTTCACCTTGTTCTGCTTCTTCCACACCAGGTAGGCGCCGCCACAGGCCAGCAGGCCAAGGCCGAGGAAGGCCACGTGCGGCATGCCCGGCACCAGCCCCATGACGATCATCAGCCCGCCGGACACCGCCAGGGCCTTGGGCGAATCGAACATCTGCCGGTTGATCAGCTTGCCCATGTCCTCGGAGCCCGAGGCGCGGGTGACCATGATCGCGGCAGCGGTGGACAGCAGCAGTGATGGCAATTGCGCCACCAAACCGTCACCGATGGTCAGCAGGGCGTATACCTTGCCGGCATCGCCGAAGCTCATGCCGTGCTGCAACATGCCGATCAGCATGCCGCCGATCAGGTTGATGAACAGGATCAGCAGGCCGGCGATGGCGTCACCGCGGACGAACTTGCTGGCACCGTCCATCGAGCCGTAGAACTCCGCCTCTTGCGCCACTTCGGCACGGCGGTGCTTGGCCTGGGCCTGGTCGATCAGGCCGGCGTTGAGGTCGGCATCGATGGCCATCTGCTTGCCGGGCATGGCGTCGAGGGTGAAACGCGCGCTCACCTCGGAAATACGCCCGGCACCCTTGGTCACCACCACGAAGTTGATGATCATGAGGATGGCAAACACCACGCCACCGACCACGTAGTTGCCGCCGATCACCACTTCACCGAAGGCCTGGATCACCTTACCGGCAGCGCCGTGGCCCTCCTGGCCATGCAGCATGACCACGCGGGTGGACGCCACGTTCAGCGCCAGGCGCAGCAGCGTGGCCACCAGCAGGATGGTGGGGAAGGCGGCGAAGTCCAGTGGGCGCAGGGCGTACACACAGACCAGCAGCACCACGATCGACAAGGCGATGTTGAAGGTGAAGAACACGTCGAGCAGGAACGGCGGTATCGGCAACATCATCATTGCCAACATCACCAGCAGCAGCAGCGGCACGCCCAGGTTGCCCCGACCGAGACCGGCCAGGTTATTGCGGGCGTTGCTGATTAACTGAGTGCGATCCACCGCGAGTCCTCTTGATGCAAAACTTTGACGCCCAAGGGGCGCCTGGGCGTGGCTTTGCAAGAAGCCTTCCAACTTTGCCAGAGGACAAGCACAGTTTCATTGTGGGAGCGGCCTTGCGTCGCGATAGGGCCGCAGAGCGGCCCCAAAAATGTTGCCGTGATGCCGAAACCCTGGGGCCGCTTTGCGGCCCTATCGCGACACAAGGCCGCTCCCACAGAGCCCGTGTGAGGCCCACGCTGCGGGATCAGGTCAGCTGTCGCGGCGCAGGTCCGGCGGGATCGGCAAATCTTCTTTCAACGGCTCTGGCCGCTTACCCCTGCCGGCGCGGTACTGGCGGATCTGGAACACATAGGCCAGCACCTGCGCCACGGCCAGGTACAAGCCGGCGGGGATCTCCTGCTCTGGCTCGGTGGAGTAGTAGATCGCCCGCGCCAGCGCCGGCGATTCGAGGATCTGGATCTTGTGCTCAACGCCAATCTCCCGAATCTTCAAGGCCATGAAGTCGGTACCCTTGGCCAGCAGCAACGGCGCCGCCCCGCCCTTCTCCGGGTCGTACTGCAGGGCCACCGCATAGTGCGTCGGGTTGGTGATGATCACATCGGCCTGCGGCACCGCTGCCATCATGCGCCGCTGCGACATCTCGCGCTGCAGCTGGCGAATGCGTTGCTTGACCTCGGGCTTGCCCTCGCTGTCCTTGTACTCGTCGCGCACTTCCTGCTTGGTCATCTTCATTTTCTTGTGCGTCTGGTACAGCTGGAACGGCACGTCGGCCGCGGCAATCAGCAACAGCCCGGCCGACATCCACAAGGCACTCCAACCCACCACCTGCAGGCTATGGATGATCGCCTGCTCCAGCGGCTCATTGGCAATCGCCAGCAAAGCCTGGCGGTCGTTGGACAGCACCACCACCGCGACTACCAAGATCACGAAGAACTTGGCCAGCGCCTTGAGCAGCTCGGTGAGGCTATTCATCGAGAACATGCGCTTGATCCCCGATAACGGGTTCATGCGGCTGAATTTTGGCTGCAGCAGGCTGCCAGAGAACAGGAAGCCGCTGAGGGCAATAGGTGCCACGAAGGAAATCACGAACAGCAGGATCAGCACCGGCTGCACCGCCCATATCGCCATCTTGCCCGAGGCCAGCAGGAAGGCGCCCATGGCCCGCTCGTCGACAATGATGTCGCGGGTCAGGCTAAAGTTCATGCGCATGATGCTCAGCAACGTCTCAGCCATATGACCGCCGAATGCCAGCAGGCCACCCGCGCCAGCCAGGGTCACCGCCACCGTATTCAGCTCCTTGGAGCGGGCGATCTCGCCTTTCTCGCGGGCATCGCGCTTGCGCTTGTCGGTGGGGTCTTCTGTCTTGTCCTGACCGCTCTCGCTTTCTGCCATGCTCAGCGCGCCCTCGCCAGTTCACGCAGCCATTGCAGCGCTTCGCTGGCCAATGCCTGGTAGTGGGACAGCACATCGGCCAGACCGACCCAGAAAATGAACATGCCCATGACCAGGGTCAGCGGAAAGCCAATGGAGAAGATATTCAACTGCGGCGCGGCGCGGGTCATCACGCCGAAGGCAATGTTCACCACCAGCAACGCAGCGATCACCGGCAGGATCAGCAACAGGCCGGCAGAAAATACCCAACCCAGCCGCCCGGCCAGCTCCCAGAACTGGTTGACCACCAGCGCATTGCCCACCGGCAAGGTGGTAAAGCTTTCGGTCAGCACCTCGAACACCACCAGGTGGCCGTTCATCAACAGGAACAGCACGCTCACCAGCATGGTCATGAACTGGCTGATGACCGTGACGTTAACGCCGTTGGCGGGATCGACCATCGAGGCGAAGGCCATGCCCATCTGCACCGCGACGACCTGCCCGGCGATCACGAAAGCCTGGAACAACAACTGCAAGGCCAGGCCGAACAGTGCACCGACAATGATCTGCTCGGCGCACAGCAGCAGGCCGCGCAGGCTCAGCGGGTCGAATTCAGGCAACGGCGGCAGCGCTGGCACGATCACCACGGTAATGGCCACCGCCACGTACAGGCGCACCCGCGCCGGCAGCATGCGCGTGCCAAGGATCGGCATGGTCATCAGCACCGCAGTCACCCTGAACAACGGCAGGATGAAGGTGGCAACCCAGGTGCCGATCTGCGCGTCGGTCAGCTCCAGCATATCCGCGTCAACCGATCAGCTGCGGGATGTTGGTGTAGAGGGTGGTGATGTACTCCATGAACTTCTGCACCAGCCATGGCCCGGCGACGATCAGCGTGATCAGCATCACCAGCAGACGCGGCAGAAAGCTCAGGGTCTGTTCGTTGATCTGGGTGGCGGCCTGGAACATCGCAACCACCAGGCCCACCAACAGGCTCGGCACCACCAGCACGGCGACCATCAGGGTGGTCAGCCACAGGGCGTCACGAAACAGGTCGACAGCTACTTCAGGTGTCATCGGCGGCTCTCCTTGACGGCGTCAGACGCCGCCGAAACTGCTGGCCAGGGTGCCCATGATCAGCGCCCAGCCATCCACCAGCACGAACAGCATGATCTTGAACGGCAGCGAGATGATCAGCGGCGACAGCATCATCATACCCATGGCCATCAGCACACTCGCCACCACCATGTCGATGATCAGGAACGGGATGAAGATCATGAAACCGATCTGGAACGCGGTTTTCAGCTCGGAGGTGACGAATGCCGGCACCAGGATCGTCAGCGGCACCTGGTCGGGGCCGGCAATGTCGGTGCGCTTGGACAGGCGCATGAACAGGTCGAGGTCGCTTTGCCGGGTTTGCGCCAGCATGAAGTCCTTTAGCGGCACCTGGGCCTTGTCGATGGCCTGCTGGGCGGTCATCTGCTCCTTGAGGTACGGCTGCAGGGCGTCCGAGTTCACCCGGTCGAACACCGGTGCCATGATGAACATGGTCAGGAACAGCGCCATGCCGGTCAGAATCTGGTTCGACGGCGTCTGCTGCAGGCCCAGGGCCTGGCGCAGGATCGAGAACACGATGATGATGCGGGTAAAGCTGGTCATCAGGATGACGAACGCCGGGATGAAGCTGAGCGCCGTCATGATCAGCAAAATTTGCAGGCTGACCGAATACTCCTGCTGCCCGTCCGCCCCGTTGGACAGGGTAATGGCCGGGATCGACAACGGGTCGGCGGCCAGGGCCAGCGGCGCAGCCAGCAGCAGCGCCAAAGTCAACAACAAACGCAGCGGGCCGCTCATCACTTCTTGTCCTTAGGGTCCTTGCCCATCAGCTCCATCAGCCGCTGGGCAAATTCCGGCGTTGCCTGACGTGCGCCAGCCGGCACTTCCACGGGTTCGGCCAGCACATGCAGGGCCTCGATGCTACCGGGGGTGTGGCCAATCAGGATCTGCTCCTTGCCCACCTGCACCAGCAGCAGGCGGTCACGCGGGCCGATGGCCCGGCTGCCGACGATCTCGATCACCTGCCCGCCCTTCACCGCCGTGCTCTGCATACGCCGCAGCACCCACGCCAGGAAGAAAATCAGGCCCACCACCAGCAGCAGGCCGAAGACCATCTGCGCCAACTGGCCGCCAAGGCTGCCAGGCGCCGTCGCCGGGGTCGCCGTTGGCGTGGCCGCGGCCAGGCACACCTGGCTGGCCAGCAGTCCAGCGAACGCCGCAATGGCGCGCATCGTGCCCTTCACTCAGCGCAGCTTCTTGATACGTTCGCTGGGGCTGATCACGTCGGTCAGGCGAATGCCGAACTTCTCGTTGACCACCACCACTTCGCCATGGGCGATCAGCGTGCCATTGACCAGCACATCGAGCGGCTCGCCAGCTAGGCGGTCCAGCTCGATCACCGAGCCCTGGTTGAGTTGCAGCAGGTTGCGAATGTTGATCTCAGTGCTACCCACTTCCATGGAGATGTTCACCGGGATGTCCAGGATCACGTCCAGGTTCGGGCCTTCGAGGCTGACGTTTTCGTTCGGCTTCGGCGAGCTGGCGAACTCTTCCATCGGCATGCGGCCAGCGCCGCCGCTGCTGCCGGTGTCACCGCCCAGCAGCGCATCGATGTCGGCCTGACCGGCCGAGCCGGTTTCCTCAAGGGCCGCAGCCCACTCATCGGCCAGCGCCTGGTCCTCTGCGGAGGTGATCTCGTTTTCGTTAGCCATGGTTTCCTCGACAGGCATTCAATTCGTTATGAGCGACCGGCACGCCGTCAGCGGCGTTCGATCGGGTCGATGATCTGCAGGGCCAGGTTGCCCTTGTGTGAGCCCAGCCGCGCCTTGAACGACGGCACACCGTTGGCGCGCAGCACCAGGTGCTCCGGCAGCTCCACCGGGATCACGTCACCAGGCTGCATGTGCAGGATGTCGCGCAGCTTCAACTGGCGCCGGGCGACCGTGGCGGTAAGTGGCACGGCCACATCCAGCACGTCCTCGCGCAGGGCCTTGACCCAGCGCTCATCCTGGTCGTCCAGGTCGGACTGGAACCCGGCATCGAGCATTTCCCGCACCGGCTCGATCATCGAGTACGGCATGGTCACGTGCAGGTCGCCGCCGCCACCGTCCAGTTCGATGTGGAAGGTGGACACCACCACTGCCTCGCTGGGGCCGACGATGTTGGCCATGGCCGGGTTGACCTCGGAGTTCATGTACTCGAAGGTGACCGGCATGATTGCCTGCCAGGCTTCCTTGAGGTCGACGAAACACTGGTCCAGCACCATGCGCACCACGCGCAGCTCGGTAGGGGTGAATTCGCGGCCTTCGATCTTGGCGTGGCGGCCATCGCCACCGAAGAAGTTGTCCACCAGCTTGAACACCAGCTTGGCATCGAGGATGAACAGCGAGGTGCCGCGCAGCGGCTTGATCTTGACCAGGTTGAGGCTGGTCGGCACGTACAGCGAGTGCACGTATTCGCCGAACTTCATCACCTGTACGCCACCCACGGCCACGTCGGCGGAACGGCGCAGCAGGTTGAACATGCTGATACGGGTGTAACGGGCGAAGCGCTCGTTGATCATTTCCAGGGTCGGCATGCGACCCCGTACAATACGGTCCTGACTGGTCAGGTCGTAACTTTTGATACTGCCAGGCTCGGATGCACTTTCGGTCTGCACCAGCCCGTCGTCGACGCCGTGCAACAGGGCATCGATTTCATCCTGGGACAGCAGGTCCTGTACGGCCATTGCGGACTCCTACTGCAATACGAAATTGGTGAACAGCAACTGGTCGATGACCGGCTTGCCGACTTCCTTCTGCGCCACTTCCTGGACCACTGCGGTCGCCTTCTGGCGCAACATCTCCTGCCCGACCGGGCTGCTGGCCAGGGTGTCGAAACCCTGCCCGGAGAACATCATCACCAGGTTGTTGCGGATCACCGGCATGTGCACCTTCAGGGCATCCAGGTCGGCCTGGTTGCGCGCCTGCATGGTGATGCTCAGCTGCATGTAGCGCTGGCGGCCGTTCTGGTTGAAATTCACCACAAATGCCGGGGTCAGCGCCTCGTAGATCGCCGCTGGCTTGACGTTGCCGGCCACAGGCTCGGCGGCCGGGGCCGAATCGCTCTTGTGCATGATGAACCAGGTAGCGCCCACCGAAAGGCCGATCGCCAGCAACAGGCCTACGACGGCCAGCAGGATCAGTTTGAGTTTGCCTTTAGTGGCGGGGTCTTTGACTGCTTCGCTCTTCGCCATGCCAATAATCCGTCGTCCATCGGGGGTTCAAAGGTGGATGGCTTGGCTTGAGCAAGTGTTATGCCAGAATTCGGCTTCAGGGATTTTACGGCGGTGAGAACGAGCGCCGCCCGCGCGGCGCATCGCGAGCTGCGCTCGCTCCTACGTTTGTTTCGGGCCAGTATCCCTGTGGCAGACGCGCGCGACCGCCTTGTTTGTACGACGCGATATCACGCCATGCGCCAAGGCGTACGCGCGCAAATCCCACAGAAACCATTGGCCCGAAACAAACGTAGGAGCGAGCGCAGCTCGCGATGCGCCGCGCGGGCGGCGCTCGTTCTCACTGCCCCCACAAAAACCAAGCCAGGTACCAGACATCAGGCGTAGTAATCAACCGCACTGTCGCCAACAACCACCTGCTGCTCCACAGGCCGGGTGCCTTCGACGGGCTCGCCCCCGCCCTGCTCCGCCCGCCGCGCCGCCACCCCGGACAGGTTGCTGCCCTGCGCCTGCCCCTGCTGCTGTTGCTGCCCGCGCGACTGGTCGGCCACGTTGACATCCGGCTGGGCCAGCCCCTGCTGGGCGAACAGTTCGCGCAGGCGGTGCACCTGGCTGTCGAGGGCATCACGCACACCGGCGTGACCGCTGATGAAGGTGACCTGGGTCGACTGGTCCGTCGCAACATTGACGCGAATGTCCAGGCGGCCCAGCTCCGCCGGCTCCAGCTGGATATCCGCCGACTTGAGGTTCTGGCTGGACAGGTACATGACCCGGTTGACCAGGCCCTCGGCCCAGGCACCCTGGTTCATCGGCAATGGCTGGTGTAACGGGCTGGCATTGGCCGGCACGGGATTGGCGGTTTTGGCCGTGGCCGCCTGGGTCAGGCTGGCCAGGCGATTGGCGAAATCATCGATGCGGGTGTCGCTGCTGGCGCTCTTGGTGTCTTTCAGGCCATCTTCAAGCAAGGCACCAAAGGCTTTGTCGCCCGGCTCACCTGCTTCACCCTCGGCATTTTCCACCAGATTCGCCAAGGTATTGACGGCTGCCTGCCCATCTTCGCCCTGGGCCCGGGACGGATCCAGCGCATGTGCCGAGGTGCCACCCTTGGCCTGGGCGCTGTGCTCCAAGGCCAGCCGCAAGGTTGGCAGGTTAGCCAACGGGTCGGCATCGGGGTCGAAGGCTTCTTCGGCAGCGGGTTCTTCGGGCAGCGCAGCAACCTGCGCCGTGGCGGCCTGCAGTACCGGCGCAACGGCCTCGGCCTGGGCCTGGATCAGTTGCGCACCAGGCTGGGCGTCGGTGACCTGGCCGGCCACCAGGCTGGCATCACGCAGCCCGGTATCGGCCTGGGCCGCGTCGTCAGCTGGCAATTTGTTGCCGTCATCGGCAACCGCAGTTTTGTCGGCGGGGTCTTTCTTGCCACCCGCTGCCGCCTCAGGTTTGTCCTTGGGCTTGGCCGGGGCAGCCTTGTCCTCCTGCCCGACGGCCTTATCACGCCCCTGCCTGGCCATCACCTGGCCAAAGCCGTCGCCCTTGTCACCCAGCGCCTGCAGCGGTTTATCCGCCTGCGCGGTGGCCGAACGCGAGGTGCTGGTAATGGCGTTGGCTTGCAACAAAGGGTTGGGTGCGACAGGCATTGAGCGGTCTCCGCGCCAGGAACAGAAAGATCATCCAGCCAGAGAAAAGCAAGACTCGCGCCAACTCACACATCAGCCTGCAGAAATACGCTGCTGCTCATCGCGGTAGAAGTGCTGCACCTCGACATATTCCAGATCGATGCGGTTGATCAGGTCTTCGATCCCATACAGCGGGCGCTGCCGCGCGCGGTCTTCCAGTTGCTGGCACAGGCAAGCCAAGGCCACGGCGCCCATGTTGCTGCTGCTGCCCTTGAAGCTGTGGGCGGCCGCACCAAGCTCTTCGGCGCTTTTGGCCGCGTGCAGCTGGCTCAGGCGCCGTTCAGAGTCGTCGAGAAAGGTTTGCACCAACTGCAGGTAGCCATCCTCCATGACTTCACGCAGGTCACTGAGGACCTTGTGATCAATATGCATGTCAGTCACTTGTTCACTCCTTGATCAAGCCAGATTATGCCCGAGCCAACCTGTGGCTCACCATACGAACTCCACATGTGCGCAACGCCCGCCTTCGCTCCAGCGGGCATTGCTGGCCAGCCGCTGAATCAGGTTCAGGCCACGCCCGCTCAGGCCCTGCGCCAGCGACGGCCGCGACAGCACACGCGGCACATCGAACCCGGCGCCACTGTCGAGCACCTCGATCATCAGACGCCCGCCCTCGGCGTGCGGTTCAACCCTGAAGTCGATGCGCACGAAACCGTCGCTCAACGCACCCAGCCGCCGGGCGCGCTCCTGATAATAGTCGGCGAACCCCTGCACATCGCGCTTGAGCTGCGAATCCAGGCCCAGCACCCCATGCTCCAGCGCATTGGAATACAGCTCGCTGAGCACCGCGTGCAGGCTGCCGGTGCGCGCCCGCAGGCCGTGAATTTCCTGCAACAACTGCACCAGATACGGCACCGGGTTGAAGCGCTTGAGGCTCTCGCCACGCACCTCGAACCCCAGCGACCAGTCCAGCGGGCTGGAACGGCCGCTATCAGAGTAGATCATCGGCGCCGGCACCCGCTCCTCCGCGCTGAACATGCGGATATCGCACAGGCTGATGTCATCACGCGGGTGCCCGCCAAATTGCTCCAGCGCCTGCATGACTTCATCGAACAGCTGCGCAGGGTCGCGATTGTCGGCCAGCACCGCACGCAAACGCTCCACGCCGAATAACCGTTCCTGGTCATCGGCGGTGTCCAGCACGCCGTCCGACAACAGCAACAAGCGCTCGCCCGGTGCCAACGGCAGCACCTCAGTACTGTCATCGAAACGCTCTGCTGCCAGGATACCCAGCGGCAGGTGCCGAGAACTCAGTGATGATAGCACATGGCCATTTACCGACAGGCGATAGCCATCGGGCATGCCCCCGTTCCACACCTCGACCGAACCGCGCTGCAAACTGAGGTCGAGCAGCAGCGCACAGCAGAACATGTCCACCGGCAGGATGCGTTTGAGCTTGGCGTTCATCTCGCGCAGGATCTGCGCCATGCCGTAGCCTTTGGCAGTCATGCCGTAGAACACTTCGGCCAGCGGCATCGCCCCTACCGCCGCTGGCAGACCATGGCCGGTGAAATCGCCAAGCAGCACACGCATGTCACCGGCCGGGGTGAACGCGGCCAGCATCAGGTCGCCGTTGAACAGCGCATAGGGCGATTGCAGGTAGCGGATGTTGGGGGCAGAAAGGCAGCCGGAGTGGGCCACCTTGTCGAACACCGCCTTGGCCACCCGCTGCTCGTTGAGCAGGTGGTGGTGGTGCCGGGTAATCTGGTCACGCTGCTCCAGCACGGTAGCCTGCAGCCGGCGCAGGCGGTCCATGGCGCGGATCTTGGCGCCGAGGATCACCGCACTGTAGGGCTTGGCCATGAAGTCATCGCCCCCGGCCTCCAGGCAGCGCACCAGGCCCTCTTCCTCATTCAGCGACGTCAGGAAAATGATCGGCACCAGCGCCTCGCCGGCCAGGGCCTTGATCTGCCGCGCCGCCTCGAAGCCATCCATCACCGGCATCAGCGCATCCAGCAGCACCAGCTGCGGGCGCCGCTCGACGAACAGCGCCACCGCCTGCTCGCCGTTTTCTGCGGTGAATACCTGATGGCCCTGGCGGCGCACGATCTGCGCCAGCAGCATTCTGTCGGCGGCCCCGTCTTCGGCGACCAGCACGGTCAACGCCTGTTGGGGCGGCATGTCGGCGCTCAACTGATGTCGAACAGTTTTTCGAAATTGGAGATGGCGAGGATCTTGCGTACATCGGAGCTGGCGTGCACCACGCGCACATCCGACTCATCGCCGCCCGCATGGTCCCTCAGCAACAGCAGCATGCCGAGCGCAGAACTGTCGAGGTAGGTGGTGTCTTTCAGGTCGACGATTACCGAATCGGGCCGATAGGGCTGGCGTTCGTAGGCGTCACGAAACTCCTGATGTTTGCCGAAATCGAAGCGCCCCTTGATCTTGATCGTCAGCTTATTCCCTTCCCGCGAAAAATCAGTCTCGACTGCCATGCTAGCGATTCCTTCGATGATGGCGGATGCAACTCCATTAAGGTTTAGCAGGCTGGAGCAGGTGTAGCAAGGTCATACCTATGGCCTGCAACGGCCCTATCGCCGGCACAGGTTAAAAATGGTTTTGGCGGGGCAGGCGCTGCGACAGTTCGTCCAGCAACCGCTGCTCACGCTTGTCTTCGGCGCGCCGGGCTTCGTCCAGGTAGCGCTGCACCAGCTTGCGCAAACCCTCTACCCGGGCATAGGCCTGCTGCCAGGTGCCGCGGGCGTTGCTGAGGTTGTTCTGGTGCCACACCAGGCTCTGGCGCTGCTGGGTCATGGCCGTTTCCAGCTGCCCCAGAAAACGCTGGTAGTTGACCAGCCAGCTGCCATTGACCCCCTGCCCGCCGCGGTTGATCCACTGCAGCTGGTAATCCTCACGAAACCGTTCGAGTTCGGCCAGCTTGGCCTGGGAGGTGGCCACCTGCTGCTGGAAATGCCCCAGGCGCTGGGCTGCCTTGCGCTCGGCTTCCTCGGCCATGTCTACCACCGGCGCCAGGCGCGCAGCGCGTCCGGGCAGCGCCATGGCCTATCAGCCCGCCGGGGGCGTGAAGATCGCCCCCAGCTGTTCGCGGCTCTGCGCCATGCCCACATTCTCCTGCAGGCCTTGGCGCAGAAACTCTACCAGCTTCGACTGCAAGGCAATGGCCAGGTCGGTTTCCGGGTCGCCGCCGGCCACATAGGCGCCCACGCTGATCAGGTCGCGGCTTTGCGACAGGCGCGACCACAATTGCTTGAACTTCTGCGCCTGGCGCAAGTGGTCGGCATCGACCACCTGGGGCATCACCCGGCTGATCGAGGCTTCGATGTCGATGGCCGGGTAATGGCCCTCTTCGGCCAGCCGGCGCGACAGCACGAAGTGGCCGTCGAGCACACCGCGCGCCGAGTCGGCGATCGGGTCCTGCTGGTCATCACCTTCGGACAACACGGTGTAGAACGCGGTAATCGAACCACCACCCGCCTCGCCATTGCCCGCCCGCTCCACCAGCTTGGGCAGCTTGGCGAATACAGACGGCGGGTAACCCCGGGTGGCCGGCGGCTCGCCGATGGCCAGGGCAATTTCACGCTGGGCCTGGGCGAAACGGGTGAGCGAGTCCATCAGCAACAGCACGTTCTTGCCCTTGTCGCGGAAGTACTCGGCGATGCGCGTGCAATACATGGCAGCGCGCAGGCGCATCAGCGGCGCATCGTCGGCAGGCGAAGCCACCACTACCGAACGCTTGAGGCCCTCTTCACCCAGGATGTGCTCGATGAACTCCTTCACCTCACGGCCCCGCTCACCGATCAGGCCAACCACGATGATTTCGGCTTCGGTGAAGCGGGTCATCATGCCCAGCAACACCGACTTACCTACGCCAGTACCGGCAAACAGGCCAAGGCGCTGGCCGCGACCGACGGTCAGCAGGCCATTGATACTGCGGATGCCCACGTCCAGCGGCTTGCTGATGGGATCACGGTTGAGCGGGTTGATCACAGGGCCGTCCATCGGCACCCAGTCCTCGGCCTTCATCCCGCCCTTGCCATCCAGCGCGCGGCCGGCGCCGTCCAGCACACGGCCGAGCATGCTCATGCCCATGGGCAGCCGGCCGCCGTCATCCAGCGGCACCACCCGGGCGCCGGGGGCGATACCGACAATGCTGCCGACGGGCATGAGGAACACCTTGGGCCCGGCAAAGCCCATGACCTCGGCTTCTACCTGGACCGGGTGGTAGCTGTCGTCGTTGATCACCAGGCAGCGGCTTCCCACCGCGGCGCGCAGGCCTTCGGCCTCCAGGGTGAGCCCGACCATGCGCAGCAGGCGGCCTTCGACGATGGGCTGGGACGGCAGCTCGATGGCCTCGGCATAACTGCCCAGGCGTTTGCCGAAGCTGGTGCGCTTAAGGTGCATCAGGGCTTTCCACCGAACGCTCGACGGGGGCGTCCAGGTCTACCGACATGTCTGGCGCCGCCGGGTGCAGGGAATGGTCGTGCAACTGGTCGAACAACTGCGCCACGGCTTTCTCGATACGCGTTTCCATGCTTGCATCGATGCGGCTATGGGCAGTTTCGATACGGCAGCCCCCCGGTAGCAGCGCGCTGTCTTCCAGCAACCGCCAGTTTTCCTCGTGGCGTTCGCGCAGGGCCTTGGCCAGCTCGAAGTCCTGCGGGTTGAGGTGGATGCGGATATTGTCCGCGCCCATGGGCAGCAGCTTCAATGCTTCGCGCAGCACCTGGGTGATCTGGCTGGAGTCGTTGTGCAATTCGCGGCCGATCACCTGGCGAGTCATGTGCGCCACCAGGTGCACGAGGGTTTTCTCGATCTGGGTGTCTTGCTCGGCGATCGGCTCCATCAGGTTGGCCATCAGCTGCTCAAGGCTGTCGAGCTTGGCCTTCAGGGCCGCTTCGGCCTCTTGGCGGACCTTGAGCTGGGTGCTGTGAAAGCCCTCTCGCTCGCCGGTGGCGAAGCCTTCGTTGTAGGCTTCCTGGCGGATGGCCTCGAGCTCTTCCAGGGTGAGCGGCTGGACTTCTTCCAGCGGCACTTCCTCGATTTCTTCCTCGACCGGCTCGGGTTCCGGCTCAGGCTCGGGTACGGGCTCTGGCTCCGGGTCGAAGCTGGGCAGCGTCCACACGTCCACGCCCTCGAGGTCGCGGGCGCGGATCAGGTCGCTGGGGTGATGTTCTTTGCTGGACATGTTTTAAAGTACTCAACAAGCATGTTCGACCCATAAGGGCCTTGTGGGAGCTGGCTTGCCGGCGATCAAGGGCGCAGCCCTTGCCATGCAACGACTCTGCCTGGGCTGGCCTCATCGCCGGCAAGCCAGCTCCCACAATGACCGCACCAGCCCCACCATTTTTTCCTGGCCTGATGGATCAGATCATTTCCTCGGCACCCTTGCCGCCGAGCACGATCTCGCCGGCCTCGGCCATGCGGCGGGCGATGGTGAGGATTTCCTTCTGTGCCGTTTCCACGTCGCTGACCCGCACCGGCCCCTTGGCCTCCAGGTCGTCGCGCAGCAGTTCGGAGGCACGTTTGGACATGTTCTTGAAAATCTTGTCCTTGACCCGCTCGTCGGCACCCTTGAGCGACACCACCAGCACATCGGACGACACTTCGCGCAGCAGCGCCTGGATGCCACGGTCGTCGACGTCGGCCAGGTTGTTGAAGACGAACATCAGGTCTTCGATCTGCTCCGACAGGTCGCTGTCGACTTCGCGGATCGCATCCATCAGTGCACCTTCCACCGAGCTGTCCAGGAAGTTCATGATGTCGGCAGCGCGCTTGATGCCGCCCAAGGTGGTGCGCGCGGCGTTGGAGTTGCCCGAGAACTGCTTCTCGAGGATCTGGTTCAACTCTTTCAGCGCCGCCGGCTGCACGGTGTTCAGCGACGACACGCGCAAGACGATGTCCAGGCGCACCTTGTGGTCGAAGTTGCTCAGCACTTCGCCGGCCTGGTCAGGGTCGAGGTAGGCGACCACGATTGCCTGGATCTGCGGGTGCTCGTAGCGGATCACGTCGGCTACCGCGCGCGGTTCCATCCATTTCAGGCTGTCCAGGCCACTGGTGTTGCCACCCAGCAGGATGCGGTCGACCAGGCCATTGGCCTTGTCCTCGCCCAGGGCCTGGTTGAGCATCTTGCGGATGTAGGCATCGGACCCCACGCCCAGGCTGGTCTGGTCGCCGACAATGTCGACGAACTCGCTCATTACCTGCTCGACCTGGTCACGGTGCACATTACCCATCTGCGCCATGGCCACACCCACCCGCTGCACTTCCTTGGGGCCCATGTGGCGCAGCACCTGGGCCGCATCGGTCTCGCCCAGCGAAAGCAGCAGGATTGCCGCCTTGTCGACACGGCTCAGCTTGGCGGTAACGGCTCGGTTATCACTCATCGGCGTTGATCCAGTCTTTGACGACCTGGGCTACACGGCCCGGGTCTTCGGCCACCAGGCCTTTGATTGCGTTGAGCTGTGCCTCGTAACCCTCGCTCGGGCTAGGCAGCAGAATGCTTGTCGGGCCACCCAGGCTGACGCGGTCGTTGGCCAGTTCGCCATCCAACCCCACCATGCCGCCCAGCTCCATGTCGCTATCCGAAGCGGCCTGCTTGCCGCCCCCTGTGATGTTGTTGAGCACCGGCCGCAGCACGCCGAACACCAGCACCAGAATGAACACCACGCCCAGCACTTGCTTGACGATGTCCCAGAACCACGGCTGCTGGTAGAAGGCGATATCGGCAATTTCTTCGTTACGGTCGGCGGCAAATGGCACGTTGATTACCGTCACGCTGTCACCACGGCTGGCGTCGAAGCCGACCGCGTCTTGCACCAGGCGGGTGAAGCGCGCCAGGTCTTCGGCGGCCCACGGTGCACGGCTGGTGTTGCCGGTGGCCGGGTCGATCTTGACCTGGTCGTCTACCACCACTGCCACCGACAGGCGGGTCATGCGCCCCTGCTGCTGGCGGGTGTGGCTGATGGAGCGGTCCAGCTCGAAGTTCTTGGTGCTTTGCTGGCGTTTGTCCGACGGGTACGGTGCGAGCATCGGCTGGCCGGTGGCCGGGTCCATGATCTGCTGGCCGTTGGCATCCACCAGCGGCTGGCCAGGCTGAATGGCTGCGGCCGGGGTAGCGGCGCCACCGGTGGTTTGCGGTGCCGAAGCGGCGCCTGGCGGCTGGTTGCTCAGCGCGCCAGGCACGCCTTGCGGGCCTTGGCTACTGGCGCGTTGTTCATCAACAGACTGTTCGCTGCGCAGCGCCGGCTGGTCGGGGTTGAACTGCTCGGCAGTCGACTCGACGGCACTGAAGTCCAGGTCGGCAGACACTTCGGCCTTGTATCGGTCATTGCCCAGCACAGGCTGCAAGATGTTGCGCACGCGCTGGGTAAGCATGCTTTCCATGCGGCGGCTGTAGTCGTACTGCTTGCCGGCCTCGGTCAGGGCGGAGTCCTGCAGCTGCTCGGACAGCAAGTTACCTTTCTGGTCGACCACGGTGACCTGGGATTTGTCCAGCTCCGGCACACTGGTCGCCACCAGGTTGACGATGGCCGACACCTGACCGGCTTCCAGGGCACGGCCCGGGTACAGCTCGACCAGTACCGAGGCGCTAGGCTTGCGGTCGTCGCGCACGAACACCGAGCTTTTCGGGATGGCCAGGTGCACGCGTGCGGCCTTGACGTTGTTCAGGCTGGAAACGGTACGCGCCAGCTCGCCTTCCAGGCTGCGGCGGTAGCGAGTGGCTTCCATGAACTGGCTGGTGCCCAGCCCCTGCTCCTTGTCGAGCAGTTCGAAACCGACATTGCCATCGCTGGGCGCCACGCCGGCGGCCGCCAGTTTCAGGCGCGCACGGGAGAGGTCGTCGGCCTTGACCAGCAGAGCACCGGAGTTGGGCTCGACGTTATAGGGGATGTCAGCAGCACCCAGAGTGTCCATGACCTGCTTGGTGTCCATGCCCGACAGGCTGCCGTACAGCGGACGGTAATCGGGTTGTTGCGACCACAGCACCACGGCAAAGCCGATTGCCACGCTGGCCGCCAGGCCGACCATGAGGCCGACCTGGCGCAGCATGGGCATCTGCGCGATGTTTTCCAGGAACGACATACCTGGCAGCGGGCGCTTGGCCGCTGCCGGGCCCGTCTTGGCGGGGGGGTTGTCGACGACTGCTTCAGCCATGGTCTACGTCCGTCCTCAAACCGGCATCTGCATGATGTCCTGGTACGCCTGGACCAGCTTGTTGCGTACCTGGGTCATTGCCTGCATCGATACGCTGGCCTTTTGCGAAGCGATCATCACGTCGGTCAGGTCGACGCCGCTCTTGCCGATCTCGAAGGCATTGGCCAGCTGGGTCGATGCCTGCTGGGTCTCATGCACCTTGCCGATGGCCTGGCCAAGCATGTCGGCAAAGGTACTCTGCCCCGGCGCCAGCTCGGGGGCGGCGGTGACCTTGGGCAGCGACATGGCATCGGCCTGCATGGCCCGCATGTCCAGCATCAGACGATTGAATTCAACACCTTGGCTCATGACCCTTCTCTCTCCTGCGGCCGCATTTTTTTGACACTCATGCGGCGAATAGCCTACGTAAAGCAACAAAGGTGCCAGCCTATATAGTTCAGGCAACACAGCCCCTGTGGGAGCGGGTTCACCCGCGAAGAATCCGACTCGGTATATGGCACCGGCTGCGCCGGTGTTCGCGGGTGAACCCGCTCCCACAGGTATCGCGCCCTCTGCGGGCGCAGTGTCAGCCGAACAGGCTGGCCTCGACGTCGAACCCGGCATCGCGCATCTGCGCCAGCTTATAGCGCAGGGTCCGCGGGCTGATGCCCAGCCGCTCGGCCGCCTCTTTGCGCCGACCGCGCTCGGCGCGCAGGGTATCGATGATCATCTGGTACTCATGGCGGCGCATGTCATCACCCAGCCCGCTGGCCTCGGCCGCTACTTCAGGTGATGGCTCTATGCCAGCCGACAAGGGAATGGCGCCTGCCAGACAAAAATCCGCCGCCTCGATCACCCCACCCTGCTGCAGGATCAGCGCCCGCTGAAGCGCGTTGTCCAGTTCACGCACGTTGCCCGGCCAGGCATAGGCTTGCAGGCAAGCCCGGGCCTGCGGCGACAGGCGTACCGGGGCGTGTTTCATCTTGGCCGCATGGCGCGCCAGCAGGCGCTCGGCCAGTTGCAGGATGTCGCCCGGGCGCTCACGCAACGGACACCAAGCCAGGGGGAACACTGACAGGCGGTAGAACAGGTCTTCACGGAAGCGACCGGCTGCCACTTCGCCAGCCAGGTCGCGGTTGGTGGTTGCCAGCACGCGAATGTCCAGGCTGATCGGCTTGCGCCCGCCTACCCGCTCCACTTCGCGCTCCTGCAGCACGCGCAGCAGCTTGGCCTGCAAGGCCATTGGCATTTCCGAGATTTCGTCGAGCAGCAGGGTGCCGTCTTCGGCCTGCTCGAACTTGCCGGCCTGGGCGGCGATGGCACCGGTGAAGGCCCCCTTTTCATGGCCGAACAGGGTGGCTTCGAGCATGTTGTCGGGGATGGCCGCGCAGTTGATGGCCACGAAGGGCTGCGCCGCCCTCGGCGACTGCTGGTGAATGTAGCGCGCCAGCACTTCCTTACCGGTGCCGGACTCACCAGAAATCAGCACGGTCGAGTCACTGCGCGCCACGCGCGCGGCCAGCTCCAGCAACTGGCGGCTGGCCGGCTCGCAGGCCACCGGGCCCTCGTCAGCGGACAACCGCCCGGCGGCATGCCGCTCGACCAGGCTGAGCAGCGCCTTGGGCTCGAACGGTTTGACCAAATAGTCGGCAGCACCTTGGCGCATTGCTTCGACGGCACGCTCGACGGCGGCGTGCGCCGTCATCAACAGCACCGGCAGCTGAGGTTGCTGGCGGCGCAACTGGCTCAACAACTGATGCCCGTCCATACCGGGCATGTTCACATCGCTGACCACCAGGCTGAAGGCATCATCCACCACCGCCTCCAGCGCTTCTTCGGCACTGCCCACTGCCTGGTAGGCGAAACCGCCGATTTCCAGGGTATCGCCCAGCGCTTGGCGCAATACGCGGTCGTCCTCGACCAGCAGCACCTTGATTGCCATTACACCCCCTCCGCCAATTGCCCGTCGATCAACGGCAGCTCTACCCGCACGCAGGTGCCTCGGCCCACCTTCGAACGCAGGCTGATAGCGCCCTGGTGTGCACGCACCACAGCCTTGACCACCGCCAGGCCGAGGCCGGTGCCAGTGGCCTTGGTGGTCAGGAACGGCTCGCCCAGGCGCGCCAACAACTCGGCGGCGATACCGCTGCCGGCGTCACTGACACACAGATGCAGGGTGCGCTCGCGCCGGAACAGGTGCACCTTCAAGCGCGCCGGGCCGTCGCTGGCCTGCAGGGCATTTTCGATCAGGTTGAGCAAGGCGCCGACCAGGGTGTCGCGATTGCACAGCAGCTCACCCAAATGGCTGTCGCACTGCCAGCGCACAGCGTGCCCCTGCACATGCGCCTGAGCCGCCTGCTGCAGGGCCTGGAAAAGGGCTTTTGGGGTAACCCGATCACCCAGCGGCAACTCGCCACGGGCGAACACCAGCATGTCACGCACCTGGTGCTCCAGCTCGTGCAGGCGCTCCTTCAAGGTACCGGCGAAACGCTGGCGGGTTTCCGGGCTCAGCTGTTGCTCGCTGTCAGCGAGATGGCTGGCGTAGAGCATGGCGGCCGACAGCGGCGTACGGATTTGATGCGCCAGCGAAGCGACCATGCGCCCCAGCGACGACAGCCGCTCGTGGCGGGCCAGCTGGTCTTGCAGGCGACGGGTTTCAGTCAGGTCGTTGAGCAGCACCAGTTGGCCGGGTTCAGCGTCCAGCGAGCGGGTGGCGATGGACAACCGGCGGCCATCGCGTAGCGAGACTTCGTGGCCATCGTCCTTGCGCGGCGCAAAGCTGCGGGCGATCACCTGGCGCCACAGTTCGCCGATCAGCGGTTCACCGAGCAGTTCGCAAGCAGCCGGGTTGGCTTCACGTACAAGGCCATGGCCATCGATCACGATTACCCCGCCGGGTAGCAGGGCCAGCAGGTTCTGCAGGCGGTTGGCCAGGCGTTCCTTTTCGCTCAGCTCTTCTATGCGCTGGGCACTGACCACGGCCAGCTCGCCTTTGAGTTCACTGACCCGGGCTTCGAGCAGGCTGTAGGACTGGCTGAGTTGGCTGGACACCTGGTTGAACAGGGCGAAGGCTTGCTCGATACCCTGGTGGCTGTCCTGCTCGATCGGGGTCTGCCCCTGATGATCGGGGGCTCGGGTTACGTGGGCGGCCTGGGGCATCGTGCTCTCTCGCGTGGCTGACCGTCATAAAAACGGTGTGTTGCCAGCGGTGAAGCAATAGCCGTGCCGGGGATGGGGATTTGTGTTGCCTGTGCCGGCCTCTTCGCGGGCTTGCCCGCTCCCACAGGGCCAGCATAGGAGTCAAGCCCTGCGCTGTACCTGTGGGTGCGGGCAAGCCCGCGAAGAGGCCGATCCAGGCCTACGACAATGTATCAGTCCGGCAGCCAGGCCTTGCGCCAGTTGCTCAGGTTGTCGCCTTCGAGCATCCAGCCGCCCAGCACTGCATTGCGCAGTGCATCGCCCGCCTTCGCCGTGGCATCCAGATCAGAGATGTGCATGCGAATGGCATCTACCCAGCCTCGGAAACGGTTCTTCACCAGTGTGACCGGCAAATCGCTGTAGCCCTGGTAGCAACGCAGGTCGCTGGCGATCACCGGGAAACCACAAGCGCCGTACTCCAGCAAACGCAGGTTGCTCTTGCACTCGTTGAACAGGTTCTGCTCGACCGGCGCCAGGGCCAGGTCCAGGTTCATCCTGGCCAGCGTCGCGGGGTATTGCTCAATCGAGACACTCGGGTGGAACTCATGAACATAAGGCCGCAGCTTGTCCGGGCACATGCCGAAGAACACCCACTCCACCTCGTTGGCCAATTCCTTCACCACGTCCGCGATCACTTCCAGGTCGCCCGTATGGCTCGCCCCACCCGCCCAGCCGACGCGCGGTTTGCACGACTGCCGGCGCAGGGCCTTGAGGTCGCTCCAGTAGCGGGTATCCAGCGTGTTGGATACCACGCGGATATCGCCATGTACGCCGGCGAAGGCCTCGGCCAGCGGCTGCGTGGAGACGACAAAGCGGTCCACATAGGAAAGACCGCGACGTATGGACCGCAGAATGTCCTTGGGCATGTGCGCCCTGTGCACGCTCTTGAGTGGCAGGTTGGGCAGGTAGTCGTCCAGCTCGAAGACCTTGAAAGCCCGCGAAAACGCGTGCATCCGGCGTATATGCTCAATCTGCTCATCGCCAACCTGGCGCTGCAGGATGATGCTGTCGGGCTGATAACGCTCAAGTTCGGCAGGCGCCAGATAATTCCACGCCACCACCCCCTCGGCCAGCCCCTCGCGGTTGAGCGTATCCAGCGGCTGGATGACCCGGTAGTTGCCACACCCTCCTCTGTCCGCCGCATGGGCGAGGATCGTCGGCAGCGGTTTCCAGGACGACAACGGTCGCCAGCTCAGACCGGAGGGCGCCAGGCCGAGGCCATTGCTGGAAGACAGCGAGAAGTTCGGGTTGTGGAGCGGGTCGCGTGCCAGTACAGGCAGCCAGCGGTCATACAAGGCATCTTCTTCTGCGGCGGTGGCCGGCGTTACAGCATCCTCACTTAGCAGCAACTGAACACGCGGCGTCCACACGTTCAGGTAGCCGCCACGGTGCAGGCGCAGGCACAGATCAACATCCGTCCAGCGCTGCAACTCGGGGGACTCGTCGAAACCGCCCGCCTCCAGGAACAGGCTTTTGTTCACCAGCAGGCACTTGCCGCTCACGGCGACATAGTTCTGGTCCACTTGCAGGCGCTGCAGATAGCCGGACGCGTCCATCGGCTGACCGGCAAAAGCTTCGCCAACAGGGCCATTCAGGCCGAGCACGAAACCGGCATGGCTGATGGTAGCGTCCCCCGCCACCAGTTTGGCCCCCACCACGCCGACTTCCTGGCGCATGCCGTGGTTGAGCATCTGCTGCAACCAATCGTTATCGAGCACCGCAGCGCCTTCGTCCAGCCACAGCAGGAAATCACCACGGGCCTGCCCGGCGGCCTGGTTGCGCATTTGCACAGGCGCCATGCCGGCAGGGAATCGCAGGCAACGAATGGCATCGGTGCCAAGCCGGGCAACGTTGTCGAGCCAGCCGTTTACTGCCGGGCCGGCATTATCACGCGCCAGCAGCAGCACCTCGTAGTTTCGATAGGTTGTCTTCTCCAGAATGGTTTCCATGCAGCGCTGCACCCGCTCGGTGCTGTTGCCCTGGAGCAGGATCAGGATGCTGACCGGTGCGTCGCCGGGGGCGCCATAGTCCAGATCATAACGCCCTGGCAGACGAGACCCGATGCGCGCCTGGGCAAAACCGCGTGCATGCAGATGGCGCTGAATGACCCCGCGCTCGTCCGGGCAGTCGCGCAACGAAGGGACATCACAGATCAACAATGGCTCGCTGATATGCCCCAGCCCATCGAAACCGGCAGACTCGATCAGTCGCAGAATGTAATCCAGCTCGAACGCCTGGCCCGCTTCCTGGCGGAAGCCGCCCATTTCCAGCCACACCTGACGGTTGAACAGCCAGTGACTTGACATGCTTGCTGGCAAACTGAGCAGTAGATCAAGGTTAAGATCAGGGCGCAGCACAGCGCCCATTTCTGACCCATCGGAACGCAAACCCTCATCACCGTAAACGGCCCGACAGCCCGGCGCCGCCAACAGGTCAAGCGCGGCAATCAGCAAGCCGCTTGCAGTGAACTCACTCCCCGCCTCTACAAGCATGAACCAGTCGAACTCACCCGCCTGAACAGCCAGGTTCAGCTGATCGCTCAAGCTGGCATCAGTCAAACGCATGAAATGCAGCTTGTCCAGCGCTGAAGTGGCGGGGGCCTCGCCCGGCGTCATCGCCACAATTTTCAAAGTGGAATAAAGGCAGTGATCACTACTCAGGCTTTGCAGAGAAGCTTTCAACCGCTCTGCGTGCCCGTCAGCGTCCATCACGATTATTCCGATCACAGGACCGCCCTGAGTCGCGTGCAGACGCTGTGCGATCAAGCGGCTCTGCATGGCATCCGGAACGCGTTCGGCCAGCCAGGTTTGCAGCGTCAACGCCTTGGGCTTGCCACCCAGATGCTCCAGCATTTGCTGACGCCCGCGGCTTACTTCTTCGCTGCCGACGTCGCCATGGCGGGCATACAACTCGCGATAAAGCGCTGGGTAATCTTTCAGTGCCTGCTCGGAACGTCGTGCAGGCGCACTGTCATCCAGGCGCATACGGACTTCCACCGTCTCGCAGCGAACATGATGGAAAGCGCTTCGCGCGCTCAGGCGCATGAGGAAATCCCAATCCTCCAAGCCTGCCAGCGACTCATCGAAGTCCCCCACTGACAGTGCGAGCGCGCGTGGGCAGGCAAACGTGTTGATTGGGATGTAGTTGTTGACCAGCAAAAGCTCCCTGGAATAAGCCTCGTGGGGATAGCGTTGCTCGCGCGCCACCTCAGTCCGCTTGCCAGCCGCAATCGCTTCCTGAATGAAGACTGCATCTGTGTACACCACACTGTCGGGGTGGGTATCCAGCGCTTTGGCCAATGTTTCAAGATGGTCAGGCAGGTACAGGTCGTCGTCGTCCAGGTACACGACATACCGACCACGGGCCAGGTGCAAAGCGGTATTACGGGCTGCGGCAGGGCCGCGATTACGGCCTTGGCGGATATAGGTGATGGGGAAATCGTAGTCAGCCAGCAGCGACTCGACCGGGTCGCCATTATCGTTGACCAGAATGACGTCAAAGTCCTTGAAGGACTGATGAGCAATACTGTTCAGCGCATCCTTGAGCAATTGCGGGCGGTTAAACGTGGTCAATATGATGGAGAACAGCGTTCTCTCGGCGTCTTGCGCCAGGGCTTCCAGACGCCCACACAATTGCCGAACCCGTTTGCCGAGCCCGGTATCCTGCTCTTGCGGATAAAGCGTCAGCCGCCGCTTGAGGTGCGCAGCAACTTCGCGTTCATAGCCTTTCAGCCGCCCTTCGTTACCACGCTCAAATACGCCTTCGAGAATACAGGTGTGCCCTTCCAGCGGTGCGGAGGAGACATAAAACTCATGGGAATGTTGTGCACCATGTACGCGATAGCTCACACCAGGCACAGCGCTGAAGGCGAAGTCAGGGTAAAGCTCTGCAAGCTGAACCATAAGCTGCCAGTCACCAGACCCTCGAATTCTGACATCACGCCGCCAGGCCTTGAAAAAGGCATCTCTACGAATGATGGCTGCAGAGGGAGTAATGTAGCTGTCGTAAATCAGAAGATCCGCAACCTCATTACGCCCGCCAAAATAATCTGCGCCCCGATGCCCCGGGTGGCGAGGCCCTGGTACGGGCTCTCCTTGCTCGCTGACCCAACATATAGGACTGTAACCCAGGGCAACCTGCGCATTGCTTTCCAGCGCAGGGAGAAGGCGCTGAACATGGCCTGGATTCATGAAATCGTCGGCCATGAACAAAATCATGTATTTGCCTTTGGCTGCCCAAAAGCCATTTTGAGAGCTGTTGCCTGCCCCGAAATTCCGCCGGTTACGCATATAGCGCACCCGCGTATCAGACGAAAATTCCGCCATGACCAACTGCGTGTTGTCCGTCGAGTCATTGTCCACAACAAGGACTTCAACCTCCTCGACACCCTGGCTCAACACGGACCGCACTGCCTGCCCCAGATACCGACCATAGTTATAGGCTGGGATGACCACGCTCAACAACGGCGCTGCGCCACGCACCGCTGTTGCATCCAGTGCAATGGCGGAGGTCAGCGCATTGATCCAGAAGTCTACGGTATAGGGGTAAATACGCTCATCCGGGCGAGCGCTGCCTTGCATGAGAAACGACCGCAAGCGACTCGCCAGCGCCTCGTACTCCGCCCACTGCATACCATCAAGAAAAGCGAACAAGTCTTCGCTGTTACTAAACGCACTACCGTCTACATAGCAGTCACGCGGAAACCATTCTGGCACCGAAGCGGTTGCGGTATGCACAGGAACGGCACCCGACAACAGGCAAGACTGCCACTCAGGTGACAGCCAACCCGACAACTCGGGCTCAAGGTCACATAAAGCGAAGTGTGCTCCCGCCAACTCGATAGCGTCCCGGCCATGCACACATGCCTTTGCGCTGAAAGCCGAGCGCAGGCTCAATTCGGCAAGCGGTAGTTCCAGCGGCTGATTGAGCCGCACCAGGTCTTGGCCTGTGAACGCCTCTTTGGCAGGTAGAAACACCCGATCAAACTGTTCGAGTAGCTGTGCGCCGTCCCTGGAGTTCTCCAACTGCATCAGATAGCGTCGAGTATCGGCCGAGAATGTAAGCACTTGCGAGCTTGCATCAACCTGCTCAATCAAGAGGACACTGTCATAGTGACCAGTGACGTCGGCTACCACCACCCGCTCGAAGACAAGACCGTTGGCATTACCATAGGTCTGCAATGGGCCAAGAGGAAATAGAGCCTGCAACTTCTCCCATTGCTCATCGCTTAAAAGAAAAGCCTTCTGCTCCTGCCCTAGCTGAACCCCGGCGATACCCACTCGCCAAGGCTTCCCCTGGCAACTACCGCCTGCAATTGAGGCCCAATCCATCACGCATCCCCTCTGTCACGGCCTCGCTTACACGCAGCCTCGTTGAAATTCAATTTCGTTCACCCAGGGATTTCGCCCAGGCAGCCATGCTGTCGATCGATTGGTCCAGGCTGGTCCAGACGTCCAGCCCCAACCCACGGGCATGGCCAATATCCGGTACATAAAAGGAACGCTCCGAACCCTCGGGGCGCCCCATGATCCGCACCTGTTTTCCTTGAGCCACTCGCGAAACAACCCGACGCGCCAGATCGGCAATGCTGATCGCCTGATCGGAGCCAACGTTGTAGGCCTCGCCGGATTTGCCTCGTGCCAGCAAAACCAACAGCCATGCAGCCAGATCTGCACCGTGCAAATAGCTACGCACCGCCGTCCCACAAGAGCGGATCACCACCTGATCCGCAAACAGGGCGTCACGAACAAAGTTGCCAATGGCGAAGTGGCCATCAAGCGGCAGACCTGGCCCCGAAAAGGCGAAGCAGCGCGCCATGATTACGTCAATGCCATGCGTCTGTGCATAAATCGCGCCCAAGGTTTCCTGTGCTCGCTTACCTTCGGCATACGCACTTCCCGCGCTGTTGCTGACACAAGCGCTAGCGAAGCCTTCCGCGACCCCGGCGACCTCACCGGCTCCTCCCCGCAGAACCCCGTACTGCGCACCGGAGCCAGTAAAAAGCACGCGCGCCTGATCCCTTACTGCCAGGTCGAGCACCCGACGCGCACCGGTCATGATGGTGTCGAAAATTTCCAACGGTTTGCCATGGGCAGCCGCGGAAGTTTCGGTTGCCGCATGAATAATCAGATTGACAGGCTGACCCGGAACGGTCAGCAGATCACGCACATCACCACAGACCCAATGCAGCCAAGCGCACTCACGGTAACAAGGCTGCGCATCCAGAAACCGGGATGGGTAGCGTGACAGAACGGTGACATTCACACCTGCGCCTTGCAGGTTTAGTTGCTGAAACAACGCCAACAACCATGATCCAAAAAAACCTGTACCACCGGTCAATAGCACATGCTGCCCCGCCAAGGCGTTGTGCAAACCAAGCGTGGAGGGGACGGCAAGCAACGCGTTTCTGATTACGGGTGAAAGCGAGGAAAATCCAGGCATTGGCGTCAGGGACTCATGGGTAGGTTAAACGCGGGAGTGGAGACGCCGCAGCAGTTCAGGCGCCCCCAAAGCATGGCCGCCTGGCCACAGGCCTAATAGAAATACAGGGTAATGTCTTCCAGAATGTCCGCGTACAAGCGCATGCCCACCTTGTAATCGCTGCGAATGGACTGCACTTCATCGATCAAGCACCAATAATCGTCAGAACGATGATAAGCACAGACTGCCAACGCGGGCCTGTCGCGCTCGATGATCATGCGTGCGCCCCGCAAGGCAGATGCCTCCATGCCCTCGATGTCGAGCTTGAACAAGCCAACCTTGCCCGGCACCACGGCATCCAGCGGTACACCCTGAATGAACGAGGTGATGCTTGCGGGAACATCACTGCTTAATTCTCCAGCAATGTCATACGAAAGCTCTGGCTGATAGATGGCCCGGCTGGGCACTTCGTCCAGCCCCATGTTGAACAGCCAGACACTGGGCCGGTCCGAGACACTCTTGAGCGCCTCGTAGTAAGCGGGTAATTCGGGTTCAAACAGCCAGGCCTGCTCGACCGGGCCAAAGTGTTTCTCCAGCCGATGCAGGGTATCGCCCGCTGCCGCGCCAGCGTCCACAAAGCGCGCTGCCTGTTCAGGCCGTACAAATGCCTTGTCGAAATACTCTTCATCCCAAGGCGACTTGGCCTGCTCGGCACACGCAATTGACAGGCGTGTGCGCATACCGATCAACGCATCAAAAACCTTGCGTGATGGCTCATCGTCCAGGCACAAAAAAGCAGAAATGAACCGCCAGGGATCACGTAATGGTGCCTCTGCAAAACTGGAAAACTTCTCGCACCCCAGGCCAGGCCCCGCGCCATCCAGCGCGTATAGAAATTCATGCATGTTGACCAGGCGAATCCCCGGCACCTGACCCAATTGCCTGGAAATGGCGTTGCCATGCCTGCCACTCGCGACAACGACGACCGCGTTGTCCAAAGAAAGGCTGGATGGGTGAGCGATCGAGATCCCCTCCATTGAACCGCCTTCCTTCGCCCGGTCATTGTCGAGAAAACCTTTGACCTCAACGCCTAGCGTTTGCGCGTGAAGCGCCAATCGCAAACCGACCTTGAAGGCCCCAAAGATATAGAACCCCTCACTCAGCCAGCCGAGCGCCTGCTTCTTTAGCGCCGCCAAATCGGCCAGGCCAGTGTTCGAGTCCAGCAAGCGCCTGATATTGGGGTAATTATCCAGACGTGATAATGCCTCCAGCCGAGACGGGTGCCTGATCACGATGTGATCTTGAGCATCACGCAGAGGCGCATCCGACCAGCAAACCGGCAAACGCTCGCCAGACGGAAGTGCAAATGAATAGATGCAACCCTTCTGCATCGCTGAAAAATTGGCGCCGAGTGAGGACAAGCCAGCATTCATCATATTACCTGCCTAACCGATTGGAATGGCCACGAACTGCCATCCCGCAACATAAAATAAAACCAAGCACCTGAAAAAATCGTTTGTCACTCGATAACGATATCGAACAGTGCATCCGCGCGCTGCGGGTACAGTGCCGCCAAGCGCGGCCTGATACGCTCCAGCCTCTCAGCGATCCACTGATTCAACGTCAAGTTCGGATCAATCAGTAGCTTTTCTTTTGCAGACGTGGTGCTGCCGTTAACATCGACATAGTGCCGCGCAATTCCCGACACCTTTGCATCATCGAGATAATTCAGCATGACCGAAACATCAGGCGGCGGTACGTCGAGGCGGTCAAGCGCATACTCGATCGCCAAAATATCGTTGATGCTTTGCAGGTAGGTACGTAGCCTGACATTGCCCTCATCCACAAGATAGTGCTGAAGCCGGCCGTAAGTCGTTACGAAGCGGCGCTTGCAAAAGTCATAGACCCGAAGCAGGTTTTTCATCTCTGCAAAATTTTCACGCACGCTACCCAAGCGATCCGTCAACACACCGTTGCCGTAATAGAACATATCGGAAAAAATCGAGGCAACCTTGGGAGAGCTGCAACCAGGCACCACAGTGATATCGAACGCGGCGTCATGGACGGTCAGAGAGTTAAGATGATGAGGGTATGCCTGCGAAAATACAGCCTCCGGCATATCCATAAATTTCAAAGCACACAGTTCAATATCAGCAAGCAACAAGTTTACCTGCCCTGCAATGTGCTCCGCGCCCAGCAGCGGGGTCTTGTTATTGATAACATCATACTGCTTGGCGGTTATTGCCCGCTGCGGCTCGTAAAACGCAAGCAGGTCATAATCAGACGAAGCATTCCCCATACCAAGAGGAATAGAGCCCATCAGCGAATAGCACAAAACGCGTACCGGGCAGTGCTGCTCCATTCGCTGGATAACATCATCCACCTGCGCCTGCAAGTCAGGCTGCGCACACACATCAATCAGTTGCGCACGCATTATCGAGCCACCCACTCATCCAGTAAAAAGTCATACGCTTCGAGCGCAGCGGCCGACCGTGCGAAGCGATCGGATATGCGGTACAAATCCCTGACGCCACGGTCAAACTCGCTTTCTTGATAAGCATGGCGAACCGAGCAACCTAGCAGCGCAAACGCCTGGGCCAGCGGCTCGAGCTCGGCGCTTTCTGCCCGCAGATGAACGCCGCGGAGGCTGACCCTGCCGGTTTCGCTGAAGTTTCTCAGTACCAGCACACGGCACAACTTCAGCAACGTCTCATAGTAGGCACTTTCTGCCCGATACGGCGCTCTCAGAAAATACGAGTGCATTACTGGATAGGGCAATTCGGTGATGCCTGATCGCACCATGCAATCAATCAGCGCTTTCAAAGCGGGGCGATTAAGGTAGGCCTCATAGTCCGCACTCGACAGCTTGAGCGGAACCAGTGATCGCTTGCGATGAATCTGGAAGGCGGCACGGTGTTTGCCGCTGTCCATGTTGAAGTGGTTTTCTTCACTGTTCCAGTCCGCCTTCACCGCATGGTTCAAAAAGAACAAGGGGTCGATAGATTCCGTTTGCCGCATGCGCTCATACACCTGCCTACGGCTTCGCAGCACGTTATCCACCCACGCGGCCGTTTGCGCGATACCAAATTGATCAGCCGCGTTGCGACAGTAAAGGTCCATGTAGTGGTCCGGTGTTGCGCCCGCCTCACCGTCAAACCACTTGAACAGCTCCAGGTAGGGGAACAGGGTAAACACCGGACTGTCCTGGAACAGGCCATTCCCGTTACGGCGTGCACAGACCAACAAGGCCGGTATCCACGCCAGCACGTCCCCCGACGCGTCACTGATGAGCGCATCATCCTTGTAGTCCGGATGAAAAAGCCCTCTCAATGCAGGGATCTCAACGGGCAAGGTCAGCTGTTCGTCAATGATATGGTTATGAAGCTTTGCCATCTGCGCCCGGTCTTCAGCAGATCGCCACGACATGTTGGACCCATTCACCGGGCAAAAAATGACCCGTTCGAACCCCTCTGCGGCCAAGCCAAGCGCAATGCTTTCGTGCTCAAAAATATTGTTTACACAAATGATCACGAGTGCAGATTTGTCTGCATGCCCTACACTTGTGACCGGCAGCCCCTCGTGGCGCTCTATCTCGGCAGCACGCTTGTCAATAAAGCCTGTGACATTGCAGCCAGCCCTCAGATAACGCGAAACCATCGTCCCACGATGGGCGGCACCGTACAGCACTATCGGCGTCTCGGCAGTCCAGATCATACCGGGCACACTCCCTTGAGCAGGCGCAAGAACTCAACGTCTGGCTCACGCTCGCGTACGGGGAACGACATGAAAGCAGGATGTTTAACAACAACAGGAAGCGACTGCAGCTGCCTGCAATAATCCATCAGCGCCTGTGCCTGGTACGCTCTGAAATAAGCCTCCCACTCCGCCCGCTTCATTTTAAGCGGAATGCCGTCGAACCCCTGGCGCTCCAGATAGAAGGCGCGATGAGAGCCATCGAGAATATTGAAGCGGTGCGCTGCGCTATCAAACACGGCGACTGACGCAGCCTCTCGATAATAATCCCCCATATCGAAAAAGGTTTTCGCGCGATAAAAGTCCAGCTGCGCCTGGGTAAACAACTCATCAAAAGGAAGCAGTGCCTTGACTGCCGGATCATCCAGCCGGACGTTGGTCGCCCTGTCGATAACGTCTTGTTCCTGATTTTGCCACTTGAAGTAGTCAGCGTAATCGTGATCAATGCCATCGTAAGAACGCCTTACGGTATAGACATAGTCCTTGTGCACAATGGCAGTCACATAATCTGACAACGCGCTCAACAGGTAGTCACCCGCGTGCACCGTATACAGCTCGTCAAAACTGGCAAAGGGCACCGCATAATCACCCGAATAAAATGCGTTCCATGCGCGCGTCATGGCGGCCGCTTTTTCTCCACGGAGAAACGCGGGCAAGTGCAGTATTTTCGTATAGCCGACGCTTCGCAAGGTACGCGCAATCGGAGGGTGGGCAAGGCCATTTCCTATTGCCACGAACACCAGCGCATTACCATGCCTTTGAATGCACGTCTCCACATTCATCACCGGTACAGGCGCATTCGACACACCTTCCGGATGACGATCAATGATGGCGCAAACGTTCACACCGCATTGCATCAAACGCCGACAAAAGCCAACACCTATCTGACCGCCACCATAAATGACAACAGGCTGGTCTATCGTGGACAGTTTATTCATTGATCGCACATCCGATTTCCTTGCACCGCGACCGCTACGTATTTCGCTGACGAAAAAGCATATGAGCTACCGTGACATGTGGCACTCACGGCCTCTCAGGCACAGCATAGAGCACTGCATCAAAGGTACTGGGCGAGTGACAGCGCAGGTAAAAGCGGTAGCCCAAATCAAAGCCTTGCAACTGCTCAGCTATTTCCCAGAGGTGTTCCGCACGGTGATAAATACTAATGGCCAGGTGCGGACGATGTGCACGCAGCAGGCCCGCCGCCCCGCACAAGGCTGCCGGCTCTTCGCCTTCGATATCCATCTTGATGAAGTTCGGCGCGAATCCGGGCAAGGCGTCATCCAGGCGCACACAACACACAGGGTTCCCGCCGGACTCGACAAGATGTCCACCCGCCCCCAGAGTGGGGTCATACCCACTCAAACGGCTGCTGTCTGACACGCCACAGGGAAAATGGATTGCGCCCGGGACCTGGCCAAGTTGCGCCGTCAGATGACGATAGTTATCCAGGTCCGGCTCGAATGTCGCCAGGCTGGTGAAACGAAAACCGGCAGCCAGCAACGCCTGAACAGTGTCGCCGATGTATGCACCGCAATCGATGAACCGCAGCGGTTCAGGCAAACCCGGCACGTCTTCCGGGAAATACTGCTGCCCTGCTACCGAAGGAAGGCAACGCGGATCACCCAAGGTGCGGTACTCCACTATCGCGTCCAACAGCTGTTTGCTCGCCTCATCCTCCAGCGCAACCCGCAACGCTGCAATACGTGCTGCATGCTGTTCGTAAAAGCTGGGGGCAACCAGCCAGTAACGAAACGGCTGGTCTTCTGGATAAAGGCCTACGAATTCGACCAGGCTGACTATGCGACCAAACCCCAGCGCCTCCAGATCATCGAAAATGGTCTTGGTATCCACATGGGCGTTGAACAAACCTATCAACACACAGGCTTTAGCCGGGTCATGGTTAGCAGCCCAGTCTTGCGCACTAAAGACTGGTAAGCCGTCCACGTCGTGCAAGCTCTCATCGCGGTCGAGAAAAGCATCCACGCGCTGCCCTCGTGCAACGAGATAATCCCGTACGCGCCGCCCTGCAAGCCTGGCCCCATACACCAACAGTTGGTCGAAGCCGAACTCATTCGCCATGATCGGCTACCTTGATCAGGACGGCATGCCCGTTGAGGTTATGAAGGAAGCGGTATCCGCTGTTCTGCGTCACGAACTCGTTGACCATGCGCGTTACCCCTTCACAGCCAAAGAACCCGTAATCGTCGAAAACCACCACGGCTCCACGCACGAGCCTGGGCGCAGCCCAAAGCAGTACATCGCGAGCAGACTCATAGACGTCAACGTCAATATGCAGCAACGCCAGCCGGTCACTGACCTGTTCCGCGTTGTTCTCCGGGAACATGCCGACCAGTACGCGTACGTTATCTGCCACCCGGCAACGCTTGGCCATTTCCAGGACCAGGTCAACACCGGTATCAGCATGCTCGCCGCCGCTGTAGCTGGTGTCATGTGCTCCGGCCTTGACTACGCCAGTGAACGTGTCCGCCAAAAAAACACTACGCCCCTCGCGCTGGCCGGCCATTGCCAGCAAACACCCCGAGCCACCGCGCCATACCCCAACCTCGAGAAAGTCGCCCTCAACGTTGTCGAGTTGGCGCGCCAGCGTCCACAACTCGTACAGCCGCATGATGTCGACCAAGGTGGCGTGGCGCACGGTCTCGTACACCTTCAAAAACGCGGCGTCATTGACCCACGGCGCGTGGCTGGCCATGGGCAGCACGCGTGCATGACGCACCTTGGGCGATTTATCATGCGCCCAGTCGTGCTGGCTACGCAGGTAGCCGTAGCACAACCCGGTCAAGCGACGCTTGAGCCACACCTTCATCCCTGACGGTCCAGCGAAACAGCCATCTGCTGTGCCAGCTCTTCGCGGCTGAGGAACGGATACAAGTCTTCGAGCGCACCGGTTACCGGCTTGCCGTTCTCGTCCATGCGCGTCATCACCCGTGGAACACGCGGCTCCTCGATCTGCACAAGTACCTCACAGATCACCGGGCCATCGCGCTCCAGCACTGCCTGCAAATCAGCCTGCAAATCTTTGTGCGATTCGATGCGCGCATAACCCACACCATACGCACTGGCCAGTTGCGCCAGGTCCGGCAGCTGCAATCCGCTGCTGGCATCGGCACCCACCAGCAGTTTGAAATGAGCGCTCTGCGAGGCACGAATCGAGGCATAGCCCTGGTTGTTGATGACGAAGCATTTGACCGGCAGATTCTGCGCGGCCAGGGTCGCCAGCTCCTGAATGTTCAGCTGCAAACCACCATCGCCTTCAACACACACAGTCGGCTGGCGGCCAGAGGCCAGACACGCGCCGATTGCCGACGGAATGCCAAAGCCCATCGACCCCGTGCCGCGGTTGTGGAAGCAACGCTGGCCCTTCTTCAGGCGCAGGTTGAGCAGGAACAACTCGGAGGCGAAACCCGAGCTGCCCGGTGCGATCACGTCGCCTTCGTTGAGCAGCGAGGACAGCTGGTCAGTGAAGTAGTACATGCTCACGCCCTGGCTGTCGTCCGCGTGCTCGCTCTGCAACAGCGGGTATTGCTTGCGCCATTGTGCGATGCGCGCCAGCCAGTCGGCGTAGGACGGTAGGCGATCACGGCAAACATGCGCAGCCAAGGCTTCAATGAACGGTTTCACATCCGAGACGACGGAGACCTCGATGGGCATCTGCAACTTGGCGATTTCCGCCGGATCGATATCCACCACAACTTTCTTCGCATAAGGTGCGAAGTGAGCATGGTTGTAGGCAGTCAGCGCCATATCCAGGCGCGAACCAAGCACGATCAGCAGGTCGCAGTTCTGCAGCGCAAAGTTGGCCCAGCGCGGTGCTATGGAGCCTGGACGGCCGCCATAGAGCGGGTGCTCGTCCTCGATGATGTCCATGGCTAGCCAAGTGGGCATGACCGGTACGCCTGCGGCTTCGATCAACTGGTTGAATGCATCAACCGCACCCGCCATGCGAATACCACTGCCGGCGATGATGCCTGGGCGCTTGGCCTGGCGCAGCAAACTCACGGTTTGCTCGACCGCCGCACGGATGTCGGGTTGCTCCGCAGCCACGGGGCGCTGCGCCCGGCGCAAGGTCGCCGGGTCAATCCGGGCAGCCTGAACGTCCAGCGGTACATCCAGCCATACCGGGCCTCGGCGCCCGCTGAGCGCGGCATGTTCGAGCTGGTCGAAGACTTCGGCGACCGCCTCGGGATCGGTCAGGGTGAAAGCCGCCTTGGTGATCGGCTCGACAATCGACACGATGTCGGCTTCCTGAACGCCCAGCATGCGCAGGCCGGTACCGGCTTTAAGGTCGGCACTCTTGACCTGGCCAGAAACGAAGAACACAGGCGTTGAGTCCAGCCAGGCACCCAACACTGCCGTAACCGTATTGGTCGCACCTGGGCCACAGGTCGTCATGCATGCTGCCGGGCCACCCGTGAGCTTGCCGGCTGCTTCGGCGGCAATAGCCGCCGCCTGCTCGTGCAGGCACAGCACCGGCTCCAGATCGGGGTGGCGCCCCAGGGCGTCATTGAGGTGCATCGCACCGCCGCCCGGCAGAAAGTAGACCTGCTCCACGCCCAGACGCGCCAGGCGCTCCATGATGTAATCTGCTACACGGACAGTCTGTGTCACCTTGAATACCCTCTCGAAACCGGCACTTAAGCAAGCCGCGTCAAAAACTGCAGCGCCGACCAGAAGCCGGCACCATGATCCTTGTGCCCTTGCCAGACTTCAGGAATGAAGCTGACCTCGGGATGATTGCGAATCTGCGCCCAGGTGGCCGGCCAGTCGATGTCGCCGGTACCCATCACTACGCCTTCGCCGTTGGTACCCTTGGCATCGGCCACGTGCAGGTGCGCCGAATGCGGCAGCAGCAGCGCCAGCGCGGCCTGGAAGTCGAGGCCGAAGTGGAAGCAGGTCATCTGCAGGTGCGACAGGTCCAGGCACAAGCGCAGGCCGTGCTCGCGGGCCTGCGCCGCCAGTTCGTCGGGCATCATGAAAATGTTCTGGTGGCGCTGGCCGCCGAAATGCCAAGGGAACGGCGCCATGTTCTGCGGGATCAGCTCGGTACCGGCGAAATCCACCAGGCGGCAGGCCTCATGGAAGCGCTCGTAGAGTTCGGGACGCATGGCCAGCGGGCGCGGCGCGTCGGCGGAAAAACCGCCGATGTTGGCGACGATCAGCCGGGCATCAGCCCCAGGGAAGAACTCGCCGATCTGCAGGGTCGCATCGACCACGCGCTGCAGGTTGTCGATGGAGCGCCGACGGTAGGCCGGATCGTCCGCAACCAGGTCCAGCAGCTCGCTGTTCTCGAACAGTTCCGGGGCGTGGATTACCAGGCGCGAGCAATCCACCTCGGCCAGGAACGGCTGCGGTTTCAGGCTGAGGTCGCGGTACGACAGGTGGAATTCGAACAGGTCCGGCTCGATGCGCCGACGGTAGTCGAGGAAGTCGTGGTAGCGCACCGGCACACCCCAGCGAATCGGCATGTCGAATGCCAGCTTCTGCTCGGTTTGCTGTTCCTGCAGGTCACTTTCAAAAAGGAAGTCGCCCTGGGCAATGTCGCGGTGGGCAGGCTTGCCCAGCAGTTCTGGCAGCCGGTACGGCGGCAGGCCCTGGCCTGGGCTGGCGATGCGCAGCATGCCCTGCTCCAGCACCGCGCCATGGGGGATATCGCGGGCAGCGATCACGCTCTTACCGAGGTTCTCGCGGTTCAGCAACTCACCCTGGCTGGCATGGCGCCCAGGCCCTTGCCAGGGCAGCGCCAGCTCCAGTTGGCGGATGCCGTCCACCAACTGGCGGAATTCGGTGGGTTCCAGGCTGGCCAGGTGATCCGGGCCTTCCATGTTGCGATCCAGGGTAATGTGGCGCTCCACCAACCGGGCGCCCAAGGCCACAGCGCCGAGGGTGATGGCAATACCGCGCTCATGGCCGGAATAGCCGACCAGGCAATGCAGCTCCTGCAGGCGACGCAAGTAGCCGAGCTGGATATCAGCTTCCGGTGCCGGATAGGCGCTGTTGCAGTGCAGCAGCGCGAAGGGCGTGCCCAGCGCGTTGAGCTGTTCGATGGCACGGATGATTTCGTGCTCGAACGACATGCCGGTAGACAGGATCAGCGGCTTGCCCAGGCTGGCGGCCTTGGCGATGAGGTAGGGGTTGCACAAGTCCGCCGAGGCAATTTTCAGGGCCGCCACGTCGAACTGGGCCAGGGCATCGACGCTAGGTTCATCCCAGGGGGTGCACAGATAAGTGATGCCCTTCTCAGCACAGTAGGCGCGCACCTGGCGGTGCTCGTCGAGGCTCAGTTCGACCTTGTCCAGCAGGTCCTGAATGTACTCAACACCGAGGTCTTCGGCACGCGAGCCGTCGGCCTTGCGCCGGTACAGCGCCTCGCGGTTGCGCAGCTGGAACTTGACGCAGTCGGCGCCTGCCGCAATGGCGGCGTCAACCAGTTGCCTGGCCAATGCCAGCGAGCCGTTGTGGTTGTTGCCGGCTTCGGCGATGACGTAGACACGGTCGCCACCCAGGGCGATGCCGTCGAGAATAATTGGGGTCATTGGATTTTCGTCCGCCAGGAAGTTACACCGCAGGACTCGAAGCGAAAGCCTTGAGCCTGGCAGCCCAGTGCGCGCACCGCATGCACCACACGCTGGCGATGCTGAGGTTGTACATAGAACAGGAAGAAACCACCGCCACCGGCGCCCAACAGCTTGCCGCCGAGCGCGCCGGCCGCAACCGCGGCGGCGTAAATGTCATCGAGACGACCATGGCTGATTGCCGAGGAAAAGCGCTTTTTCAGGTGCCAGGCTTCGTCCAGGCAAAGGCCGAAATCGCGCAGTTCGCCGCGAATCAGGTAACGGTGCATGCGCCGGCAAAGCGCGACGCTTGCATGGAGCAGGTCCGTTTGCGCGGACTCGGCCTGCATCTCCTCGCGCTGCAGCTCGTGCAGGCGGCCGGAGTCGTGAGAAAGGCCGGTGTCACACAGCACCAGGCAAGATTCCAGCTCGTTGCGGATCGATTCTTCCAGGCGAATCGGGTGTACCAGGTTGCGCTGGTTCTCGAACTCGATCAAGTTGAAGCCACCGAAGGCCGAGGCGTACTGATCCTGCCAGCCACCGGCGATACCGAAGCACAGGCGCTCGGCCTGGAACGCCAGTTCGGCGATCTCATAGGTGCTCCAGCGGTCCTGGCGCAGTTCGTTGAATACCGCAATGGTGGCCGTGGTGGCAGCGGAAGAGCCGCCCAGCCCGGAGCCCACTGGAAAATCCGAACGCAGGTAGAGATCGAAGCCGTATTGCGGCTTGATCACCGAAACGATGGTCGCCAACAGGCTTTTTTCACTGGCGGCCAGCAGGTCAGCCAGGGAGTCGTAGTCCTCCTCGCGCCCCAGATCCTCGGAGAAAATGCGGATGCCAAGGTCGCCCCGTGGAACCAGGGTGGCGTGGGCATAAAGCCCGACGGTACAGCTGAGCACCGCTGCCGGGTGGTCGATGAAGAAATAGGTCAGGTCCGCACCGCCGCCGCAGAAGCTCATGCGTACTGGCGCACGGGCCCGTGCCAGTACCGGCACTTCCGGGCTGGCCGCCATCAGGCGGGTATAGACCTCAACCAGGCGCCCCTGCTCATCCACGGCCGGGATGGCGTTGAAACCCAGGTCGAAAGCCTTGAGCAACTCCTCTCGCGACGCACCGGCTTGAACCGCGCGGTAATGGCTGTTCATGCAAGTTGTGACTGGCAGGTCGGTCTGCCCGCCCTGCAGCAGGTGGCGACGCACATCGCCGTTGGTCACCACGCCCAGCAGACGGCGGTCGTCCGCAACCACAAAGGCGATTTGCAAGGCGCCTGCTTCAATGCACTTGACCGCATCGAGAATGCTTTGGCGTTGGCCAATGCTGAGGGTCTGCACCAGCAGGCTCATAGCGAGGTATCCGGAAGAAATTCGTGGGTGTAGCGCGCAAGCGACTCTGGCGTGCCGATATCAATGAAACGCCCGCTGTAATCGACAACGGCCACGGCCTCTCGCTGGAGCAATTCGGGCAACAGATCGTGCTCCATGGAGCATGCGCGGACGGGGGTAGCGGCGAAGGCCGACGCGGTGAAGGCATACACCCCTGCGTTGATCAGGCCGGCGCCCTGCACGCCCTTTTCCTGCAGCGCAGCCAGGTGCCCGGTAGCAGTCAGCGCCAGGCTGCCATAACGGCTGCGGTCATCGACTCGCGCCGCCAGCATGGCGTTGCCTTCGCCCGCAAGCATCTGCCGATAACCCTGCACATCCACGAAGGTGTCCGCATTGAGTACCAGGTACCGGCCCTGCGCAGGTTGCTCGCGCAACGCGTTGAGCAGTGCCCCTCCGGTTCCCAGCGGGCTCTGCTCCACCACCATCGACAGTGGCAGACCGGCCTGGCGAGACAGCTCGGCAAGCTGCTCGGCCACCTGCTCGGCGCGGTAATGCGCGCACAGCACGCCCTCGCTGATGCCGGCACGGGCCAACTGGCTCAGTACCCGCGCCAGGAATGGCTCACCGTGAACGGGTACAAGGGCCTTCTGCGAGTCAGTGACGCTGCGCAGCCGCGTACCGAAACCGCCACACAGGACGTAGGCGCGCATCAGCGCAGCCTCTGCAGGTAGGTTTCCAGGCAGCGCGCTGCATGTTCCAGGTGGTCATCGCTCAAGCCCGGCCACAGGCCGATCCAGAACGTGTCGTTCATGATCTTGTCGGTTACCGGCAACTCGCCGGAAACCCGATAGTTGAGCCCTTGCATGTAGGGCTGGCGGGTCAGGTTGCCGGCAAACAGCAAGCGTGTGCCCACGCCCTGTTCATCCAGGTAGCGCACCAGCTCGACGCGGTTGATTCCACAGCCATCGCGCAGGGTGATCGGATACCCGAACCAGGACGGGTCGCTGTCGCGGGTGGCCTGCGGCAGGATCAGTTGGTCCGCACAACCGGCCAGCCGATCGCTCAGCCAGGCGAAGTTGCGCTTACGGGCGGCAACGAAATCATCAACCCGGTCCATCTGCGCCAGGGCGCAGGCGGCCTGCATGTCGGTGATCTTCAGGTTGTAGCCCAGGTGCGAGTAGGTGTACTTGTGGTCGTAGCCTTGCGGCAGGTCACCCATTTGCCAGCAGAAGCGCTTGCTGCAGGTGTTGTCCTCGCCCGGCGCGCAGTAGCAATCGCGGCCCCAGTCGCGGAACGATTCGATGATGCGCTTGAGCAACGGCGAATCGGTAAACACTGCGCCGCCCTCGCCCATGGTGATGTGGTGCGCCGGGTAGAAGCTGAGAGTGCCGATATCGCCAAAAGTGCCGACCATGCGCCCCTGGTAGGTGGAACCCAGGGCATCGCAGCAGTCTTCAATCAGCCACAGGCCGTACTTGTCGCACAGGGCGCGAACAACGCTGAGGTCGAAGGGATTGCCCAGGGTATGCGCCAGCATGATGGCCTTGGTCTTCGGGCCGATGGCAGCTTCGATCAGCGCCGGGTCGATGTTGTAGGTGCCCATCTCGATATCGACGAACACCGGTACCGCGCCGAACTGCAGGATCGGGTTGACGGTGGTCGGGAAGCCGGCAGCAACGCCGATCACCTCGTCACCCGGCTTGATCGCCCGATCGCCAAGGCGTGGCGAAGTCAGCGCGGAAAACGCCAGCAGGTTGGCCGACGAGCCGGAGTTGGTGGTGAGTACACAGCGGCGCCCCAGGTACTTGGCCAGGCGCTTCTCGAACGCCTCGTTGAAGCGGCCGGTCGTCAGCCAGCCATCCAGCACGGCCTCGGTCATTGCCTGCAGCTCGCCGGCACCGATCACCTTGCCCGAAGGCGGAACGCTGCTCTGCCCCGCCACGAAGGGTTTGGGCGCCATCTGCAGCTCGGCATATCGCCCGACCAGTTCGGCAATCTGTTGGCGCAACTGCTGCGCCGTACTGTCACTCATGGGTTCCGCCTTGGTGAACCGCGATCTGCTCGCGGGTAACGATGTTCATGTCACGCCCTGCGCGCCAGGCCAGGTGCCAGTCCAGGGTATGTTCAAGGGTGTCATCCAGCGACCAGCGTGGCGCCCAGCCAAGCAGCTGCCGCGCCTTGCTGGAGTCCAGTGCCAGCAAACCGGCTTCATGCGGCTGGGCATCGCCGGCGACCGACCAGCGCGCCTCGCCTGGCCAGCGCAGGGCAAGACGACGGACGATTTCGCCGACGGTGGCCAGGCCTGCGCTGTCCGGGCCGAAGTTCCAGGCTGTTGCGTATCGCTCGGCGTCCGTGAGCAAGCCCTGCGCCAGCTGCAGGTAGCCCATCAGTGGGTCGAGCACGTGCTGCCAGGGGCGGATCGCATGGGGATAGCGCAAGACCACTTCTTCACCGTCTTGCCAGGCGCGAAGGATATCCGGCAGCAAGCGCTCGGCAGACCAGTCCCCGCCACCCAGTACGTTGCCTGCGCGCGCCGTGGCCAGGGCCACGCCGGCGGAGCGCAGGAACGAGTCGCGGTAGCTGGCGCACAGCAGTTCGACGCAGGCCTTGCTGCTGCTATAGGGGTCGAAGCCGCCCAGGGCATCCTGCTCGCGGTAGGGCCAGGGCCACTCGCGGTTGTCGTAGCACTTGTCAGTTGTCACCACCAGCACCGCGCGCACCGAAGGCGTGGCACGCACCGCTTCCAGCAGGTTGAGCGTACCTATGACGTTGGTGGCGTAGGTGTCGCCTGGTGCACGGTAGGACTCGCGCACCAGCGGCTGAGCTGCGAGGTGCAGCACCAGCTCGGGTTGGAAATCCTGCAGGGCACGAGCCAGGGCCGAGGCATCACGGATATCGGCGAAATCACCTGGAATCTGCTGTTGCAGTTGCGCAACCTGCCACAGCGATGGCGTGGTGGCGGCAGGCAAGGCGAAACCGCGCAGCTCGGCGCCAAGCTGGCGCAGCCACACGGCCAGCCAGCCGCCCTTGAAACCGGTATGCCCGGTCAGCAGGACGCGGCGCCCTGCCCAGAATGCTGGGCTCAACGCCATAGCTGCCATGCTGCGTCGCCGTTCTTCCAGTGTGTTTCAAGCAGCGTGCGATCACGCAGGGTATCCATCGGCTGCCAGAAGCCACGGTGCAGGTGGCTCATCAACTGGCCGTCTTCGGCCAGACGGCGCAAGGGCTCGTCTTCCCAGGTGGTGGCATCGCCCTGGATGTATTCGAGCACGGCCGGTTCAAGCACGAAGAAGCCGCCATTGATCCAGCCACCGTCGCCCGCCGGCTTTTCCTGAAAGCCGCGTACCTGTTCGCCGTGCACGTCCAGGGCGCCATAGCGACCCGGCGGCTGTACAGCGGTAACCGTGGCCATCTTGCCGTGCTGGCGGTGGAATTCGATCAGGCGCGGAATATCGACGTCGGACACACCGTCGCCGTAAGTGAGGCAGAAGGTTTCATCGCCAACGTAATCGCGAACACGCTTCAGGCGGCCACCGGTGGCGGTGTTTTCCCCGGTATCCACCAGCGTCACCCGCCATGGCTCGGCGTGGCGGTTGTGGATATCCATGCGGTTTTCCGCCATGTCGAAGGTCACGTCCGACATGTGCAGGAAGTAGTTGGCGAAGTACTCCTTGATCACATAGCCCTTGTAGCCCAGGCAAATGACGAAGTCGTTGATACCGTAGTGCGAGTAGATCTTCATGATGTGCCAGATGATCGGCTTGCCGCCTATCTCGATCATCGGCTTGGGGCGCAGGTGAGATTCTTCGCTGATGCGTGTGCCCAGCCCACCGGCCAGAATGACTGCTTTCATTGTGCTGTTGGTCCGCATTGGTCGGAGGGGGCGGCGACAAAAAACTGGCCTCTGGCCCTTTATGCTAGGCAAAGCAAAACGCATGCCTGCTTTAGGGTGGCACTCGCAATGCATGAATGGAGATTTATAGGGGGCGGAAATCGGGCGCCGCCCGCGCGCGGCGCATCGCGAGCTGCGCTCGCTCCTACGTTTGTTTCGGGCGAATTATTCCTGGGGGAGTTGCGCGCGAATGCTTTGGCGCATGGCGCAATAGAGCGTCGTACAAACCAGGCGGCCGCGCGCGCCTGTCACAGGCATAACTGGCCCGAAAAAAACGTAGGAGCGAGCGCAGCTCGCGATGCGCCGCGCGGGCGGCGCTCGATCTCACAGACGCCAGAAAGCCCAAGGCGAACCCCCAGCCCCGGCGTCAATCCTCCGCCTGCTCCTCGCCACCTTGGCGGCTCATGCCGTACTTGCGCATCTTCTCGACCAGGGTGGTACGGCGAATACGCAAACGTTCAGCCGCGCGAGCAACGATACCGTTGGCATCGTCCAGCGCCTGCTGGATCAGGCCCTGCTCCAGGCTACCGAGGTAGTCCTTCAGGTCCAGGCCTTCAGGTGGCAGCATCGCAGGGTTGCTGAAGTTTGGCGTGTGGCCGTTGATGGCCACGCGCTCTTCCAGATCGCTGCGCAGGCTGTCGACCATCTGCTCGTCTTCGTCATCGACGTAGCGGAATTTTTTCGGCAGCTCGGACACGCCAATCACCCCGTACGGGTGCATGATCGCCATGCGCTCGACCAGGTTGGCCAGCTCGCGCACGTTGCCCGGCCAGCCGTGGCGGCACAACGACATGATCGACGCCGAGTTGAAGCGGATGGAGCCGCGCTTCTCGTGCTCCATGCGCGAGATAAGCTCGTTCATCAGCAACGGGATGTCTTCCACCCGCTCACGCAGCGGCGCCATCTCGATGGGGAATACGTTCAGGCGGTAGTAAAGGTCTTCTCGGAAGGTGCCGTCCTCGATCATGGTTTCGAGGTTCTTGTGCGTTGCGGCGATGATGCGCACGTCGATGCTCTGGGTCTTGTTGCTACCCACACGCTCGAAGGTACGTTCCTGCAGCACACGCAGCAGCTTGACCTGCATCGGCAACGGCATGTCGCCAATTTCGTCGAGGAACAGGGTACCGCCGTTGGCCAGCTCGAAACGCCCGGCGCGGCTGGTGATCGCTCCGGTAAAGGCGCCCTTCTCGTGGCCGAACAGTTCGCTTTCCAGCAGCTCGGCCGGGATCGCGCCACAGTTGACTGGCACGAAAGGCGCCTCGCGACGCTTGGAGTGGTAGTGCAGGTTGCGCGCCACCACTTCCTTGCCGGTGCCCGACTCACCCAGAATCAGCACGCTGGCGTCGGTATCGGCCACTTGCTGCATCATCTGCCGCACGTGCTGAATGGCACGGCTGGTGCCGACCAGGCTGCGGAACAGGTTGGGCTCGCGCTGGCGGCCGCGCTCGCGCGCCTGGTCGTACATCTCGCGATAGACCTGGGCGCGGTGCAGTGAATCCAGCAGCTGGCTGTAGCTGGGTGGCATTTCCAGGTTGGAAAGCACCCGGCGGCGAAGGTCTTCCGGGAACTCCGCAGAAGAAATTTCACCTAATAGCAGCACCGGAAGGAACTCATCCCACCCGGCCACTGTCTTAACGAGCCCAAGGAGATTGCCCGGAGCGTCTACGCTGCCGATGAGCACGCACAATATTTCACGGCTCGAAGACAACGACTCGACCGCTTGCTGCCAGTCATGGCTTGAGCAAGCGAGATTTTCTTCACCGAGGAAATTCAGCACCACCGCCAGATCGCGGCGGCGCGCGCTGTCGTCATCGATCAGCAGAATTTTGGTTTCACGCCACATGCAATAGCAACTTCCCTAGTCATATCGCCGCCCTGCAGGGGCATGCTCGACATCATTCCGACTGAATGGTCAGTGTTCGGACGTCCGGAATTCGAGAACAGACACTAGTAAAGTCAAAAAGGCCCGCACAGTCAAATTTATGGCGCCTTTTGTCAAGTTGTGCGCATCTTAACTGAACAGATGGTAAACCTTCGAAGCATTTTTCGCTTGGTTGATCTGCATCATCTCTTCGGCAATTGCCTGGCGTTCACCGGTTGTCACGTCGATCAGGTTGCGGTAGACCAGCAGCACCCCTTCCAGCTTCTCGCGCAGCAACGCCTGGTCCACCGCGTGGGTTTCCAGCACCTCGTCGATGCAGGCGCGGCACGCCACATCCAGCTTGGCAATGGCTTCCCAGTCACGCTCGCTCAGGGCGCCGACCAGGGCATCACAGGTGTCATCGAGGCGTTGCAGTGCAGTCACGGTAATCTCCTTGCCGTCAGCTGGCAGGCTGGGCGTCGGCGATGCCGTCCCAACCGCTTTTCACGGTAATCAGCAGCTGGGCAACTTCGTCGATAATGCCGGCATCATTGTCGACATTGGCCTGCATCAGGCGATTGGTCATGTAGACATAAAGCGCGTCGAGCTTCTCGACAGACTCCGGGTTTTCGCTTTTTTCGGGCTGCAGGCCGTCGCGAAGACCGATGATGATGTCGATCGCCTTGCCGAGCATCAGGCCCTTTTCCGCGATGTCGCCACGCGCCATGGCACCCTTGGCCTGGGCCATGCGATCGAGGCCACCTTCCATCAGCATCTGCACCAGGCGATGCGGCGTGGCTTCGGAAATCTGGGCATGGGAATTGACCTTCTGGTACTGACGAAGGGCTCTCATGGGATTCATCTTGCGACCTCGTGACGGGCAGGCTTAAGGGGGAGATATTCCTTGTATCGGGCAGGCGGTGAAAAACTTTACCGGCCGATGACATGAAGCCGGGCATCATGCCCGGACTTCATGCAATGTTCACGATTTAATCGTCACTGCTCGACTTGTTCAGCGCGTTTAGCGTACTCAGCACGGAACTCTGCTGTTGGCGCAGCTGGGTGACCAGGGTATCCATGTTGTTGTACTTGTCCTGCAGGCTCTTCTGCAGGGCTTCCATACGGGTGTCCAGGGTCTCCTGCTCGGTCTTGAGCTTGGTCAGACTTTCGCTCAGGACCTTGGAGCGCGAGGCGAGGGTCCCGGTGGTGGCCTTGGCAAATGGCTCGGTCACCTTTTGCAGGCGCGCCAACAGGCCGTCCTTGCCATTGAAGATACTGGTCAGGTCTGCCGCATTGGTGGAGGCAACCTTGTCCCACTTCTTGTCGTCCAGGCTCAGCGCACCACCATCTTGGGCAGACGTGACACCAAAGGCAGCGAGCGATTTCAAGGTACCGTTGCCCGACACCGCATTGAGCTCTTCACGGATGGAGGACATCAAAGTACGCATCGTGGCATCACCGGTCAGCGCCGCAGCAGTCATGGAGCCATCGGCGTTCTTGGTGACCTTGGTCTCTGCGTTCATGACAGTGAGCAAGGCGTTGTAGGTGTCGATGAAACCCTTCAGGCCCGACTTCAGCGTAGTTGAGCTGGTGGTCAGCGACAGAATGGTCGCTGTGTACTCGTTTGTTGTAGTGTTTTTTGGCGAAGTACCGATCAACTTGATGTTGAGACCACTGACGGCATCGGTGATGTCGTTGGTCTTGGACTTCATGGCAATACCGTCCAGCGTGTACTCCGCGTCCGCCGGCTCATCGACGACGGTATAGCCAGTATCGATGCCCGAATTGCCCGAAAGCGTAATGTCGGAGCCGTCACCCATTTTGGTCGAGGTGATGATCAGACGGGAACCCGTGGCGTCGGTCAGTACGTTGGCACTCAGGCCTGCCGTACTGAACTGGCTATTGATGCTATCGCGAACCTGCTGCAATGTTGCGCCGGCAGGAACGCTCAGATCGTAGGGCTTGCCATTCTGCGTCATGGTCAACGTGGTCGCACTGCCAGTGGCATTGACTACCGAGCCCGCGCCATCTGTGTAGACCTTCGTCGACACCTTCGACGCAGTCGCCAGCTTGTCGACAATCAACTTGAACGAACCGTTGGCAGCGCCGGTGCCCATGGTCACGGTCGCGACCTTTTCATCCGAAGACTTCAGGCTGAGGCCACCGAAGCTGTTGGTGTCGGTCATGTTGGTCAAGGCGCCGCGGAAGGCATCCAGCGCCGACTGAATCTTGCCGATAGAGGACAACGTGGTGGTTGCCTTCAGTGTTTGGGTATTGATCTGCGCCTGCTTCGGCGCCTTCTGCGCGGCCACCAGGGAATCGACGATTGCCTGGGTATCGATGCCCGAGCCAATACCGCTGACTGTTGTACCTGCCATCATTGCTCTCCTTGTTCAGTAGCCGCCGGATCCTTGGCGGATAAATCCATCAAGGGGCCGACAGCAACAAAAATCATGCCAGCCTATGCCTGATCATCGAACAGCAGGCTGCTGGCCTCACTGAGGCTTTGCGCGAGTTTGAGCGCAAGTTCCGACGGAAGCTGCCGGATCACCTCACCGGACTGGGTGGCAATTACCTTGACCACAACCCGACCAGTGGAATCATCAATGGAAAAATCTAGCTGACGCTGGCTCGACTGGACGAAATCACGGATCTCGCCAACCGCTTTTTCCAGGTCTTCGCGCGAGTGCGGCTTGTTATCGGGGGCCGCAGCGTCCTGCACCTTGGCAGGCACGGCCGGGTCCCGATCCCGATCAACAACTGGCGCCTGGGGTAACACAGACGGATACACCTGGCTCAGCTTGACACTCATGTCCATGTTTCGAACTCCTCATGTCAAAAAGGGTGAAAGGGCACGTAAACGCGCCCTTTCACCCTTTACTCAGGCGCCTGAATTACTGGAGCAGTTTCAGGACCGAAGATGGCAGCTGGTTAGCCTGCGACAGGATCGCAGTCGAAGCCTGCTGCAGCGTCTGCTGCTTGGTCAGCTCGGCAGTTTCCGAAGCGAAGTCCACGTCCTGCACGGTGGAGCGGGCAGCGGTGGAGTTCTTCTGGATGTTCTGCAGGTTGTCGACGGTGGTTTGCAGACGGTTCTGGGTAGCGCCCAGGCCCGAACGGACGCTGTCGATCGAACCGATGGCCTTGTCGATAACGGCCAGGGCGTTCTGGGCGTTGACGGCATCAGTAACATCGGTATCGGCGATGGTTGTCTTGGTCGAAGAAACCGAAGCACCGCCGAACAGGGCGGTAGCACCAGTACCGGTGGCACCGTTGGCTACCGAGTAACCTTTGGCGGAGTCCAGGGAAACCTGGCCAGTGACAACCGATGTGGCGTTAGCAGTAGCGGACAGCGTGGTCAGCGAGCCAGGGAAAGCACCATTGCCATCCTTAGCACCGACAGAGATGGCGGCAGCGCCTGCTTTGGAGGTGAATTTCAGGTTCTCGCCAGTGTCCGACTTCACCGACAGGCTCTTGGTCGATTCGTCATAGTTGACGCTGATACCCAGCTTGGCGGCGTTGGACTTCAGCTGATCAGCCAGGCTTGCAGTGTCTTTAACACCGATGAAGCTGACAGTGCTACCGCCTACAGTCAGGTCGAAGTTGGCTGGGGTGGCAGCTGCGCCGCTGGCAACAGCCAGTTTGACTTCAGTGCTGGCAGCTGCAGTCAGACCGCCGATCGAGCCATTGAGCTGGGCTGCGATGTCTTTAGCCGAAGCACCTGCACCGTAGCTTACGGTTTTGCTCTGACCGTTGCCGGTTACAACCAGATCAGCTGCGGCCACACCGCTGGCGCTAGGCGCGATAGTGCCCGACTTGATCTGCTGCGAGCCGATGCTCTTAGCCGAAACGTTGTCCAGCGCCAGGTTGATGGTTTCGTTGGCGTTGGCGCCGACCTGGATGGCCTTGGTGCCGTACGAACCGTCCAGCAGCTTCTGGCCACCGAAGGTGGTGGTTTCCGAGATACGGTTCAGCTCAGCGGTCAGAGCCTGGTATTCGTCGTTGTTCGACTTACGGTCGTCGGCGCTCAGGGAGCCAGTAGCCGAGGACAGGGCCAGGGTACGCATTTTTTGCAGGATGTCGGTCGAAGCCTGCATTGCACCTTCAGCGGTCTGGGCGATCGAGATACCGTCGTTGGCGTTCTTCACAGCCTGGCCCAGGCCGTTGATCTGGCTGGTCAGACGGTTGGCGATCTGCAGGCCGGCAGCGTCGTCTTTAGCGCTGTTGATACGCAGACCCGAGGACAGACGCTGCATCGAAGTGGTCTGAGCGTTGCTAGCCTTGGTCAGGTTGCCCTGAGTAGTGATCGACGCAATGTTGGTGTTTACAGTTAAAGCCATGACGAAATCCTCGTTGGATGGGTACTGCGGCTTCCGGCCTTGGCAACCGCCGGACTGGCCTAGAGAACCTTCGTAATAGTTATCGTCGGGTGCGCGGGATGCTTGAGGGGTTTTTCGAAAAAAAAATGCTGGCATGGGGCCAGCCCCGATAAATCAAGGGGTTAAGGCGGTTTATTGGCGTCAAAAACCACTCCAAATCCAGCTTAAGCTCACCAGCCAGCCACTCCATCTGTGGGAGCGGGCGCGCCCGCGAACACCGGCAAAGCCGGTGCCATCCACCGAGTCGCCTCCTTCGCGGGCATGCTCGCTCCCCCAGAAAGCGGCGCCACGCCACAGAATCTTGCAGGCAAAAAAAAGCGCCGGGCGGTGGCCGCCGGGCGCTTTTGGGACTGCTGGGGGATCAGTCGCGGTACAGGATGGCCGAGCCCCACGACAGGCCTACGCCAAAGCCGCTGATCGCCACGCGCTTCCAGCTGCCGTCGAGCATGTGCTTCTGCAGCAGCAGCGGCACACTGGAGGACACGGTATTGCCGGTTTCCAGCATGTCCTTGACGAACTTCTCCGGGTGCTGCTCTTCGAAGCGCCGCGCCACGGCGTCGACAATCGCCGCACTGCCCTGGTGGATGCAGAACGCGTCGATATCCGAAGACTTCAGGCCACTGGCATCCAGCAGCTCGTGCAGGTGCGCCGGCACCTTGACCAGGGCGAAGTTGAACACTTGGCGGCCGTTCATGAAGAACTTGCCGTCAGTGACTTTCAGGTGCTCGGCACCGGAGCCGTCAGTGCCAAATCGCGCCTGGCCCAGGTTCCAGACCGCGTCTTCACCCATCCAGGTGGCTGTGGCGGCATCGCCGAACAGCATGGTGGTGTTGCGGTCTTCCGGGTCGACGATCTTCGAATACGGGTCGGCCGTGATCAGCAGGCCGTTTTTCAGCCCTGCCGCTTCCATGAAGCCTTTGATCGCGTACAGGCCATACACATAGCCGGAGCAACCCAGCGACACATCGAACGCCGCCACGCGGGTAGACAGGCCAAGCTTGCTCTGGACGATGGCTGCGGTGTGCGGCAGACCTTCTTCGTCACCGTTCTGGGTGACCACGATCAGCGCATCGATCGACTGCGGATCAAGGTCAGGGTTGCTGGCAAACAGGGCCCGGGCGGCTTCTACGCACAGGTCGGAGGTTTCTTGCTCTTCGGCCTTGCGCGGCAGGAACGACGCGCCGATCTTGCCGAACATGAACTCTTCGTCCTTGCCAAACTTCGCACCCTGGACGTAGTTGTCCAGGCCAGCGGTAGGCACGTAACTCGCAATGCTTTTGATGCCAATCATTCTGGCTTCCCAATGAAAACAGCCAAAGACCACCACTCGATGAATTGAGGGCGCCAAATACCGGGGCGCTTCACCGCCAGAGGTTGAAGGCAGGGCTCACCTGCGCACCGGTAACAAAATGCTGCAACAGCTGCTGCATAGAATACAGGGAAGATGATCGTTTTGACTCATTGGTCACATTGAAATGCTACGAAAGCCGTGCCGAGGGCGTGAGAAACCAGAATTTTCGCGGGCATGAAAAAGCCGGGGCCGCTTTGCGGCCCCGGTTTCAGCAAGACAGATTAGAGCTTGTTGAACAGGCTCAGCTGCGAAATGCGCGAGAAGGCCAGCTGCGAGGCCTCCAGCATGGCCTGCTGCAAGGTGAGGGTGATGGCCGCCTGCGACATGTCGGTGTTGCCGATGGCGTTCTGGGTGGTCTTGTTGGCCAGGCCCAGGCTGGTGTTTTCCTGGCGCTGGATCTCCAGCGAATTGCCACGGGCACCGATCGAACCACGGGTGATATCGACCTGCTCACGGGCACTGGCCAGGTTGGCGATTGCCGACGCCGCCGCATCCTTCAGCGCATTGGCCTGGCCTACACCCGTTACCGGCGTATCCAGCGCAGCACGCAACTGGCTGAGGGTTTCCAGAACATTCTGGTTCTGGTGCGTATTGGCGGTAACCGCGAACTGGTCACCCGCCTCCGGCGTACCGCTCACCTGATACGTGACACCCGCCACCGTCAAGGCTGGTGCGGTGTAGGTGCCCGTGGCCACTGCCTTGCTGTCAGCCGTCAGCGGCTGGGCGTAGAGCTCGTAGGCGCCAGGCCCGGTGAACTTGATCACAGCCCCGTTGCTGGGGAAAGTGCTGCGATAAGCCGCTTCGTCGGTCACGGTGCCGCTGGTGACCTGGGCGCTGGAGGTGTTGCTGGCGTTGCGGGTGGTGTTGAACGAGTCCGGGCGCGCCGCCAGCGAAAACTCGCGCCCTGCCACCGCGGCGTCGGCATCGGCGCCCTCCTCCACGGTAACGGTGATTTCAAACTCGACGCCACGCAGGGCAATGCTGTTGGCGCCTTCGGTCTTGCTGTCGAAAGTACCGTTGGTGGCGGTTTCAGAGGTGATGTCCCTGCCACTTGCATCGGTGATGGTGTACTGGGTCGCGCTGGTGAAGGTCAGCTTGTACGGCTGGCCGGCGGTAAAGCTGTTGTTGTAGCTGGTACTCGAGGTCATCAGGCCAGACGATACCCCGACCACGCCATCGTCAGTGGCGGGCACCACCAGGGTCGACTGCGTGCGGCTCTTGTTGCTGGCGGAATCGAAGATGGTGAAGCCGGTGTCGTTGGTGGCCAGATTCAGGGTGTCGGACACCTGCAGACTCAGCTGGGTCTGGTCGCCGTTGTAGCTGTAGGTGCCGTCGGAGTTGCGCACATAGGGTGGCGTGGTGCTCTTGGAGCCGCCGAACATGTAGTCGCCGTTGGCATCGCGCGAGTTGAGCAGGCCGAAGATGTTGGCCTCGATCTCTTTCAGCTCGGTACTGATGGCCACACGGTCAGAGTCGGTAACCCCAGGGCCGCCAGCACGGATCGCCAGCTCGCTGGCGCGCTGCATGGCGTCGTTGATGGTGGAGAGCACGCTCTCCTCCTGCAGCAGCGCGTTGCTCACCGTGTTGATGTTGCCGCTGTACTGGTCCAGCAGCGACTGCTGCTGTTGCAGCAGCAGCAGACGCGCCGCGCCGACCGGGTCATCGGCCGCGGTCTGGATGCGAATACCCGACGTGACCTGATCGTTGGTCTTGTTCATGGTGGAGAAGTTCTTGGAGTAGCTACTGGCGCTGGCCTCATAGAACTGAGCAGTGGAAATACGCACGAGAGTCTACTCCTTACAAGGCATTGATCAGGGTGCTGAAGGTTTCTTGCGCCGCCTTGATGATTTGCGACGAAGCCGTGTAGTAGTGCTGGAATTTCACCAGGCTGGCCGCCTCGTCATCGAGGTTGACGCCAGACACCGCACTGCGGCTTTCGCTGGCGGACTTGAGTACCGCCTCGGTCGCCGTGGTGTCGATGGTCGCCTGGTTGGCCTTGGCGCCCACGCGCTCGACCAGCGAGGCATAGGCCGACGTGAAGCTGGTGCCACCGCCGGAACCGGTGTTCACCGTCGATTTGGTCTGCAGGCCCAGCAGCGCCGTGGCGTTGCGGTTGTCGGCCTTGCCGTCGGCATTGAACGACAGCGTAAAGCTGTCATTGGCCGCCGGGCTGCCGCCGATGGTGGTCTCGACGCTGAACGTGCGCGGGTTGCCGCTGCCATCGAGAATCGGCTGCCCGGCAGCATCCAGCATTGGCACAGCCACCGACAGCTTGTTGTCGGTACCCGGGACCACGCTGCCAGTGCCGATCTGGGTGCCCTTGGCATCGAACAGCTTGTAGCCCTGGGAGCCACCGCTGGCGGCGTCGAACACTACGCGCACCGGCATCGAGTCGCGAATCGACTGCTGGATCAGTGCAGTGTCGGCACCGCCATAGATATCCAGCGATTCGCCCAGCGTAGGCTGGGTGATGGTGCCGGTACCGCTGTTGCCACTGCCTGCCGCAGCACTGATCGGCCCGGCGAAGGCCAGTTTGTTGGCATCGGTCAGGGTAGTGGTGATGCTGCCGGCCGCCGCACGGGTAGGGATCACCTTGAAGCTGTCGCCGGCCGCCAGGCCACCGCCTTTCAGCGACAGGCTGAAGCCGTCGATCACCGGCGCCGGGTCGGTGCTGAGGTCGAAGCTGCCCATGTCGGTGCCGTCGGAGCGGCGCACGCTGTACTGGTTGGCGCTGGTGAACTTCACCTCGTAGTCGTAGGTGGTCAGCGCACCGCTGTTGGCGATGGTCACGTCCAGGTTGCCGGAGCCGGTGCTGTTGTTCGACGAAGCCAGGCTGCGCTGGGCAACGGCAGTGGCGCTGTTGATGCTGGAGAACAGCGAGCTGCCAAACTGGCCATTGGCATCCAGGCCCTGCCCCAGCTGGCTGTTGATGCTGTCCGACACCACCAGGGCAACACGGCCCAGTTCGTTCATGGACGGTATCAGCACGTCCTGGCGGTAACGCACCAGGCCGCCGATCGCGCCACCGGTTACCACCGAGGTCACGTCGGAGCTGAACGACTCATAGTTGATGCGCAGGCTGGCCTGGCTCTTGTCGGCAGTACCCGGCTGCACCGACAAGGTGTTGGCCTTGTTGCCGGTCACCAGCGACTGGCCGCTGCCCAGGTAAACGTCGTAGTTGCCGTCACGTTCCTGTACGGTCACGCCAACCAGCTCGTTGAGCTGGCGCACTGCTTCGCTGCGCGCATCCAGCAGGCTGTTGGGCGTGTTGCCGGTGCCCGAGGCCGCCGCGATCTGCTTGTTGTATTCGGCAATGCTGGCGGTGAGCTTGTTGACCTGGCCAGCCATGGTGTCGAGCTGGGAGTTGATCGTTTCGTTCTGCTGGGTCAGCTGAGTGCTCACCGCGTTGAAGCGGTTGCTCAGGGTTTGCGCCTGGGTCAGCAACAGCTGCCGGGAGGCAACGTCACCGGGCTTGGCCGCCGCCGTCTGCAGGGCCGAGAAGAACGCTGTAAGGACCGAACTGATGCCGGTATCGCGGTCGGCCAGCAGTTTGTCGATGCTGGTGATCTGGTCCTGGAAGGCAACCGAGTCCGCTTGCAGCGAGGTAGCGGTCTGCAGCTGGTTGTCCAGATACGAGCTGTAGATGCGGCGCACGTCCGCCAGCGTGGTACCAGTACCCAGGAACCCCGCGCCGATGTTGTGCGAGGCCCCCGCCGCCTGAACCGTCTGCTGGCGCGAGTAGCCACTGGTCGCGGCGTTGGCGATGTTGTTACTGGTTACCGACAAGGCCGCCTGGCTGGCACTCAGGCCACTCAGGCCGATGGAAATCAGGCTCGACATGATTTAGTCCTTTTATAGATTCGTGGTTCTGCCAGCCATGGCGTATTGCGGGGTTGACTGCATTTGCTGGGCGATGCTGATGATCTTCTTCGCATAGCCCGGGTCGGTCGCGTAACCTGCCTTCTGCAGCTCTCTTGCAAACTGCTCAGGGTTATCGGCCGAGTCCAGCGCATCTTGATAGCGAGAATTGCCCTGCAGCAGGTTCACCAGGTCGTGGAAGCTGTCCTGGTACGAGTCATAGCTGCGGAACGCTGCGGTTTCCTTGACGAACTGGCCATCGCGGAACTCGCTGGTGATCGCCCGTGCCTGCTCACCCTGCCAGTTGCCGGTGGCCTTGATGCCGAACAGGTTGTGGCTGCTGCTGCCATCGGTATTGCGCATCACCGATTTGCCCCAGCCGGTTTCCAGCGCGGCCTGGGCCACCAGGTAGCGTGGGTCGATACCAATGCGCTTGGCCGCTTGCTCGGCCATCGGCAACATGGTGGCGACGAATTCGTCACTGTCGGTAAACGCCTTGTTCGGCGCCAGCGGCGGCTGGGCCACGGCGCGGCCGACAATGCGCAGGCCGTTATCAGGCACAGCGAAGGCCTTGGCCACTTGCTGGCCGTCACGGGCCGGCACGGCGGCGTTATTGGCCGTGGCGGCCGATGGCACGATGCCGGCCAGCAGGCGGTCGGTAAGCTTGCTCGGCAAGGCCAGGCGCCGCGAGTTGAGCGCGGCGACGTCGTTGCGGGGGGTGGCCGAGTCCGTGGCATGCACCGGCTCCGCCACCTTGTTGCCCCACAGCGCCGGGCCACTGCCATCTGCACGCGGGAACGGGCTGGTGTTGATCGACGCACTGCGGCCCTTGGTCAGCTGGCGCACCAGCACATCCTGCAGACCGATACCACCACCTTCGCGGGACATGCTCACGGCCAGCTGCTGGTCGTACATGTCGCGGTACTGCTTGACCGTTTCGGTGTTCATCGGGTTGTCATCAGCCAGCACGTCGCTGGCCTTGCGCGAGGCCTTGAGCATTTCACTGATGAACAGCGACTCGAACTCCTGGGCCACCTTGCGCACGTTGGCTTCGCTGTCGCGGTCACCGTGCTTGAGCGCACTCAGGCGGTTGAGGTCGGTATAGGCGCCGCTGTCGGCACTGCCGGAAACCTGGCTTTTGATGTTCATCCGCGCCGTCCTCAGATCACGATCAGGTCGGCCTGCAAGGCGCCGGCCTGTTTCAGGGCTTCGAGAATGGCCATCAGGTCGCCGGGGGCTGCGCCCACCTGGTTCACCGCGCGGACGATCTCATCCAGCGTGGTGCCCGGGCCGAACTTGAACATCGGCTTGGCTTCCTGCTCGGCGTTTACCCGCGAGCGTGGCACCACAGCCGTCTGGCCATTGGAGAACGCCCCCGGCTGGCTGACGATCGGGTCTTCGGTGATGGTCACGGTCAGGCTGCCGTGGGTCACCGCTGCCGGCGACACCTTGACGTTCTGGCCGATGACGATGGTACCGGTGCGCGAGTTGATGATGACCTTGGCAACCGCCTGGCCCGGGTCGATTTCGAGGTTTTCGAGGATCGACAGATAATCCACGCGCTGGCTTGGGTCCATCGGCGCACTGACTCGCACCGAACCACCATCCACGGCCTGGGCCACGCCGGGGCCGAGCAGGTCGTTGACCTTGTCGACGATGCGCTTGGCGGTGGTGAAGTCGGGGCGGTTGAGGTTCAGGGTCAAGGTGTTGCCCTGGTTGAAGCCGCTCGGCACGGCCCGCTCGACACTGGCCCCCCCGGGGATGCGACCGGCCGACGGAACGTTGACGGTAATCTTCGAGCCGTCACGGCCTTCGGCGTCAAAGCCCCCCACCACCAGGTTGCCCTGGGCGATGGCGTAGACGTTGCCGTCGATACCCTTGAGCGGGGTCATCAGCAGGCTGCCGCCACGCAGGCTCTTGGAGTTACCGATCGACGACACGGTAATGTCCACCACCTGACCGGGCTTGGCGAACGCCGGCAGGTCGGCATGCACCGACACCGCCGCGACGTTCTTCAGCTGCACGTTGCCGGAGCCGGCCGGCACCTTGATGCCGAACTGCGACAGCATGTTGTTGAAGGTTTGCAGGGTGAACGGTGTCTGGGTGGTCTGGTCACCCGTGCCGTTCAGCCCCACCACCAGGCCGTAACCGATCAACTGGTTGGAACGCACGCCAGAAATGCTGGCGATGTCCTTCAGGCGCTCTGCCTGCGCACCGAAGGCACAGGACAGGAGCAGGGTTGCGGCAATCAGCTGCCTCACGTTGAACATGGTCATCCGTACTCAGAAAGGCCAAAGCGGGCTGATGAAGAAGCGGTCCAGCCACCCGGGCTGGCTGGCATCGGCGAACGAGCCGGTACCGGAATAGGTGATGCGCGCGTCGGCCACACGGGTGGACGGCACGGTGTTGTCGGTGGCGATGTCGTCGGCGCGGATCATGCCGGCAATGCGCACCAGCTCTTCGCCGGTGTTCAGGGTCAGCCACTTCTCGCCGCGCACGGCGATGATGCCGTTGGGCAGCACTTCGGCCACGGTCACGGTAATCGAACCGGTCAGGGTGTTGCCCTGGGTGGCCTTGCTGTCGCCCTTGGTGGCGCGTTCGCCGTTGTAGCCGGCCTCCAGCGACAGGTCACCGCCACCGAACGGGTTGTTGGTGTTCGGTGTGCTGCCGAACAGCGAGGTCAGGCCGATGTCGGCCTTGCTGTTCTTCTGGATCTGCGAACCTGCGTTCTTGCTGGCCGACGTTTTCTCGTTGAGGGTGATGGTGATGATGTCACCCACCCGGAACGCCTTGCGGTCGCTGTACAGGTTCTGCTCGAAACCGGCCTGGTAGATGGAACCGTTGTTGGCCGCTGCCGGCAACGGGGTGCGCGGCAGTACCGGCGCGTAGTACGGGTCGTTGGGCTTGGGCGTCGGGCCGACGCAACCTGCCAGCAACACCGCCCCCCCCAGGGCGAACACGGACAACAGACGATTCATGGTGCATACCTCACGGGTGTAACGAAGCGACAGGGCTTAGAGCTGTTGGGTCACGAACGACAGCATCTGGTCGGCGGTGGAGATGACCTTGGAGTTCATCTCGTAGGCGCGCTGGGTGGTGATCATGTTCACCAGCTCTTCCACGGTGCTGACGTTGGAGTTTTCCAGGGTCTGCTGCTGGGTGGTACCGAAACCGTTCAGGCCCGGGGTGCCCACTTGCGGCGCGCCACTGGCGGCAGTTTCCAGGAACAGGTTGTCGCCGATGGCCTGCAGGCCAGCCGGGTTGATGAAGTCGGCAGTCTGGATGTTGCCGATCACCTGCGCTGCAGGGTTGCCGGCCGTGGTGATCGACACGGTGCCGTCCTGGCCGACGGTGAAGGTTTGCGCGTCGTTCGGCACGACAACGGCAGGCTCCAGGGCGTAGCCGTTGGCGGTGACGATCTGGCCGTCGGAGTTCAGGTGGAAGGTGCCGTCACGGGTGTACGACACGGTGCCGTCCGGCTGCAGGATCTGGAAGAAACCACGGCCGTTGACCGCCATGTCCAGCGGGTTCTCAGTGGTTTGCAGGCTGCCGGCCACGAAGCTTTTTTGCGTACCGACAATGCGCACACCGGTACCCACCTGCAGGCCCGAAGGCAGCTCGCTGTCCTGGGTCGACTGCGCGCCAGGCTGACGCTTGATCTGGTAGAGCAGGTCCGCGAATTCGGCGCGATCACGCTTGAAGCCGGTGGTGGAGACGTTGGCCAGGTTGTTGGAAATGACCGTCAGGTTGGTGTCCTGGGCGGACAGGCCGGTTTTAGCGACCCAAAGAGCCGGAAGCATGTAGTTTCTCCTCGTGCGCCTGTTTTACGGCACCCGTTCAAAAGTGATTAGCCGATTTGCAAAACCCGAGCCATGGCTTCGTCGCCTTCCTTGGCCGTGTTCATCATCTTGACGTGCAGTTCGAACTGGCGGGACAGCGCCAGCACCGAGGTCATTTCCTCGACAGCGTTGACGTTGCTGCCTTCCAGGAAGCCCGCCACCACTCGTACGTTGACGTCGGCGTCGGCCGGCTGGCCGGAGGTGGTGTGGATCAGGCCGTCCGGGCCTTTCACCAGCCCTTTGGTGTCCGGGTTGACCAGCTTGATGCGGTCGACCTCGGCCATCACCCGCGGGCCTTCACCCATGGAGCGAATGCTGAGGGTGCCGTCGGCGCCGACCTCAACCTTCTGCTCCGGCGGGATGGCAATAGGGCCACCGTTGCCGATCACCGGCATGCCGTTGCCGGCACGCAGCACGCCAAGGGCGTCGATGTTCAGGCTGCCGGTACGCACGTAGGCTTCGCTGCCGTCCGGTGCCTGTACGGCGATGAAGCCCTTGCCGGTCACAGCAACATCCAGGTCACGACCGGTCTCGACCAACGGGCCTTCGCTGAAGTCGGTGGCCGGGCGCTCGGTCATGGCAAAGGCGCGCGCCGGAAAGCTGTCGCCGAACACCGGCATCGACCGGGCCTGCTCCAGGTCGCGGTGAAAGCCGTTGGTGGAAATGTTCGCCAGGTTGTTGGCGTGGGCCTTCTGCGCCAGCGCGTTCTGGCTGGCGCCGGTCATGGCCACATAAAGCAACTTGTCCACAGTATCTCCTCTGCGCGTCGCTGCCGCGCTGTCACTGGGCAGGTTGGAAGCAATAATCGAACCAAGTCTGAAACCGCCTGTTTACGGGGGTTTCAGCGCGGCAAGGGGCAACAAACGTCAGTTTGTCGGCGGAAGTTTGCCGCCTGCGGCAAGGGCTTGTCAGAAGGTGCGGCAAGCGGCGTTGTTGTAGGGGCCGGAATGGCGTACCCAGCCCTCGCCCGGGTTGTTGGCCGAGCACAGGTAGCGGCCGGTGGCCAGGCTTTGCCATTGGTAGAACGGGGCGGGAGCGGCCGAGAGCGGCAAGGCCATGGCCAGGAGGGCGGTGAGCATTAGCCGTTTCATGGGCGTGAACCTTGAAGAACCTGGGGCCGCTTTGCGGCCCATCGCCGGCAAGCCAGCTCCCACAGGGGATTGCAACCTCCTGGGGGAGCTGGCTTGCCGGCGATGGGCTGCAAGGCAGCCCCAATTACAGACAAAACCACACTAGCAGGCGGCCATCAGGTCATCTGGATGATGGTCTGCATGATGGTGCTTTCGGTGGAAATGGTCTTGGCGTTCGCCTGGTAGTTGCTCTGCGCCTTGATCAGGTTGACCAGCTCGCCGGTCAGGTCGACGTTGGAGTCTTCCAGTGCACCGCCGGTAATCTGGCCCAAGGTACCGGTGTCCGGGGCGCCGATCACCGGCACGCCCGAGGCGTAGGACTCTTTCCAGTTGGTGCCACCAATCGGGGTCAGGCCCTGCAGGTTGGCAAAGTTGGCGATAGCCACCTGGCCGATCACCTTGTCCTGGCCGTTGGTGAAGTTGGCGAACATGTTGCCGCTTTCGTCGATGGTCAGGCCGGACAGCTCACCGGTGGCAAAGCCGTCCTGGCTCTTCGCGGTGGTGGCGGAGGCGGCGTTGTACTGGGTGGTACCGAGCATGTCCAGGTTCACCCCGGCAACGTTGGCGGTAGCGCCGTTGGCACCCCATATACCGGCCGCGTTCTTCTGTGCCGGGATCCAGTTACTGAGGGTGAAGGTCTTGTTGGCGGCTATGGTCATGCCGCCGGCTACCGGACCTTCCGTCATCGAGGCGGTGTCCAGGGTGCCGTCAGACTTGAACGGCAGCTTGTTGGCCAGCGGCGTGGTCGAGGTCGGGTCGGCCGGGTTGCGCCCGTCGATGGTGGTGTACATGGTCCAGGAGTTGCTGGTGGCGTCCTTGACGAAGTACTGGTTCAGTTGGTGCGCGTTACCCTGGCTGTCGTACACGTCGGTATTGAACGTGTAGTTGTAGGTGCCGGTATTGGTCGGATCGAACGGCGCCTGGGTGGGTGCAGTCGCGGTGGAGTTGAGGTTGACGTTCTCGGAGATGCGACCGGTGGGGTTCGGCGTCAGGTTCGAGGTGTCGATCTGCAGGTTGGTCAGCACACCCTGGATGATCTTGCCGTTGGCATCCACTGCATAACCTTGCAGGTTGGCGCCCGACGAGCTGACCACGTAGCCGTCCTTGTCGCTGTAGAAGGCACCGGCACGGGTGTAGATCTTCGAACCGTTGTCGTTCATCACGAAGAAGCCGTTGCCATCGATGGCCATGTCCAGCGCCTGGCCTGTGCCATTGATGTTGCCCGGGGTGAACATCTGCGACACGGCGGCAGTCTTCACGCCAGTGCCCACCACGTTCTTGCCGGCACTGGTGCCGCGAATGGAGTTGGAGTACTGGTCGGCGAACTCGGCGCGCGACGACTTGAAGCCGGTGGTGGCAACGTTGGCAATGTTGTTGCCGGTAACGTTCAGGGCCTTGTTTGCTGCATAGAGGCCGCTAAGGCCGGTATTGAAAGACATGTTTAACTCCTGTCGTTTTGCTCAGGCCCTAGATGCCGATGCTTTGGATTTTGGAAAGCGCAACACTGCCTAGCCCGGCCAGGTTGAGTGTCATCTCCGAACCGTTGGTGCCCATGGTCACGCTGGTGACCGAGGCCGGCAGGTTGGTGGTCATGGCCGTGGCCTTGCCGTCGATCGAGGCAGTAGCCTTGAAGGTGTAGGTACCGGCTGGCGCTGCTTCGCCGTCGTCGTTCAGGCCATTCCAGGTAAAGTCGACCTTGCCGGCTTTCTGGGTACCCAGGTCGAGGGTGCGGACCAGCTTGTCGTCCTTGTCGTAGATGCCCACCGAGGTAGCAGTGCTGGACGACGTCAGGTTGACCGTGCCTTTCATATCCTTGCTGGTGTCGACCACGGCCTTGTCGGTCTGGACAATCACATTGCGCCCGACCAGCGACGAAGCCTGCAGCGCCTGCGAGGACTGCAGCCCAGCCGCGATGTAGGTCACCGAGTCATTGAGCGACTGCATGCTCTCGAGGCTGCTGAACTGCGCCAGCTGTGCCACGAACTCGCCGTTTTCCTGCGGATCGAGCGGGTTCTGGTTCTTCATCTGGGTAACCAGCAACTGCAGAAAGGCATCTTTGCCCAGCGCGCTGCCGGCAGCGCCGGTGCTGCTGTCGGTCTTCGACCTCTGCTGTTGCAGCGAGGTCAGGTACGCGCTGCCGACGTCAGAGGTGGAGTTGGTAGTGGTCATGTCGGTTTCCTATCACTGCCCGAGAGTCAGAACTTTCTGCATCATGCTCTTGGCCGTGTTCATCAGCTCGGCGTTGGTCTGGAACGCACGGCTCGCGGAGATCATGTCAGCCATCTCCTCGACTACATTGACGTTCGGGTAGTAGACGTAGCCGTCCTTGTTCGCCGCCGGGTGGTTTGGCTCGTAGCGAGCCTCCAGGGTGCTCTGGTCTTCGACGATGCCTTTTACCTGTACGCCCTGCCCTGCTTCACCCTGGTCTTCGAACAGCGACTGGCTGGTGCCGGCCTGCGCATCCTGGAAGGTGGTGGCGAACACCGGGTGGCGAGCGCGGTAGGTCTGATCGATGCTCGACGAGACGGTTTCGGCGTTGGCAATGTTGGAAGCTACGGTGTTCAGGCGCGTGTTCTGCGCGCTCATGCCGCTACCGGCAATGTTGAAGACGCTGGAAAGGGACATGATCATTCTCCCCGCAGGGCCGATACCAGCCCTTTGAATTTGCTGTTGAGCAAGGTGAAGCTGGCCTGGAAGCCAATGGCGTTTTCGGTGTAGTTCGATTGCTCGATCTGCGCGTCCACGGTGTTCTGGTCAATCGATGGCTGCAGCGGCGTGCGGTACTTGAGGGTATCGTCGGCCGCGATGGCGAGGCCTTCGGCTTCGATGTGACGGCTATTGGTGCGGTCCATGGCGAAGCGGCCGCTCTGCTGCTTGTCGCTTTCGGCGGCGAGCACAGAGGCAAAGTCCATGTCACGCGCCTTGTAATTGGGCGTGTCGGCGTTGGCGATGTTGTTGGCCAGCACTTCGGCGCGCTGGGCGCGGAAGCCCATGGCCTTTTCGTGAATACCAAGCGCCTTGTCGAAGCTGATGCTCATGTCGGGGAAACCTTCAGAGGTTGACCGGAATTTCGTTGAGCAAGGTATAGCAAGGGCTGTGCCAATCAGTGCAAAGCCCGGAAACATGGGCTTTCGAGGTGGGGTGGTGTCAGGGTGATGCCAGAAAAGCGGCAAAGGCCTTCCGCCTTGGGCGGCGAAAGCGGCAATTGCCGGGCGGCAAAAGCGGCAAACCAAAAAATTGACGTCAGTGTTTTTCCTGCACCGGCCCCTTCGCGGGTAAACCCGCTCCCACAAGGACCTGTGCAAGACCTGAGGGCGGCACCGAACCTGTGGGAGCGGGTTTACCCGCGAAGAGGCCGGCACATACAGCAAAAAGGCCGGCAGTTTTCGCTGCCGGCCCTCTTGATTACTTGGCCTGGTAGATGATCCCCGGGCTGCACTGGACCATCTGGTAATGGTCCGGCAACCCGTTCAGCGCCTCCGAGGCGCCAAGGAACAGGTAGCCACCCGGCTTCAGTGTGCTGTGAATGCGCAGCAGGATGTCGCGCTTCACCTGTGCCGAGAAGTAGATCAGCACGTTGCGGCAGAACACAATGTCGAACTTGCCCAGGCTGGCATAGCTGTCAAGCAGGTTGAACGAGCGGAACTCGACGCGACTGCGAATCGCCGGCTTGACCGCCCAGCGCCCCGCCCCCTTGGGGTCGAAGTAGCGTTGCAGGCGTTCCTGGGACAAACCGCGGGCAATGGCCAGGCTGTCGTACTCACCGGTCTTGCAGTTGGTGAGCATGGTGCCTGACAAGTCGGTGGCAACGATCTGCGCACCCATCTTCAACTGGCCAAGGTTGCTACGCTCGAACTCGTCGATGGCCATCGAAATGGAATACGGCTCCTGCCCCGACGAACAGGCCGCCGACCACATGCGCAGGCGCTGGCCGGGGTTGTTGCGGATGAACTCGGGGATCACCTTGTTCTTCAGCACTTCGAACGGGTAGGTATCGCGAAACCACAGGGTTTCGTTGGTGGTCATCGCATCCACCACCTGCTCACGCAAACCACCGCGGGGCTGGGCCTGGATGCGCTGCACCAGTTCACCCAGGCTCTTGATGCCCTGTTGCTCCATCAGCTTGTTGAGACGGCTGGAAACCAGGTACTGCTTATTTTCGCCCAGCAGGATGCCACAGGCTTTCTCCAGGAATACCCGGAACTGTTCGAAATCCAAATTACCCGTAGACACTCTTGCCGCCTCTTTTCAATCACTGGTGCCGGGGGCGCGCCCCCGGCTGCTTCAATGCGCTGCCTTGATCCGGTCGACCACCCGCTGGGCCAGGTCGTCCGGCTTGAACTTGGCCAGGAAGTCATCGGCGCCGACCTTCTTGACCATTGCCTGGTTGAACACCCCGGAAAGCGAAGTATGCAGGCAGATGTGCAATTTTTGCATGCGCGGGTCGCTGCGGATCTCCGCCGTTAGCGTATAGCCGTCCATTTCCGGCATTTCAATGTCCGAGATCATCATCAGGAACTCTTCTTCAGGCTTTTTGCCCTCATCCACCAGCTGACGCAGGTAGTTCAGTGCCTGACGGCCATCATTGAGTGCCACGACTTCCACCCCCACGGTCTGCAGGCAGCGGCTGACCTGTTTGCGCGCCACCGACGAATCATCGACGGTAAGCACCCGCATCAGCACGGCCTTGTCCTGCACCTCGGCATCGATCACCCCGGCCGACACCGATTCGGACGACGGCGAAACCTCGGCCAGCACCTTCTCCACGTCGATGATTTCGACCATGCGGTTGTCCACCCGAGTGACCGCGGTCAGGTAGTGGTCACGGCCGGTGCCCTTGGGTGGCGGATGGATCTCTTCCCAGTTCATGTTGACGATGCGCTCTACCGAGTGCACCAGGAAGCCCTGGGTCTTGGTGTTGTACTCGGTGATGATCACGAAGCTGTTGCGTGTTTCTTCCTGCAGTGGCCGCAACCCGGTGGCCATCGACAAGTCGAGGATCGGGATGGTCGCCCCGCGAATGTTGGCAACGCCACGCACCACAGGGTGCGCCTTGGGCAGCAGGGTCAGCGCAGGGCATTGCAGCACTTCCCTGACCTTGAACACGTTGATGCCATAAAGCTGTTCGCCATTGAGGCGGAACAGCAGCAATTCCAGGCGATTCTGCCCCACCAGCTGCGTGCGCTGGTTGACCGAATCCATAACACCCGCCATGCCAGACTCCTTAATCTTTCAGCCTTTCGTTGCAACTCAAGTTACGAGTCGGCACGGGCTTTGCTTTTTTGAGCGTCATGCATACGAAAACGACATTTTTCCGACGATTGACGCGCCTGCTGACTGGCTCGCTGGCCACGCTGTGCCTGCTGGCGCCCGGCGTTCGCACGGTAGCGGACGCGCTTACCTTGCCTGAACAGCTTATCGGTGTCACCCAAGGGTTTCTTGAATTCACGGTAGAAGATTACCTGGCCACCACCCAGACCCCCGGCCGCTATGAAATCCAGGTCAACCCGCTGGACCCACGCCTGCGCATGCCGTTGTGCAGCCAGCAGCTGGACGCCTCGCTGGAAAGCCCTTCCCTGCCACTTGGCCGGGTAACGGTACGGGTGCGCTGCGACAGTGCGGCCCCGTGGACGGTGTTTGTCCCGGCAACGGTACGGCTGTTCCGCGACGTGGTGGTGGTCACCCGCCCACTCAAGCGCGATAACACGGTGGGCGAAGGCGACGTGGCCCTGCGCGAGCGCGATGTCGGCACCCTTGGCCAGGGTTTCCTGACCGAACTGGACCAGGCGGTGGGCATGAAGATGCTGCGCCCCACGGTGATCGACCAGGTGCTCACCCCGCAGCATCTGGAGCAGGCCGAGGTGGTGCGCAAGGGCGACCAGGTGGTGATCATCGCCCGCAGCGGCGGCCTCAGCGTGCGCATGCCTGGCGAGGCCCTGAGCAAGGGCGGCCTGAGCGAACAGATACGGGTACGCAACCTGAATTCCAAACGGGTGGTCAAGGCCAGGGTCACCGGCCCGGGCCAGGTCGAGGTGAGTATGTAGCCAGCCACCGATTGCGCTGGCAGTGAGGAACCGCATTTCCTAAACTGTGTCAGAGAACGGGTTCGCGAGCTTGCTGACAGGCGGCTATGCATTTGTGCCTAAAGTTTCTTTCGGGTTGGCCGAAAACAAGGCAAGCGTCCAAATACCCAGAGGTTCCTGATCATGGTCATCGACTTCAGTCGTTTGAATAACTCTCCGTCCGTCACGGGCGGCGTGCGCGGCAATACCGCGCCCGGCAGCGCCGAAAAACCGGCCGCCAGCCAGGAAGCGGCCACCAGCGCCAGCGGAGAAGCGGTACACCTCAGCCAAGAGGCACAGCAGTTGCAGAAGATCAGCGACAAGCTGCGCGACGAGCCAGTCGTCAACAGTGCCCGTGTGGCCCAGTTGAAACAGGCGATCGCCGACGGCAGCTATCAGGTCGATGCCGGCAAGATCGCCAGCAAACTGCTCGATTTCGAAGCCCAGCGCTGACCGTTCGGCGCGCTGACTTCACGGACGCTAGAAAAGCCAAGAGTTAGCCATGCACGACACCACCTTGCTGCAACTGATCGAAGATGACATTGCCCCGATGCAGGAACTGCTCGACCTTCTGAATAAAGAAGCGATCGCCCTGCATGGCCGCGACATGCCGCTGCTGGAACAGATTCTGGCGCGCAAGCAGTCGCTGATCATCTTGCTAGAGCAGCATGGCCAGCGCCGCAGCCAGTTGCTCGGCAGCCTGGGCCTGAGTGCCGATCGCACTGGCGTGCAAGCAGTGGCCGCCCAATCGCCCCATGGCGAGGCGATGCTGCAGCGGCTCGACATGCTGTCGAAACTGATGGACGACTGCCAGCAGGTCAACCAGACCAACGGCCGGATCATCCAGGTGCAGCAACACGTCACCAACAACCAGATCAGAATCCTCATGGGCGGCGACTCGCCGTCGCTCTACGACAGCCGCGGCAGCACCTCGCTGCTGGCCAAGCCACGGGCCCTCAGCCAAGTGTGATTTTTCTATCAAGGCACGGAACATACTGGCAAAATGCCGTTACTTGCGTGTGTCGCTTTTGCCTGGAGAACGATAAGCCGTGTTCAATGAAACCGAAGCCCCGCAACCGCCAAAGGTGCTGAACACCCCCTTGGAGATTGCGGCCAACTTGCGGCAACTGCAGGAAAGCCACGACCCCCTGATCATCACCTTCCATGACCGCAGCCAGCGCTTCCAAAGCTACGTGGTGCACGTGGACCGTGAAAGCAACACCCTGGCGCTGGACGAGATGATCCCGCGCGACGGTGAAAAATTCATCGAAAACGGCGAGCACTTCCGCGTTGAGGGCTTCCACGACGGCGTGCGCATCGCCTGGGAATGCAACCACGCGCTGAAGATCAGCGAAGTCGACGGCCACCGCTGCTACAGCGGCGCCATGCCGCAAGAGATGACCTACCACCAGCGCCGCAACGCCTTCCGCGCCGCGCTGAAGCTGTCGCAACTGGTCGACATCATCCTCGATGGCACCCACCTGAAGGGTAACGGCGCCCTGCGTGGCAAGCTGCTGGATATCTCGGCCACCGGCTGCAAGCTGCGTTTTGAAGGCGATGTAGAAAGCCGCCTGCAACTGGGCCAGGTGTACGAGCGCTTCAAGGCGGGTAACCCGCTGGGCCTGGTGGACACCATGGTCGAACTGCGTCACCTGCACTATGAAGAGCACATCAACACCACCTTCGCTGGCGTGCGCTTCCATAACCTGAGCGGGCAGTCGCAACGCAAGATCGAGAGCTTTGTGTACCAGCTGCAGCGTGAAGCGCGGCGGTTCGACAAGGACGATTACTGAAGCAACGGCAGTTGTGCACATGCTGACCAGCGGGGCTGCTTGATGCAGCCCCGTTTGCATTTCAGCCCCAGCCATACGCGGCGAGCCTGGAATACCTGCCCGGCGCCCCCTGAAGGGTGAACTGCATAAGGTGACAACACCGAGCACAGTCACTGCCAGGAGCGAGCCCACATGTTGCATAACTCATTCACCGCTGAACTGCATTGCCAATATGGACGTGTCGGGGTTGTCGAAACCCCCGTTTACGTTCATCCCTTGTTCTCACTGGATCAGGATGGCTGGTTGTGCACCGAGGATCAGCGAGATCCGGCAAGTTTCAAACCCGTGACCTTTCACTTCAAATTCATTAAGCAGAGCGGCGATCGGCTGCACTACGACATCACTGGTGAGGATACCTGGCAATACTTTGGCTCCAAACTGAGAAAGAACGCCAATGGCTGGCTGGGACTTTATGCTAGCCACGTTGTAGGAAGGGTCGTCGCATACTCGACCCCGCTGTTGTATAGGCAAGGGTTTGGGGGGCAGGAGTGGAAAATCCAGGCCCTCGACGAGTGGGACGGCAATTTCGACGACGTCGAGCAGATCCGTTTTTACATTCGCGATAGCGAAGGGCACCGGGTTGCACTGGCCAAGGAAGTCTATACCCGGGGCAAGGAAAAGCTTCACCACTGGTTCCTGAACGCGGGCAACAAAGACGGTGAGCTGCTGGTGTTCACGTTCAAGAACATACAGCTCACCTGAGCCGGCCAAGACGCCCGCCGCCAGCGGCGGGCTCTGTCAAACCGGTGGGTTGGCCTCGGTCTCTGGGTTGGTCGCCCCCTGCCTCTGCGGCAAGTCCTCTTCTGTATCCTCGGCAGCCACTGGCGCCTGCATCACGTCCTGCACGGTCTGCTCATCCACCCGAGGGTCCAGCGCTGCCGACAAGGGCGAACCGGCCGCCGGCATCGCCACGTGGCCCAGCGGTGCATCCTGCACCTGGTGCAGCCCGGTAACCGCTTTCGGCCGAATGCGCCACACCAGCACCAGGGCGAAGAAAACGAAGAACGCATAGAGCATCTGCGCGCCCAGCACCTTCATCAGCACACCTGCCGCCAACGGCCCGATGCACGCGCCCACGCCATAGGTCACCAGCAGCATGGCCGTCAGCGACACCCGCCGCTCGCTTTCCACGTGGTCGTTGGAAAACGCCACCGCCAGCGGGTACAGGCAAAACTGCAGCAACGAAATCAGGAAGCCGATTCCGAACAGCATCTCCAGCGGCACACTGGGCAGTATCGCCAATGGCGCAGCCGCCAGCGCCAGGCCTATTGCCACGCTGCGGATCAGCACCGCCCGGTCGTAACGGTCAGACAACCAGCCCAGCGGCCACTGCACCAGCAGGCCGGCAAAAATACAGCTACCCATGAACAGACCGATCTGCTCGGTCGCCATCCCCTGGCTTGCGGCATACAAAGGCGCCAGGCCGTAGAACGAGCCGACGATCAACCCCGAGCCCAATACCGTACTGAGCGACTGCGGCACGCGCTTGATGAAGAACTTCGGCTCCATCGGTGCCGGGCGCAAGGGTGCCGGGTGAATGCGCCGGGTCATCGCCACCGGCACCAGGCACAGGGCAAAGCACATCGCCACCAGCATCAGCAGCTCCGGGCCAAGCTCAGGGTGCACCACAAGGATCAGCTGGCCGAGCACGAGCCCCAGGTACGAGGCGATCATATAGCCGCTGAACACCGCACCGCGGTGTTTCACATCGGCCTGCTCGTTGAGCCAGCTCTCGATGACCATGTACTGGCACATCATGCCCAGGCCGACGATCATCCGCAGCCCGACCCAGGCCGGTAGCCAATTGGTCAGCCCATGCCCCAGCACCGCCGCACCGACGATACCGGCGCAAGTGGCATAGGCGCGAATGTGCCCGACCCGGCCAATCAGCCGGTGGCCGACCTTGCCGCCGACGGCCAGGCCAAAGTAGTTGGCCGCCATCAACGCACCCACCCACAGGCTGTCGACATGGTCGGCCGCCAGGCGCAGGGCCAGGTAAGTACTGAGCAGGCCCGAACCGATCAACATCATCAGCGCGGCGAAATACAACGACTGAAACGGCTTCCATACATTTCGCATACGTACCGAGAAGCTCCCTGGTCAGGTGGCGGTAGGTGCTAGCAGCATAAGGGCAAATGCCGGTCAGTGCAGGCCCCCGCCAGCAAAATGCCGTGGCGGGGACGTGTCCGGTGCAGGTCGTGTCGCGATCAGGCCTGTGCCGCCAGCACCCGGCGCTCCCACGGGGTGATCTCGTCGAAGAAATCAGTCAGCTCCAGGGTCTTGCTGGCGATGTAGCCTTCGATGAACTCGCTGCCGAACAGTTCCCGTGCCAGCGCGCTGCGCTTGAGCCGTTCGAGGGCGGCATGCAGGGTACACGGCAGGCTCAGGTGCTCGGGCACTTCAAACTCACCCTGAATGGCCGGCGCAGGTTGCAGGCGCTGCTCGATACCGTGCAGCCCGGCAGCCAGGCTGGCGGCGATGGCCAGGTATGGGTTGGTGTCGGCACCCGGCAAACGGTTTTCGACCCGCCGCGCTGCCGGCGCACTTGCCGGAATGCGCAGGCCAGCGGCGCGGTTGTCTTCGGACCAGCAGGCATTGTTTGGCGAGGCATAGGGGTGGCACAGGCGCTGATAGGAATTGACGTTGGGCGCGAACAGCGCGGTGAAGTCGGCCATGCACGCCTGCAGGCCGCCGATGAAATGGTGGAAGGTGTCGGTCGGCTGGCCCTGCTCGTCGCTGAACACGTTACGCCCGCTGCTGGCTTCGACCAGGCTCTGGTGAATATGCATGGAGCTGCCGGGCGTGCGCGCCAGCGGCTTGGCCATGCACACCACGGTCAGTCCATGCTTGAGCGCCACTTCCTTGAGCAGGTGCTTGAACAGGAAGGTCTGGTCAGCCAGCACCAGCGGGTCGCCGTGCAGCAGGTTGATCTCGAACTGGCTGACGCCCATTTCGTGCATGAACGTGTCGCGCGGCAGGCCGAGCGCGGCCATGCAGTGGTACACCTCTTTGAAGAACGGGCGCAGGCCATTGTTGGAACTGACACTGAACGCCGAATGGCCAAGCTCGCGACGGCCATCGCTGCCTACGGGTGGCTGGAACGGCTGCTGCGGGTCGCTGTTGGGGGCAAAAACAAAGAATTCGAGTTCGGTCGCCACCACGGGCGCCAACCCCAGGGCCGCGTAGCGGGCGATGACCGCCTTGAGCTGGCCACGGGTGGACAGTGCCGAGGGCCGGCCATCCAGTTCAATGGCATCGCAGATGGCCAGGGCGCGACCGTCGCTGCTCCAGGGCAGGCGATGGATCTGGCTGGGTTCGGCCACCAGCGCCAGGTCGCCGTCGTCGCTGCCGTAGAATTTCGCCGGCGGGTAGCCGCCCATGATGCATTGCAGCAACACCCCCCGGGCCATTTGCAGGCGGCGGCCTTCCAGAAAGCCTTCGGCGGTCATCACCTTGCCGCGCGGGACGCCGTTGAGGTCGGGGGTGACGCATTCGATTTCATCGATGCCCTGAAGCTGAGCGGTGCTCATGACGCTTGTCCTTGTTGTTGTGCGCTGACAACAACATAGGCTGGGGGTGTTTAAAATATCAAGCACCTACGAGGCATACCGCGATCCGTAGGAGCAGCCTTGTGCTGCGAAGAGGCCCGCATGGCCGCTGCTTCTCTACTGGTGCTGATGGCCTCTTCGCAGCACAAGGCTGCTCCTACAGGGGTCAGCGCAAGTCTTGACGATGGGCTACTCGCGCAAGGTCATGCCATTGGCCGGCAGTGGCAAGGCCGTCTTGTACCGCACCTGCTTCAAGGCAAAACTCGAGCGAATATTGGCCACCCCCGGCAACCGCGTCAGGTAGTCAAGAAACCGCTCCAGCGCCTGGATGCTCGGCAGCAGTACCCGCAACAGGTAATCCGGGTCCCCGGTCATCAGGTAGCACTCCATCACCTCGGGCCGTTCGGCAATTTCTTCCTCGAAACGGTGCAACGACTGCTCCACCTGCTTTTCCAGGCTGACATGGATGAACACGTTTACATCCAACCCCAGCGCCTCGGGTGACAACAAGGTCACCTGCTGGCGGATTACCCCCAGTTCCTCCATGGCCCGCACCCGGTTGAAACAGGGCGTGGGCGACAGGTTGACCGAGCGTGCCAGCTCGGCGTTGGTGATGCGGGCGTTTTCCTGCAGGCTGTTGAGAATGCCGATATCGGTACGATCGAGTTTGCGCATGAGACAAAATCACCGGTTTTTTGTGTTTATGCGGAATGTTTATCTGCACCGCTCGGCAAAGGCAATCAACTTGAGAGAAAAATTCTCCTGCCGGGCCACTAAGATGTAGATGACGCTGACCTACCAGTCACAAGCCGGTATTCAGCGGCGGCCGCTTCAGAGCTCACAAAAACAAATACCCGAGCGAGCGTAAAAAGCATGAACGAGTACGCCCCCCTGCGTTTGCATGTGCCCGAGCCCACCGGCCGGCCAGGCTGCCAGACCGATTTTTCCTACCTGCGCCTCAACGATGCAGGTCAAGCCCGTAAACCCCCTGTGGATGTCGATGCTGCCGACACCGCCGACCTGTCCTACAGCCTGGTCCGCGTGCTCGACGAGCAAGGCGACGCCCAAGGCCCGTGGGCTGAAGACATTGACCCGCAAATCCTCCGCCAAGGCATGCGCGCCATGCTCAAGACGCGGATCTTCGACAGCCGCATGGTGGTTGCCCAGCGCCAGAAGAAGATGTCCTTCTACATGCAGAGCCTGGGCGAAGAAGCCATCGGCAGCGGCCAGGCGCTGGCGCTGAACCGCACCGACATGTGCTTCCCGACCTACCGCCAGCAAAGCATCCTGATGGCCCGCGACGTGTCGCTGGTAGAGATGATCTGCCAGTTGCTGTCCAACGAGCGCGACCCGCTCAAAGGCCGCCAGCTACCGATCATGTATTCGGTACGCGAGGCCGGCTTCTTCACCATCAGTGGCAACCTGGCGACCCAGTTCGTGCAGGCTGTCGGCTGGGCCATGGCGTCGGCAATCAAGGGCGATACCAAGATTGCTTCGGCGTGGATCGGTGACGGCGCCACCGCCGAGTCGGACTTCCACACAGCCCTGACATTTGCCCACGTTTACCGCGCCCCGGTGATCCTCAATGTGGTCAACAACCAGTGGGCGATTTCTACCTTCCAGGCCATTGCCGGTGGCGAGTCGACCACCTTCGCCGGCCGTGGCGTGGGCTGCGGCATTGCCTCGCTGCGGGTTGACGGCAACGACTTCGTCGCCGTGTACGCCGCCTCGCGCTGGGCCGCCGAACGCGCCCGCCGCGGCCTGGGCCCTAGCCTGATCGAGTGGGTCACCTACCGCGCCGGCCCGCACTCGACCTCGGACGACCCGTCCAAGTACCGCCCCGCCGATGACTGGAGCCACTTCCCGCTGGGCGACCCGATCGTCCGCCTGAAGCAGCACCTGATCAAGATCGGCCACTGGTCCGAGGAAGAACACCAGGCCACCACGGCCGAGTTCGAGGCTGCTGTGATTGCCGCGCAGAAAGAAGCCGAGCAGTACGGCACCCTGGCCAACGGTCACATCCCGAGCGCCGCCTCGATGTTCGAGGACGTGTACAAGGAAATGCCCGACCACCTGCGCCGTCAACGCCAGGAACTGGGGGTTTGAGATGAACGATCACAACAACAGCATCAACCCGGAAACCGCCATGGCCACCACTACCATGACCATGATCCAGGCCCTGCGCTCGGCCATGGATGTCATGCTTGAGCGCGACGACAATGTGGTTGTCTACGGCCAGGACGTCGGCTACTTCGGCGGCGTGTTCCGCTGCACCGAAGGCCTGCAGAACAAGTACGGCAAATCCCGCGTGTTCGACGCGCCCATCTCCGAAAGCGGCATCGTCGGTACCGCCGTGGGCATGGGCGCCTACGGCCTGCGCCCGGTGGTGGAGATCCAGTTCGCCGACTACTTCTACCCCGCCTCCGACCAGATCGTCTCGGAAATGGCGCGCCTGCGTTACCGTTCGGCCGGCGAGTTCATCGCCCCGCTGACCCTGCGCATGCCGTGCGGCGGTGGCATCTACGGCGGCCAGACGCACAGCCAGAGCCCGGAAGCGATGTTCACCCAGGTGTGCGGCCTGCGCACCGTCATGCCGTCCAACCCGTACGACGCCAAAGGCCTGCTGATTGCCTCGATCGAATGCGACGACCCGGTAATCTTCCTGGAGCCCAAGCGCCTGTACAACGGCCCGTTCGACGGCCACCACGACCGCCCGGTAACGCCGTGGTCGAAGCACCCGCACAGCGCCGTGCCCGACGGTTACTACACCGTGCCGCTGGACAAGGCCGCCATTACCCGCCCCGGTAATGACGTGACCGTGCTCACCTACGGCACCACGGTGTACGTGGCCCAGGTGGCCGCCGAAGAAAGCGGCGTCGATGCCGAAGTGATCGACCTGCGCAGCCTGTGGCCGCTGGACCTGGACACCATCGTCGAGTCGGTGAAAAAGACCGGCCGCTGCGTGGTGGTGCATGAAGCCACCCGTACCTGCGGCTTCGGTGCCGAACTGGTGTCGCTGGTGCAGGAGCACTGCTTCCACCACCTGGAGGCGCCGATCGAGCGCGTCACCGGCTGGGACACCCCCTACCCTCACGCGCAGGAATGGGCGTATTTCCCAGGGCCTTCGCGGGTAGGTGCGGCATTGAAAAAGGTCATGGAGGTCTGAATGGGCACGCACGTCATCAAGATGCCGGACATTGGCGAAGGCATCGCGCAGGTCGAGTTGGTGGAATGGTTCGTTAAGGTCGGCGACATGATCGCCGAGGACCAGGTGGTGGCCGACGTCATGACCGACAAGGCTACCGTGGAAATCCCTTCGCCGGTCAGCGGCAAGGTGCTGGCCCTGGGTGGCCAGCCAGGTGAAGTGATGGCGGTCGGCAGCGAGCTGATCCGCATCGAAGTGGAAGGCAGCGGCAACCATGTAGATGTGCCTCAGGCCAAACAGGTAGAAACGCCCGCCGCCCCTGTGGCAGACAAGCCAGAACCGCAGAAAGACGTAAAACCCGCTGCTTACCAGGCACCCGCCAACCACGAAGCTGCGCCCATCGTGCCGCGCCAGCCGGGCGACAAGCCGCTGGCCTCACCGGCGGTGCGCAAGCGTGCGCTGGATACCGGCATCGAACTGCGCTATGTGCACGGCAGCGGCCCGGCCGGGCGCATCCTGCACGAAGACCTCGACGCCTTCATGAGCAAGCCGCAGAGCGCCGCCGGGCAAGCCCCCAATGGCTATGCCAAGCGCAGCGACAGCGAGCAGGTGCCGGTGATCGGCCTGCGCCGCAAGATCGCCCAGCGCATGCAGGACGCCAAGCGCCGGGTCGCGCACTTCAGCTATGTGGAAGAAATCGACGTCACCGCCCTGGAAGCCCTGCGCCAGCAGCTCAACAGCAAGTACGGCGACAGCCGCGGCAAGCTGACGCTGCTGCCGTTCCTGGTGCGTGCACTGGTCGTGGCGCTGCGTGACTTCCCGCAGATCAACGCCACCTATGACGACGAAGCGCAGATCATCACCCGCCATGGCGCGGTGCATGTGGGCATCGCCACCCAGGGTGACAACGGCCTGATGGTGCCCGTGCTGCGCCATGCCGAAGCCGGCAGCCTGTGGGCCAATGCTGGCGAGATTTCCCGCCTGGCCAACGCGGCACGCAGCAACAAGGCCAACCGCGAAGAATTGTCGGGCTCGACCATTACCCTGACCAGCCTGGGCGCCCTCGGTGGCATCGTCAGCACGCCGGTGGTCAATACCCCGGAAGTGGCGATTGTCGGCGTCAACCGCATGGTTGAGCGGCCGGTGGTGATCGACGGCCAGATCGTCGTGCGCAAGATGATGAACCTGTCCAGCTCGTTCGACCACCGTGTGGTCGACGGCATGGACGCCGCGTTGTTCATCCAGGCCGTGCGTGGCCTGCTCGAACAACCCGCCTGCCTGTTCGTGGAGTGAGCATGCAACAGACTATCCAGACTACCCTGTTGATCATCGGCGGCGGCCCTGGTGGCTACGTGGCCGCCATCCGCGCCGGGCAACTGGGCATTCCTACCGTGCTGGTGGAAGGCCAGGCACTGGGCGGTACCTGCCTGAACATCGGCTGCATTCCGTCCAAGGCGCTGATCCATGTGGCCGAGCAGTTTCACCAGACCTCGCGCTTCGCCGGGCCGTCGGAACTGGGCATCAGCGTTACCTCGCCGCGCCTGGACATCGGCCAGAGCGTGGCCTGGAAGGACGGCATCGTCGACCGCCTGACCACTGGTGTGGCCGCCCTGCTGAAAAAGCACGGGGTCAAGGTGATTCATGGCTGGGCGAAGGTGCTCGACGGCAAGCAGGTTGAAGTTGATGGCCAGCGTGTCCAGTGTGAACACCTGTTGCTGGCCACCGGTTCCAGCAGCGTCGAACTGCCGATGCTGCCGCTGGGCGGGCCGGTGATTTCCTCGACCGAAGCCCTGGCGCCGAAAGCCCTGCCGCAGCACCTGGTGGTGGTGGGCGGTGGCTATATCGGCCTGGAACTGGGCATTGCCTACCGCAAGCTGGGCGCGCAAGTAAGCGTGGTGGAAGCGCGTGAGCGCATCCTGCCGACCTACGACAGCGAATTGACTGCCCCGGTGGCCGAGTCGTTGAAAAAGCTGGGCATCGCCCTGCACCTGGGCCACAGCGTCGAAGGTTACGAAAACGGTTGCCTGCTGGCCAACGACGGCAAGGGCGGGCAACTGCGCCTGGAGTCCGACCAGGTGCTGGTGGCCGTCGGCCGCCGGCCGCGCACCAAAGGTTTCAACCTGGAGTGCCTGGACCTGAAAATGAACGGCGCCGCTATTGCCATCGACGCGCGCTGCCAGACCAGCATGCACAACGTCTGGGCTATCGGCGACGTGGCCGGCGAACCGATGCTGGCGCACCGGGCCATGGCCCAGGGCGAAATGGTCGCCGAGATCATCGCTGGCAAGGCACGCCGCTTCGAGCCTGCCGCGATTGCTGCGGTGTGCTTTACCGACCCAGAAGTGGTGGTCGTCGGTAAAACCCCGGAGCAGGCCAGCCAGCAAGGGCTGGACTGCATCGTCGCGCAGTTCCCGTTTGCCGCCAATGGCCGGGCCATGAGCCTGGAAGCGAAGAGCGGATTCGTGCGCGTGGTGGCACGGCGGGACAACCACCTGATCCTGGGTTGGCAAGCCGTTGGCGTGGCGGTTTCCGAACTGTCCACGGCGTTTGCCCAATCGCTGGAGATGGGCGCCTGCCTGGAGGATGTGGCCGGCACTATCCATGCCCACCCGACGCTGGGTGAGGCGGTACAGGAAGCGGCATTGCGCGCCCTGGGCCACGCCCTGCATATCTGACACTGAAGCGGCCAAGGCCGATTTGGCCCGCTGCGCCGAGAGGCGCCGCGGGTCTTTTTTCATCCAGGCACTGATCCCCATCACCTGCGCGATCCCTTGTCGGAACGCGTCAGGCTATGGGGCTATGGCATTCTTGCCGGCCGCCTTGGCCCGGTACAGCGCCTTGTCGGCACGCGCCAGCAGCGCATGCTGGTCCTCCCCTTCCTGCCATTGCACCACGCCATAGCTCATGGTCAGCCGGCAATCGCCCACCGGCTCCAGCTGATCCATCACCTGGCGCAAGCCCGCCGCCATCTCCAGCGCCTCGCCCAGCGTGGCCTGCGGCAGCACGATGACGAACTCATCGCCACCCCAGCGCGCCAACACGTCGAGCTCGCGCAGGCAGGTACGCAAGTTATCGGCCACCAACACCAGCGCAGCATCGCCACGGGCGTGGCCGTAGCGGTCGTTGATCGGTTTGAAATCGTCCATGTCCATGGCGATCAGCGACAACGGCTGACGGAATCGCTGGGCGCGTTCGCACTCCGTCTGCAACGACTTTTCCAGCCGGTAGCGATTGGCAATGCGGGTCAACGCATCGCGCTCGGCCAACTCGAGGTTTTCGTCCAGTTGCCGCTGCAACTGCTGGTTCACCCAGGACAGCTCGCGGGTACGCTCGGCCACCTGGCACTCCAGCGACTGGTTCTTCTGTTCCAGCTGCGCCACCAGGCGCTTGCCGGCGTCGATGTTGCGGTGCGCCCCGAGCATGCGCGCCACCGAACCGTCTGCGTTCTGGCCGATGATGTAGCCGCTGTCTTCGATCCAGATGTAGTTGCCATCCTGGCAACGGCAGCGGTATTCGATGAGGTAGCGCTCGTTGCGCTGGTTGATGTAGGCCTCGAAATGCGCCATTACCCGCGGGTAGTCCTCGGGGTGGATCACGCTTTCCCAGGTCAGTACCGAGTTGGCCATGGAGTGGCTGGCGTAACCGAGCATGGCGTACCAGCCGGGGTTGCGATAGACGTAGCCGGTGTTGGCATTCCAGTCCCAGATGCCATCGCTGATCAACTCGAACAAGGTGTGCAATTGCTGTTCACTGAAGCTGGCCGGTGCCGGCCTGGTTTCCTGAATCATGGACGCTCTCCCTGATGCCCAGCAACTGCGCTCCGGTCAAGGGGCTGCCGACAGTGGTGGTAATTGCCGCAGGCGGCAAGATCATGCCTTGGACAGGCAAGCATATGCCCGCCAGCGCGCAACCGAAATAGCGCCAAAGGCCTGATTTCGACCGGCACAGCGCTGGCATGGCTTTTGCGCTGGATAGCTGCCAACAATATTTCCAAGGAGGAAACATGATAATCGCCCCTAACGGCGTCAGCTGGCAGCCCACGCTCCATCAGCCCCGGCACGCCAGCGATGAGCAGACAGTGGCCGAGATTGCGCCAGCCAGCCCCCCAATAACCACCGCCAACACGGCGACCCAACAGCAGCGCCAAGGCAATACCGCTCAGCAAAACGCTGAGGATGCGCGCGAAGAAGCCTTTGCCAAATTCAAGGTGATGCTGCAAAACCTGGGCTCTGAAACCACCGAGCCGGTGATCGGAGAACCACTGCCAGCCAAGACTGCCCGGCAGGAGTTTCACGACTTCATGTCCAAGTCGCCCGGCGAGATGATCAAGGAAAAACTGCTGCGTGAAATTGGCCTGACCGAAGAAGAGTACGACGCCCTGCCGCCGGAAATGAAAGCAAAGGTCGACGAGTTGATCGCCCAGCGCATGAAAGAGGACATCGAGCGCAAGATCGAGGAGAAAGCGCAGGAGCAGGTCGCCAAGGCGGACGGCCTGGATGAAGAGCAACAAGCGGCCGGCACGGCCTGAGGGAGTGGCGGCGGTCGGTAGCGAAAGTGCCGCGGGTCGTGAAAGGCTCCCCAACCTGACCCGTTTGAAGGCGCCCGGCGGTGTCGATGTCAGGTGGTGCATGGCTTGGTCAACTGCACCGCTACCGGCGCCATCACCGGTCTCAGGAAAAATCGGCAGGATGTTGTGCAGAGAATTCGTTTGAGGTCCTTGGCCTTATTGTTCAGGGTGGCAGGCTGGTAGCTATTTGCCACGCGTGGACGCAGGCGCATGACGATGCCTGCGTTGGGGGACGTTGTCGGGTCCCTCCAACAATAAGAGAGGACAAGGAAATGCAATCCAACAGTTTGAAGCAAAGCCTCAAGCAGCGGCACATCACCATGATCGCACTGGGCGGGGTGATCGGTGCAGGCCTGTTCATGGGCTCGGGCTCACTGATCGCATCGGCAGGGCCTGCGGCCATCCTGTCATATTTCATTGGTGGCCTGGTGGTCACCCTGGTCATGTTCATGCTGGGTGAAATGGCCTGCCGCAACCCGGATGCCGGGTCGTTCTCAACCTACGCCAACACCTGGCTCGGCGACTGGGCCGGGTTTGCAGTCGGCTGGCTGTACTGGTTCAAGTCGATGATGACCATCACCCTTGAAGCAGTCCTGCTGGGCGCCATCCTGCATGACTTCCTACCCTGGCTGCCAATCTGGGCAGGCGCCTTCCTGATGCTGGTGACACTGATGGCCAGCAACGCCTACTCAGTGCGTTCGTTTGCCGAAGTGGAGTACTGGCTGGCGGCGATGAAGGTGGCCACCATCCTCATCTTCATGCTGCTGGGCATCTCGATCCTGCTTGGCCTGCACCACGACATTCCGTCGCCTGGCCTGGTCAACCTCACCGCCCACGACGGCTTCATGCCCAACGGCCTGTCGCCGGTAATGGCGGGTGTCATCGTGGTGATCTTCTCGCTGGGCGGCAGCGAAATCGCCGCCGTGGCCGCAGGTGAATCGGAGAACCCGCGGCAGAACGTGATCCGCGCGATCAAGAGCGTGATCCTGCGCGTGATGCTGTTCTACGTCGGCTCGGTGTCGATCCTGATCCTGTGCCTGCCATGGACCGACAAGGCCAACCTGGCCTCGCCCTATGTTTCGCTGTTCAGCCTGGCCGGGTTCGGAGGTGCGGCGGTGGCCATGAAACTGGTGTTGTTCGTCTCGTTCATGTCGGTGATGAACTCGTTCATGTTCTCCAACTCGCGCATGCTGTTCTCGCTGAGCCAGCGCGGGCACGCGCCCAAGCTGTTCTCGCGCACCAGCGCCAAGGGCGTGCCGATCAATGCATTGCTGCTGAGCCTGTCGATCTGCACGATGATCCTGACCGTGCACTTTATCAGCGCCGGCGACCTATTCATGACCCTGGCCAAGAGTACCGGCAGCCTCGTGATGGTCGTGTGGATCTTCATCATCATCGCCCACGTGGCCATGCGCTGGAAAACCCGTCACGAAGCGGTCGACCCCAAGGCCTTCCGCGCCTGGCTGTTCCCGTACGCCAATATCGTTGCGCTGTTCGCCTTGCTGGCAGTGATCGGCACCCAGGCGTTCGAACCAGCATCGCGTTTCCAGTTCTGGTTCACGGTGCTGACGGTGGTGCTGGTAGTGGCGGGGTACTTCCTGACACGCACACGGATGGCGGCTGCACAGGAGGCGGAGGCAAAAATGGGAGAAACAAGAAATGGCGTCCCAGGCAGGAATTGAACCTGCAACCTTCCCCTTAGGAGGGGGATGCTCTATCCAATTGAGCTACTGAGACGCTACGACCGGCAGCGAGCGCTGCACAGCGGGATGGCCAGCATGTTAACCAGCATGCTGGCGTTTGTCATGCACCTGCCGGGCTTTTTCGCGTAATCCTTTTCTGGCACTGCTACTCCGGTGGCAGAACCCCTTCATCGCGAAGCAGCCCGAACAGGGCTGCGACCGCTGCCTCCAGGGTTGTCGAGTTGTCCAGCACATGCACTGAAGGATCGGGCGGTGCCTGCAAACGGGCGCTGCGAGCCAGGCGCTGTTCGATTTCCTCGGCGTTTTCGCGGCCACGGGTCAGCAGGCGCTGACGCAGCACTTCGGGCCTGACCTCGACCAGCACCGCCAACAGGTGCGGGTAACGCTGGCGCGCTTCGGCCAGGTAGGCCCGCGAGCCATTCACCAGCACTGCCCTGCCCGCCGCCATCCACTCGTCCACCTGCTGCGCAATACCATAGTCCAGGCCGTTGGCGTGCCAGTGCATGGCAAATGCGCCCTGGGCACGCAGGGTCTCGAACTGCTCGGGCGTAACCCCATGAGCGGCTTCGCCTTTGGCTTCGGCTGAACGGGTAATGACGCGACGGGCAATTTCTACCCCGGCGGCCGCCAGTCGCTCACGTGAAGCGTCGATCAGGGAATCTTTCCCCGAACCCGACGGTCCTATCAGAAATATCAACCGGCCTGTCCCTGATCGACGGTCGCTTGCGTCATGTTGCATAGCCACTATGCTCTATGAAGGGAAACCGCCGCATTCTAGGTGTTTTCCTTGCCTTTTGCTGCGTTTTACCAGTTTTTGACGGCAAAAGTCTGACGGTTGGGCAAGCCGGAGCATGTAAAACTTTTCAAACCAGTGCTCATTTCTGATAATTGGTACTGGCAGAAAGCCTTTATCCGGCTCACTATTTGTCACAGAATTGACGCCAAGGAAACGGCGATGATGAGGCAAGATGAGCACCCATTTTTACTGCCGGTTGAACATTTTGTCGTCGCCACGGTCGTACTTCCACCCCGTGCGGCCAATTTGAGAACCGCTTCCCCTGAACCAAACTCCGGTCAATTTATATGCGCCCAATGAAACAGGCTATTTATTCGAGCCGCACCGCTGACAAGTTCGTCGTCCGCCTGCCAGACGGGATGCGTGAGCGCATTGCCGAGGTAGCGCGAAACCATCACCGCAGCATGAACTCCGAAATTATCGCGCGCCTGGAACAGAGCCTTATCCAGGAAGGTGCGCTGGGTGACGAGCTGAGCATGCGCCTGGACAGCCCTGAGCTGTCCCTGCATGAGCGCGAGTTGCTGCAGCGTTTCCGTCAGCTGTCCCACCGCCAGCAGAACGCCCTGGTCGCCCTCATCGCTCACGATGTGGAAATGGCCGCCGACGCCTCCTGAGGCCTGCAGCGAACATGAAAAAGCCAGCGTAAGCTGGCTTTTTTGTGGCTGGCCTACCGCAACGGCATACACCTTTGCAGGACCACTGTGGGAGCGGCAAGCCCGCGAATCAGGCGACGCGGTGAATGGCACCGGCTGCGCCGGTGTTCGCGGGCATGCCCGCTCCCACAGGGAAAGATCGGTTTACAGCAGGAACAGCGTAGCCAGGCCAAGGAAGATGAAGAAGCCGCCACTGTCGGTCACGGCAGTGATCATCACACTCGCCCCCATCGCCGGGTCGCGGCCCAGGCGGGCCAATGTCATCGGGATGAGCACGCCCATCAGCGCTGCCAGTAACAGGTTCAGGGTCATTGCGGCGGTCATCACCAAACCCAGTGACCAGCTGCCATACAGCCAGAAAGCCACCGCACCGATCACTCCACCCCACACCAGGCCATTGATCAGCGACACCGCCAACTCCTTGCGCATCAGGCGGCTGGTATTGCCCGGGGACACCTGGTCCAGCGCCATGGCGCGGACAATCATGGTGATGGTCTGGTTACCCGAGTTGCCACCGATACCCGCAACGATAGGCATCAACGCAGCCAACGCCACCAGCTTTTCGATCGAGCCTTCGAACAGCCCGATAACGCGGGAAGCGAGAAACGCGGTAATCAGGTTGATCGCCAGCCATGCCCAACGGTTGCGGAACGAGCGCCAGACCGAGGCAAAGATATCCTCCTCTTCACGCAGACCCGCCATGTTGAGGACTTCGCTCTCGCTCTCCTCACGGATCAGGTCGACCATTTCGTCGATGGTCAAACGGCCGATCAGGCGGCCGCCTTTGTCTACTACAGGTGCCGATACCAGGTCATAACGCTCGAAAGCCTGCGCTGCATCATAGGCATCTTCCTCGGGCTGGAAGGACACCGGGTCGGTCGCCATGACCTCCGCTACCTTCTTCTCCGGGTCGTTGACCAGCAGGCGCTTGATCGGCAATACCCCTTTCAGGATGCCGTCGTAATCGACCACGAACAGTTTGTCGGTGTGGTTGGGCAGCTCTTTCAGGCGGCGTAGATAGCGCAGCACCACTTCCAGGCTGACGTCTTCGCGGATGGTGACCATCTCGAAGTCCATCAGCGCACCGACCTGCTCCTCGTCGTAGCTCAGCGCCGAGCGCACACGCTCGCGTTGCTGGGCATCGAGGGTTTCCATCAGCTCGTGAACAACGTCGCGCGGCAGCTCTGGGGCCAGGTCGGCCAGCTCGTCGGCGTCCATTTCCTTGGCGGCGGCCAGCAGCTCGTGATCGTCCATGTCGGCGATCAACGATTGGCGAACCGAGTCGGAAACTTCAAGCAGGATGTCGCCATCGCGATCCGAGCGCACCAGCTGCCAGACCGTCAGGCGGTCTTCCAGGGGCAAGGCTTCGAGGATATAGGCGATGTCGGCGGGGTGCAGATCATCGAGCTTGCGCTGCAGCTCGACGAGATTCTGGCGGTGGACCAGGTTTTCGACCAGGTCGTTGTGCGCGCCTTCCTGGCGGTGCGTCAGGTCTTCGACCACACGCTGGCGTTGCAGCAGTTCGACCACCTGGGCCAGGCGATCCTGCAGGCTTTCTTGCGCTTTTTTTACTTCTACTTCAGTCATAGGCGAACTCCACTCCCAGCAGCGGAGCACGCCGGGAGAATCAATCGGTCAGATCTTTCTGTATGAATCGTGTTAGCGAGTAACTACTGGGTAAGTCCATGGTGGTTTTCCACAAGCCCCGGCGGGGCTGACGGGCGCAATCATACACTGCTAAAGCTGTCAGATCGCTTAAATTTTTGGCCAGAACAATCGTTTGCGCGATAAAGGTGGGACAACGCTTGAAGCTATCAGTGCGACGGCGGCTCTGGCGTTTAAAGCACATTTGTTGTGTGCGTAGATTTGTGTGCGATGCCTGATCGAATTTAGCGCCGCACCAGCGGCCTCAAGCTACACCACAAACATTACAGAAGAGCTTAGATCGACATGGCCAACAATTCAGTGGCGCAGAAAAACAAAAAGCCCGCTCAACTGAGCGGGCTTTTTGACGGGATATGGCGGACTCAGCAGGATTCGAACCTGCGACCGCTCGGTTCGTAGCCGAGTACTCTATCCAGCTGAGCTATGAGTCCGTGGTGGTAGTTTTAGACCAGGTTACCACTGGTTGACTGAAGTAGCTGTGCAAGCAGAGCCACTTCAAGAAAGTGGCGGACTCAGCAGGATTCGAACCTGCGACCGCTCGGTTCGTAGCCGAGTACTCTATCCAGCTGAGCTATGAGTCCGCGATTGGTAGTTTTAGACCAGTTACCACTGGTTGATTGAAGCAGCCTTGCAAACAAAGCCACTTCAAAAGTGGCGGACTCAGCAGGATTCGAACCTGCGACCGCTCGGTTCGTAGCCGAGTACTCTATCCAGCTGAGCTATGAGTCCGTGTCTTGCCGCGCATTATAGGTCGCTGAAACATTTTTGCAAGAACGTTTTCGTTTAAAAACAACTACTTAGCATTCTTACCGTTTACAGCGCCCTACGCAAATAATGGCGGTGAAGGGGGGATTCGAACCCCCGATACCCTTATGAGGTATACTCCCTTAGCAGGGGAGCGCCTTCGGCCACTCGGCCACCTCACCGCAACACGAGGCGAATATTAAACAGGATCTTCCTCGCTTGCAACCCTTTTTTTTAAAAAAACTTCAAAAGAATTAAAGGCTTGGCTCCTCGTCCTTCTCTTTCTTGATCCGCAGGTAGATTTCCTCGCGGTGAACAGCCACTTCTTTCGGGGCGCTGACGCCAATACGCACCTGGTTGCCTTTGACACCAAGCACCGTCACGGTGATCTCGCCGTCTCCAATGATCAGGCTCTCGGCGCACCGACGAGTCAGAATCAACATAGCTTTCTCCTTACGCAAAACATTCAGGGGTAACAGTCTTTGGTATCAGGGCCTGGTCGTGGACGACGACCAGGCCCCGGTTACCCGCCACACAGGGCAGGTCAGGCCATGCGTGGCGAGCAGAAACGCGAAGGGCGCGGCAAGCCGCGCCCTTCCTGGCAGCGCCTTACTCGCCCTGTCGTACAGGTGCGTCGAGCTCGAACGCGGTGTGCAGCGCGCGCACGGCCAGCTCCAGGTACTTCTCTTCGATCACGACCGAAACCTTGATCTCGGAGGTGGAGATCATCTGGATGTTGATGCTCTCCTTGGCCAGGGCTTCGAACATGCGGCTGGCAACACCGGCGTGCGAACGCATGCCGACGCCAACGATCGAGACCTTGGCGATCTTGGTGTCGCCGATCACTTCACGGGCACCGATTTCGCGGGCAGTGTTTTCAAGCACGTTTTTCGCGCTCTCGTACTCGTTGCGGTGTACGGTGAAGGTGAAGTCGGTGGTGTTATCGTGGGCAACGTTCTGCACGATCATGTCGACTTCGATGTTCGAAGCGCTGATCGGGCCGAGGATCTTGAAGGCCACGCCCGGGGTGTCCGGCACGCCGCGAATGGTCAGCTTGGCTTCATCACGGTTGAAGGCGATACCGGAAATGATCGGCTGTTCCATGGATTCCTCTTCATCAATGGTAATGAGGGTACCCGGACCCTCCTTGAAGCTGTGCAGCACGCGCAGCGGAACGTTGTACTTGCCGGCGAACTCCACCGAACGGATCTGCAGCACCTTGGAACCGAGGCTGGCCATTTCCAGCATCTCTTCGAAGGTGATCTTCTCCAGGCGACGGGCCTGTGGCACAACGCGCGGGTCGGTGGTGTAGACGCCATCGACGTCGGTGTAGATCTGGCACTCGTCAGCCTTCAGCGCCGCCGCCAGGGCCACGCCAGTGGTGTCGGAGCCGCCACGGCCCAGGGTGGTGATGCTGCCGTGCTCGTCGACACCCTGGAAGCCTGCTACCACGACCACGCGGCCTTCCTTCAGGTCGGCACGAATCTTCTGGTCGTCGATCTGCAGGATGCGCGCCTTGTTGTGCGAGCTGTCGGTGAGGATGCGCACCTGGTTGCCGGTGTAGGACACCGCTGGCACACCACGCTTGATCAAGGCCATGGTCAGCAGGGCAATGGTGACCTGCTCACCGGTCGACACGATCACGTCCAGTTCACGCGGAACCGGCTGATCGGTGATCTGCTTGGCCAGGTCGATCAGGCGATTGGTTTCACCGCTCATGGCCGACAGCACAACCACCAGGTCGTCGCCCGCTTCACGGTGTTTCTTGACCTTTTCGGCTACCTGCTCGATCCGCTCGATGGAACCGACAGAGGTGCCGCCAAATTTCTGTACGATCAACGCCATTTCAATGGTGCCTCAGCCCATACAGGGCCCCAAAAAACAATCCAACATGAAGAGGCCGGCGACTAGACCGCCGGCCCCTTCATCTCAAAGTCCCTGCTCTGCGAATGGCACGGCCAGCGCCAGGGCCTGGTCCAGTGCAGCGACGTCGACGCCACCACCCTGGGCCATGTCCGGACGGCCACCGCCCTTGCCACCCACCGCCGCAGCGGCTTGTTTCATCAGATCGCCAGCCTTGAGTTGGCTGGAGAGGTCTTTGGTCACGCCGGCCACCAGCACAACCTTGCCCTCATGCTCGCTGCCCAGCAGGATCACTGCGTGGCCGAGCTTGTTCTTCAACTGATCGACCAGGGCCAGCAAGGCCTTGCCGTCCTGCCCATCCAGGCGGGCGGCGAGGACCTTGGCACCCTTGACCTCAACAGCCGCGTTGGAGAGATCGTCCCCGGCGGCGCTGGCGGCTTTGGCCTGCAGCTGTTCCAGCTGCTTCTCCAGCTGGCGGTTGCGCTCAAGCACAGCCGACAGCTTGTCGATCAGGTTGTCGCGGTTACCCTTGACCAGTTGCGCGGCTTCCTTGACCTGCTCTTCGGCAGCGTTCAGGTAGGCCAACGCAGCGGCGCCGGTAACTGCTTCGATACGGCGTACGCCAGAGGCCACGCCGCCTTCGCTGATGATCTTGAACAGGCTGATATCACCGGTGCGCTTGGCGTGGATACCGCCGCACAGCTCTACCGAGAAATCACCACCCATGCTCAGCACACGCACGGTGTCGCCGTACTTCTCACCGAACAGCGCCATGGCACCTTTGGCCTTGGCGGTTTCGATGTCGGTCAGTTCGGTTGTCACCGGGGTGTTTTTGCGCACTTCGCGGTTGACGATGTCTTCCAGGGCCTTGATCTGCTCTGGCTTCAGCGCCTCGAAGTGGCTGAAGTCGAAACGCAGGCGCTGGCTGTCAACCAGCGAGCCCTTCTGCTGTACGTGCTCGCCCAGCACTTGGCGCAGCGCTTCGTGCAGCAGGTGGGTGGCGGAGTGGTTCAGCGAGGTAGCGTGCTGCACGTCGGCATCGACCTTGGCCTCGACCGGCGAACCGATTACCAGCGCACCGCTGGCGACCACGCCATGGTGCAGGAAGGCACCGCCAGTCTTGGTGGTGTCGCGCACGTCGAAGCGCGCAGCGCCGGCCTGCAAGAAGCCGGTGTCACCCACCTGGCCACCGGATTCGGCATAGAACGGCGTGCGGTCGAGCACGACCACGCCCTGCTCGCCTTCACCCAGCTGGTCGACGGCCTGGCCGTCTTTGTACAGGGCGATGATCTTGCCCTGGCCTTCGGTGGCGTCGTAGCCGACGAACTCGGTAGCGCTGTCGACCTTGACCACACTGTTGTAGTCCATGCCGAAGGCGCTGGCGGAACGCGCACGCTCACGCTGGGCGTCCATCTCGCGCTCGAAGCCGGCTTCATCGATGGTCAGCTCGCGCTCACGGGCGATGTCGGCAGTCAGGTCCATCGGGAAGCCGTAGGTGTCATACAGCTTGAACACCACGTCGCCCGGTACCACGTCGCCTTTCAGCTGAGCCAGGTCCTGCTCGAGGATGCGCAGGCCTTGCTCGAGGGTCTTGGCGAACTGCTCTTCTTCAGCTTTCAGCACGCGCTCAATGTGCGCTTGCTGGCTCTTCAGCTCAGGGAAGGCTTCGCCCATTTCGGCGGCCAGTGCGGCAACGATCTGGTAGAAGAAGCTGCCCTTGGCGCCCAGTTTGTTGCCGTGGCGGCAGGCACGACGAATGATGCGACGCAGCACATAGCCACGGCCTTCGTTGGACGGCAGCACACCGTCGGCGATCAGGAAACCGCACGAGCGAATGTGGTCGGCGACCACTTTCAGCGACGCCTGGCCATCATTGCTGCAACCGATAGCCTTGGCCGCAGCTGCCAGCAAGTTCTGGAACAGGTCGATCTCGTAGTTCGAGTGCACGTGCTGCAGCACGGCGCTGACGCGCTCCAGGCCCATACCGGTGTCCACCGACGGCGCTGGTAGCGGGTGCAGCACGCCGTCGGCGGTGCGGTTGAACTGCATGAAGACGTTGTTCCAGATCTCGATGTAGCGGTCGCCGTCTTCTTCTGGCGAGCCGGGTGGGCCGCCCCAGATGTCCGCGCCGTGGTCGTAGAAGATCTCGGTGCACGGGCCGCACGGGCCAGTGTCACCCATGGTCCAGAAGTTGTCGGAGGCGTAAGGGGCGCCTTTGTTGTCGCCGATGCGTACCATACGCTCGGCCGGCACGCCAATTTCCTTGGTCCAGATGTCGTAGGCTTCGTCGTCAGTGGCGTAGACGGTGACCCAGAGCTTTTCCTTGGGCAGGTTCAGCCATTGTGCCGACGTCAGGAAGGTCCAGGCGAAAGTGATGGCGTCGCGCTTGAAATAGTCGCCGAAGCTGAAGTTGCCCAGCATTTCGAAGAAGGTATGGTGACGCGCGGTGTAACCGACGTTTTCCAGGTCGTTGTGCTTGCCACCGGCGCGCACGCACTTCTGGCTACTGACAGCACGGGTGTAGGCACGCTTCTCCGCGCCGAGGAAGCAGTCCTTGAACTGGTTCATGCCGGCATTGGTGAACAGCAGGGTCGGGTCGTTGTTCGGGATCAACGAACTGGAGGCGACTCGGGTATGTCCCTGCTCTTCGAAGAAGCGAAGGAAGGCTTCACGGATTTCTGCGCTTTTCATAGGTTCTTCCACGGAAACGGCGGCCGTTTGGGCTGATACGTCGAATCGACGAAACGACGGCAAAGGGCGCCATTATATCCAGCCTGAACGGCGGATGCAGTGTGTTTATACGCCCGAAACGGTCAATCGGCATGAAATCGTCGTTTCGGACATCAAAGTGGAGGCTATACGGTTAAGCGCCTCGTCACAACGCCCCCCTCCTCGTCCATCTTGCCCCTAGATAAGTACCACTCCTCGCCTGCACAACACTTTAGCTTTGGCCGCAGCGACATCCGCCGCCCCCCATCCACAGCAAGCGAGCCTTCTCATGCACCCCAACCCCGTCTACTTCATTTCCGGTAGGACCAGCGGTTTTCAACAGCTGGCAGACACGTCCATCGATGGCCAAGCCGTTCATCGTTTCTACGAATACCGGGACGACAAGATAGACGTCCTTCTGGAACAGGTATGGTTCGATCAGGGCCAGATCCCGGGCAAGCACCACATGGTGATTCAGAGCCATGCCTCGGCGGTCGATGTCGACATTTCCGCCTACGACTGCCACCTCAAAGCCATGGTCGGCAACAAGAGGTTCATCCTCGCGCCTACGCACAGACAAACCCTGATCATCAGAACAGCATCGGGTGAGGCCAACGTCCGCGTGGCGAAGGAAGTGAAGACGCCTGTGATCATTCAGGCCGCAAAAGGCCGCGCGCACATCACCACCGGCGGCGGCATCACCGAGGTCTTCACCGGCAGCAGCGATGCACAAATCAACGTGGGCCAGGGGCTGACATTCATCAAGCGTGGCTCGGCGAGCGGCGGTATCGGCGGTCATATCCAGGGAATCGACGGTCATATCCTGGTCGACGACCCCCATGAATCAATCATTTATGCCCGTAACCAGGCGGGTGACGCCCGCTTCGAGCAACCCCTCTCCGCCCCGCTCGCCGCACTCGCCAACAACACACTCGACATACAAGGCAGCGACACCTTTAAACAGGCCGTTCACAACCATCTGGTGTTTCTTTGCCACACGGATTGCGGCCAGCAACTTCTGACTCAACTGGCGAAACGGTCCTGGATACGGGTTACCGAAACACAGCTGGCCACCCGTTTCGACGTACACACCTCAGACCCGACCGACAGCGACCATTACCTGCGACGAGACAGCAAACTGGAGTGGGTAGCCGGCTTGCCGGCCGAGGGCGGAAACCTGGCATTCAACCTGACGCGCTCGGACAGCGACAATTTGCCGCTGCTCGACTTTTACCGTTGCTTGTGCGAAGCGTACAGCGCCTTCAACGGTACGACGGTACCTGGCCACACCTCAATCAGTACTATCGATCGCAGGCAGATCCAGGTCGACAACGCACACCTGCAAGCAACCGGCCTGCCGAGCGGCCCTCTGTACGATTTCGACAATAACCCCGACACGGCGCCAACCGACACCAACCCATCACCCTTCAACGAAAACGCGCTGCGAATGGAACTGGGCCTGCCGGTACGCACCTACTACTGAGCGAGCCCATGTGGTGCGCCGGGACGCGCGCCACCTCCGCCATCAGCCCAGCCGCTGCCCCGAATCCGGCACAATGAGAATCCCCGCGCGCAAGCCGTTCTTCACCCTGGGGTTGGGGAAGATGATGCGCGCGCCCTCCTCCTCGACCACCCAGCGCGTCTCGGCCAGGTCTTCGGCCAGCAGGTAACCCTTGCTCAACTCGGAAAAGTTCTCGATGTCCGCCGGCAAATGCAGGTGGAAACTGTCGCTGTGCTTGATGATTTCGCGGGCGACGCTGAACAGCTGCAGGCCATCCAGCGAGCCTTCACCCTCTGGCTCGGTGCCTTCGATGATCTGGATCAGGCGCTGCTCCAGCCGGTCGAGGTTGACCTGCTCGTTCTGGCCAAACGGGCGGGCCTTGCCCAGCTCCAGGGTGAAGGCTTCGGCCTCCAGCTGTTCGTAGGTAAAGGCACTGAAAGTGATGGAGGATTTGCTCTGCAGCAGCACCGCCTCCATGCCGGCTGCCGCCAGGCGCGCCAGTTCGCGACGGGAGTGCTTGCGCCCCTCTTTATAGGGGTACAAGGCGAATTGCTCGATCTTCGAACCGCGGATGGCGGTATGCAGGTCGTAATGCAGGCGGCTACGCCCCGGCTTGCTGAAGAACACCCGGGCGAACTGTTCCAGCTCGGCGGCACGCAAGGCTTCGAAACCACTGGAAAGCTCATGGCGGCCATTGAACAGCCGGTTGATGTCCTGCTCGATGAAGCGCTCACCCTTGCGGATCGCCGCTGGGTTGCCGAACAGGAACAGCAGCCGTGCCTTGGGTTTGATCTTGCCGTTGGCCACGCCGTGCAGCAGCCGTTCGAGCAATTCGATCGGCGCCGTTTCGTTGCCATGGATGCCAGCAGACAACAGCAAGTCCAGCCCGCAATCATCGCTTTCGGCGGGGCGCACTTCGAGCGCGCCCTCCCCCAGCCAGCGCAAACGCGCGCCCTTGGGTGTCACTTGGGTCTTCTCGGCCGGTTCGTGATCGGTGAGGGTCAGCTCAAGCAATTTGCCAAGGGCGAGCATAGGGGCTTCCTTAGTGGTGGTGGCCGCAGTCGGGGCCATGGACGTGATCGTCGTCTTCGCCAACCTCGGCCGGCTCCATCTCCAGCTGCAGGCTGACCAGGTTGGTGGCCATCGGGCGCAGCAGCAGGTTGGCGTATTCGGTGTCGTCTTCGTCGACGTCCACACCGATCAGCAGCTGGCCACGGCCGTCCTGCTGAATCCACACTTCCTTGCCTTGCCAAACCACGGCAAAGCGGGTGCAGGAGGTTTCCAGCTGGGTGCCGTCTTCATCTTCGAGGATCAGGCGCAGGGCGTCGGTCATTGCAAAGTCTCTCTTCAAGGTTGGCGTTGGAACGGGTATACCGAGCCCAACTTCAGGATCTGGGTCAATTCGTCCAGTGCCGTACGGCATTCCACCAGCAGTTGCGGGTCGGCCAGGTCCGCTTCGCCCAGGCGATCGCGGTAATGCTTGTCGACCCACTGCACCAGGGTGTCGTACAGCGGGGCGGTCATGATAACGCCTTGGTTGACCGCCGCCAGTTCCGATTCCTTCAACGCCACGCGCAAACGCAGGCAAGCCGGGCCGCCGCCGTTCTGCATGCTTTGCTTGAGGTCGAATACCTTGACCTCCTTCACCGGGCCACCCTGGCTGGTCAGCTGGCCCAGGTAGGCCCAGACCCGCTCATTGTTGCGGCACTCTTCCGGCACCACCAGCAGCATGGAACCGTCATCGCGGCTGAGCAGTTGGCTGTTGAACAGGTAGGAGCGCACGGCATCCTCTACCGCCACCGCTGCCCGCGGTACACAGATGGCCTGGAAGTTGCCACCCTTGCTGGCCAGTTTAGCTCGCAGCTGGCCAAGCACCGCGTCGGTCTTGAGGAAAGCGTCCTCGTGGTAGAACAGCACCTCGCCGTTGCCCACCGAAATCACATCGTTGTGGAACACGCCCTGGTCGATCACTGCAGGGTTCTGTTGAGCGTAGACCACCCCGCCATCGCTCAGCCCATGCAGCCGGGCCACGGCCTGCGAGGCTTCCAGGGTTTGCCGGGCCGGGTACTTCTGGGGCGCCGGGTAACGGCTGTCGAACGCACTGCGGCCATAGACGAAGAACTCCACACCCGCGTCGCCATAGGCACGGCAGAAACGCGTGTGGTTGGCCGCGCCCTCGTCACCGAACTGTGCCACGGCAGGCAATGCTTCGTGGTGGGCAAAGTGTTTCTCGTTGTTGAACATGGCGCCCAGCACACGGCTGGTGGTCGGGTGCTCAATGCTGCGGTGATACTTGCAGTTCAGGTTGGCGGCGGTGAAATGCACGCGGCCATCTGCAGTGTCGGCACTGGGGCTGACCGTGGCGGCGTTGGCCACCCACATGCTCGACGCCGAGCAACTGGCCACCAGCAGGGGCATGGCCTCTTTGGCAGCACGCTGGATCACCTCGGCATCGCTGCCGCTAAAGCCCAGGCGGCGCAGCGCAGCCACATCCGGTCGTTCTTGGGGCGCCAACACGCCCTGCTTGAAGCCCATGTCGGCCAGGGCTTTCATTTTCGCCAGGCCCTGGCGCGCGGCTTCGCGCGGGTTGGAACCCTGCTGGCTGTTGCTCTGCGAAGCCACGTTGCCGTAAGACAGGCCGCCATAGTTGTGGGTAGGCCCCACCAGGCCATCAAAATTCACTTCATAGGATTTCATCGGCTAGGCTCCGTGACCTGTTGTTATAGGGTGACGCCCGGCGTCAGACTCGCCGGCAAGGCAAGGCTGGCGGTCTCCAGCGAAGCCACGGGGTAAGCGCAGTAGTCTGCCGCGTAATAGGCACTGGCCCGATGGTTGCCACTGGCACCCACGCCACCGAACGGCGCACTGCTGGCGGCGCCGGTCAGTTGCTTGTTCCAGTTGACGATACCGGCGCGGCTGCGCAGCCAGAAGTACTGGTAGCGGGCACGCGAGTCGGAGAGCAACCCGGCGGCGAGACCGTACTGGGTGTTGTTGGCTTCATCGATGGCAGCATCGAAATCGGCATAACGGATCACCTGCAGCAGCGGGCCAAAGAACTCTTCGTCCGGGCGCTCGGCCACGGCCGTGACATCGACAATGCCCGGGGTCAGCAACGCGGCACCGGCCTGCGGCTGGGTCATTTCCAGCAGCTTCACGCCACCTTTGGCGGCCAGTTCGGCCTGGGCCGTAATCAGCGCACGCGCCGCCTGCAGCGAAATGACCGAGCCCATGAACGGTGCCGGCTGCTCATCGAACGCACCCACCGTGATGGTTTTGCACACCTCGACCAGGCGCACGATCAGCGCATCACCCCAGGCGCCTTGGGGCACCAGCAGGCGCCGCGCGCAGGTGCAACGCTGGCCGGCGGAGATGAACGCCGACTGGATGATGGTGTACACCGCAGCGTCCAGGTCCCTCACCTCGTCTACCACGAGCGGGTTGTTGCCACCCATTTCCAGGGCCAGGATCTTGTCCGGGCGACCGGCGAACTGCTGGTGCAGCAGGTTGCCGGTGCGGCTGGAACCGGTGAAGAACAGGCCATCGATCCCCGGGTTGGCGGCCAGCGCCACACCGGTTTCCCGCGCGCCCTGCACCAGGTTCAGCACGCCCGCCGGCAGGCCGGCGGCGATCCAGCAGTTGACGGTCAGCTCGGCAACCTTGGGCGTCAGCTCGCTGGGCTTGAACACCACGCAGTTACCCGCCAACAGCGCCGGCACGATATGGCCATTGGGCAGATGACCGGGGAAGTTGTAGGGGCCGAACACCGCTACCACGCCATGGGGCTTGTGCCGCAGCACGGCCGTGGCGTCGGCCAGCGGGCCGCTCTTTTCCCCGGTGCGCTCGCGGTAGCTTTGTACCGAGATCGCCACCTTGTTGATCATGCTGGTGACTTCGGTCGCCGATTCCCACAGGGGCTTGCCGGTTTCCTCACCGATGCACTGGGCCAAGGCTTCGGCATGCTTTTTCAGCTGCTCGGCGAACTTCTCCAGCACGTCGATACGCGCTTCCAGGCTCAGTTGCGCCCACGCCGGAAAGGTCTGACGGGCTGCCTGGACGGCGGCGTCCACCTGGCTGGCGTCAGCGCCCTGCCCTTGCCAGATAACAGCCTGGGTCACCGGGTTCAGCGACTGCAGGGCTTCGCCCCGCCCCGCCAGCCAATTGCCTGCGATGTAATGCGTGGTCATTTACTGGGCCTCCCGGCTGGCCGATAGCGGCACGGCACGCACGTTGTCGCCGGCACCCATGCGCAGACGCTTGGCGGTCAACGGGTCGACCACCAAGGTACCGGCGGCCAGCCGCGCAGGCGCGGCAGTGATGCGGCAATCGTCGCGTTTGCGGTTGTGGATGATGTAAGGGGTGGCGTCGTCGCCCGGCGTGCCCACCGCCAGCACCAGCGTCTGGCTCTCGCGCACAGCACGGATCTTGGCGGTATCACACTCGATGGCCGGGCCTGCGTCAAAGATGTCGACATAGCCCTGGTAGTTGAAGCCTTCCTGCTTGAGCATGGCCAGCGCCGGCTCGGTGTCGACGTGCACGCGGCCGATCACGTCGCGCGCAGCCTCGGACAGGAAGCAGGTGTATAGGGGGAACTTGGGCATCAGCTCGGCGATGAACGACTTGTTGCCAACACCGGTCAGGTAGTCCGCCTGGCTGAACTCCATCTTGAAGAAATGCCGGCCAAGGCTTTCCCAGAAAGGCGAACGCCCCTGCTCGTCGGACATACCGCGCATTTCGGCAATGATCTTCTTGCCAAACAGCTCCGGGAACTCGGCAATGAACAGCATCCGCGCACGCGACAGCAGGCGGCCATTGAGCCCGGAGCGGTGATCGCTGCGCAGGAACAGCGAGCACAGCTCGGAATTGCCGGTCAGGTCGTTGGCAAGGAACAGGGTGGGGATTTCGCGATAGATCTTAAGCTCCTGCGAAGCGCTGACGGTAAGGCCGACCCGATAGTTGTACCAAGGCTCGCGCAGGCCGACGGCACCGGCGATGGCACTGATGCCGACCACCAGGCCTTCGTCGTTTTCCAGCACGAACAGGTAATCGGTGTCGCCACGCTCGGCTTCGCCACGGAAGCTCTTTTCCGCCCAGCCAACGCGATGCCCCAGGCGTTCTTCGTTGGCCGGCAGCGTGGTCAGCCCGGTGGTACCGGTGCTGCGTGCCAATTCGATCAACGCAGGCAAATCGCTGCTGCGTACAGGACGAACGATCATGCTATCTCCTTGTGCGGCGGCGTCGGCCGGCGCAAAACTCTTCTAACGCATCAATCCCGAAACGTCTGTTACCAGACCTCAGACCGCGACCAGGCGCACGCTGCCACCCTCGCCCACACCCAGCGCATCGGCCGCCGCCAGGCTCAGGCACACCGGTTTGCCGGGCACCCAATCCAGGTCCAGCAGCACCGCGCGGTAGTCCTGCAACTGGCCATTGCACACCAGGTACGGGCGCCCGCCCTTGCCTGGGGCGTCCTCGATTTTCACCGGCGCCGAGCGGCTCTGGGCAATCGAGCGAATGCCTGAGGTGCGCGCATGCAGGGTCGGGCCGCCGTCGAAGATGTCGATGTAGTGCTCGGTTTCGAAGCCTTCGCGCATGAGGATGTCGAAGGTGATCTGCGCGCGCGGGTGCACCTGGCCCATGGCTTCCTGCGCCTCATCGGGCAGCAGCGGCACGTAGATCGGGTAGTGCGGCATCAGTTCGGCGAGGAAGGTTCGGCTCTTCAGGCCACACAGGCGCTCGGCGTCGGAGTAGTTGAGGTCGAAGAAATTGCGGCCGATGGCATCCCAGAACGGCGATTCGCCATTCTCGTCGCTGTAGCCGACGATTTCGGTCACTACCGAGTCGGCGAAACGCTCCGGGTGCGCGGCCATGAACAGCAGGCGACCGCGCGAATTGAGCTCGGCCCAGCCGCTGTTCACCAGCTCCGGCAATACATAGAAGCTGGTCAGCAGGCTGTTGCCGGTCAGGTCATGACACAACGACAGCACGTGGATCTTGTTGTGGATCTTCAGCTCGCGCGAGGCGTGCACGAAGGTCTCGTTACGAAAACTATAGAAAGGCTCGGAATACCCAGCCGAAGCGACAATGGCCGAGCAGCCAGCCAGCTTGCCAGTCTCGCTGTCTTCGAGCACAAAGAAATAGCTTTCCTCGCCGTTGAAGCTGACCTCGGCGGCGAAGGAAGTCTCGGAAGCGGCGATCTTGTCGCCCAGGCGAGCAGCGTCGTCCGGCAGCGAGGTGACACCAATGGGGCTGTCTGCAGCCATGCGCTGCACTTCGTTCAGATCAGCCATTTGCGCGGGGCGCATCACCAGCATGGTGTCACTCCTTTGGAATACGGGCCGCTCACGGCGGCACGGAAAAACGGCAGGTACACGGGCACCTGCAGTGGAATCGGGTATCGCCGGCCAGGCCCGGGAATGGCCTTTGCCGGCGAAGGTGGCGCAGGCGGATCAGCCCTTGGTCAGGGTGGCCACGGCGCGCTCGAAGCGGTCCAGGCCTTCGTCGATGTCGGCGTCTTCAACCACCAGGCTTGGCGCAAAACGCACCACGTCCGGGCCGGCCTGCAGCACCATCACGCCTTCTTTCTCGGCGGCGTTGAGCACGTCCTTGGCCTTGCCTTGCCAGGCCTCGGTCAGCACGCAGCCGAGCAGCAGGCCGACACCACGCACCTGGGAGAACAGGCTGTACTTCTGGCCAATCTGTTCCAGGCGGGTCTTGAAACGTGCGTGCTTGGCCTTGATGCCGGCCAGGGTTTCAGGGGTATTGACCACATCCAGCACCGCGCAGGCGACGGCACAGCCCAGCGGGTTGCCGCCGTAAGTGGTGCCGTGGGTGCCGACGGCCAGGTGCTTGGCCAGTTCGGTGGTGGTCAGCATGGCGCCGATAGGGAAGCCACCGCCCAGGCTCTTGGCACTGGTCAGGATGTCGGGCGTCACGCCGTAGTGCTGGTAGGCATACAGCGAACCGGTACGGCCCACGCCGGTCTGCACTTCGTCGAAGATCAGCAGGGCGTTGTGCTCGTCGCACAGCTTGCGAGCGCCTTCCAGGTAAGCCAGGTCGGCCGGTACCACGCCGCTTTCGCCCTGGATCGGTTCAATCACCACGGCGCAGGTCTTGTCGGAAATCTGGGCTTTCAGTGCTTCCAGGTCGTTGTACGGCACGTGGCTGATGCCGGTGATCTTCGGGCCAAAACCGTCGGAGTACTTAGGCTGGCCACCGACGCTGACGGTGAACAGGGTACGGCCGTGGAAGCTGTTCACGGTGGCGATGATTTCGTGCTTTTCCGGGCCAAAGCGGTCATGGGCGACGCGACGGGCCAGCTTGAACGCGGCCTCGTTGGCCTCGGCGCCGGAGTTGCAGAAGAACGCCCGGTCGGCAAAGGTGGCGTCCACCAGCTTGTGGGCCAGGCGCAGGGCCGGCTCGTTGGTGAACACGTTGGATACGTGCCAGAGGGTGTTGGCCTGGTCGGTCAGGGCCTTGACCAGCGCCGGATGGCAGTGGCCCAGGGCATTTACCGCGATGCCACCGGCAAAGTCGATCAACTCGCGACCCGACTGGTCCCACACACGGGAACCCTCGCCTCGCACAGGAATGAAGGCCGCCGGAGAATAGTTGGGGACCATGACCTGGTCGAAATCGGCACGTTGCACCGGGGCTTGCTCAACGGACATCTGAGTCTCCTGAAGAGGAACGCTGGCCTGGAAGTGGGCGAGCGATGGGGGGATTGTAAGGACTGATCCGCGCCTGTCCTTGCGGCCAAGCGACAACTTGTTACAGCGCAAAACCCAGTTTTGACAAGGCTTTCGGCAATGCGACAAACACTGTCGCAATCGCGCAGTGTACGGGAGAGAGGATGCTGGGTGAACGGGTGTTCACATATAGAAGAGTGGCTGTCTACGCCGACCCTATCGCCGGCAAGCCAGCTCCCACAGGGTCACCACAGGCCCTGAGGCTTGCCGGGTACCAGTGGGAGCTGGCTTGCCGGCGATAGGGCCAGTGCAGGCAACAGGGGAATCAGCCCTTTTCGGCAGGCGCCGAGCTCAGTTCGAACGGGCTGCTGCTGCGCCGCTGGTTGCGGTCTTCCCGTGGCGTGGCGCCAAAGAAGTTGCGATAGGCACTGGAAAAATGCGGCCCCGAGGAGAAGCCACAGGACAAGCCGATCTGGATGATCGACTTGCTGGTCTGCATCAGCATCTGCCGCGCCTTGTTCAGCCGTAGCTCCAGGTAGTACTGGCTCGGCACGCGGTTCAGGTACTGCTTGAAGATGCGCTCCAGCTGCCGACGCGACACGCACACATGCTGGGCAATCTCGTCAGTGGTCAGCGGCTCCTCGATGTTGGCTTCCATCAACAGCACCGCCTGGGTCAGTTTGGGATGGCTAGAACCCAGGCGGTTCTGCAGTGGAATGCGCTGACGCTCGCCACCCTCGCGGATGCGCTCCACCACAAGCTCTTCCGACACTGCCCCCGCCAGTTCCGCCCCGTGATCACGGGCCAGCACTGCCAGCAACAGGTCGGCCACGGCGATGCCGCCACAGGCAGTCATGCGATCACGATCCCAGTCGAACAAGTGACTGGTGGCAATGACCTTGGGGAAGCGCTCGGCAAAATCGTCCTGCCAGCGCCAGTGCACCGCAGCCCGGTAACCGTCGAGCAGGCCCAGCATCGCCAGCGGATACACCCCGGCAGCCAGGCCACCGACCGTGCAGCCACTGCGCGCCAGCTGCTTGAGCGCAGTCGACAACGCAGCCCCTACCGCCGCAGGCGGCTCGTCAGCGAGCAGGAACAGTTTGTGGCAACCCTCCAGGCGGCCGGTCCACGGCTCGCCCGGCAGGCGCCACTCCCCCTCTGGCGCGGGCTCTGCCTGCAGGAAGGCCAGTTCGTAGACCACATCCGGATGCACCCGCTGCGCCACCTGCAACACTTCCTCGGCCAGCGCCAGGGTCAAGGGCCTGGTGCTGGGCCAGATGAGAAAACCGATTCGCTGGGTGGTCATAGGGTGCGGTCCGAAACCTGAGGTCGTTCGAGTCTGTGCGCCGGGTCAGGCTGCGCTCGCAGCGCAGCATGCCCTATTCTGGTGCAAAAATGCAGCTTTTACTTCAGGCTGCCGGAGAGGAACTGCTTCAGGCGCTCCGACTGCGGGTTGGCCAATACTTCGCGTGGGCAGCCCGCCTCTTCCACCAGACCTTTGTGCAGGAACACCAGCTGATTGGAGACCTCGCGAGCAAAGCCCATTTCGTGGGTCACCACCACCATGGTCCGGCCTTCCTGAGCCAGCGCCTGCATGACCTTGAGCACATCACCCACCAGCTCCGGGTCTAGCGCCGAAGTCGGCTCGTCGAACAGCATAACCTCTGGCTCCACGGCCAGGGCCCGGGCAATTGCCACACGCTGTTGCTCACCACCCGACATGTGCCCGGGGAAGGCGTCCTTGCGGTGGGAGACACCCACCTTGGCCAGGTAGTGCTCGGCCTTTTCAAGGGCTTCTTTCTTGTTCATGCCCAGCACGTGTACCGGCGCCTCGATCACGTTCTCCAGCGCCGTCATGTGCGACCACAGGTTGAAGTGCTGGAACACCATCGACAGGCGCGAGCGCATGCGCTGCAACTGGCGCGGGTCGGAGGCCTTCAGCGCGCCGTCCTTGCCGGCCACCAGCTTGAGCTCTTCGTTGTTGAGCAGGATCTTGCCGGCGTGCGGCTGCTCCAGCAGGTTGATGCAGCGCAGGAAGGTCGACTTGCCCGAACCACTGGAGCCGATGATGCTGATGACGTCGCCGGCCTTGGCCGCCAGGGAAACACCCTTGAGCACTTCATGGCTGCCGTAGCGTTTGTGCAGGTCTTGGACTTCGAGTTTGTACATGCTGTCGATTCTCACAAAGCGGTCAGTGCTTGCGCGGCGCCAGGTAGCCGAGCCAGCGGCGTTCGGCCATCTTGAACAGGCGCACCAGGATGAAGGTCAGGCACAGGTAGAACACGCCCGCCGTGATGTAGGCCTCGAAAGGCAGGTAGTACTGGGCATTGACCGTGCGTGCGGCACCGGTGATGTCGATCAGGGTGACGATCGACGCCAGGCTGGTGGTCTGCAGCATCATGATCACTTCGTTGCTGTACTGCGGCAGCGCCCGGCGCAGGGCCGATGGCAGCAAGATGCGCCGGTACATCTTCATGCGCGACATGCCCATGGCCTTGGCCGCCTCGATCTCGCCGTGGGGGGTGGCCTTGAGGCTGCCGGCGATGATTTCTGCGGTGTAGGCACTGGTGTTGACACCGAACGCCAGGCAGGCGCAGAACGTGGCGCTGGACAGCAGCGGCCAGGCGAAGCTTTCACGTACCGCCTCGAACTGCGCCAGGCCGTAGTAGATCAGGAACAGCTGCACCAGCATCGGCGTGCCGCGAATCACGTAGGTGTAGAGCCACGCCACGAGATTGACCACAGGCTGCTTCGACACGCGCATCAGGCCCAGCGGAATGGCCGCCAACAGGCCGAAGAACAGCGAAATCGCCAGCAGCTTGAGGGTGGTCAGCAGGCCGCCGAAGTACAACGGCAATGCCTCCCAGACGACGTTGTAGTCGAAGATCATAGTTCAGCCACCTTGACGCCCACCGAGTAGCGGCGCTCGAGATACTTCAGGGCCAGCAGCGAGACGCTGGTCAGCACCAGGTACAGGGCCGCCACCGCCAGGAAGAAGGTGAAAGGCTCGCGGGTGGCGTCGGCCGCCTGCTTGGCCTTGAACATCATGTCCTGCAGGCCGACGACCGAAATCAGCGCGGTGGCCTTGGTCAGCACCAGCCAGTTGTTGGTGAAACCCGGGATCGCCAGGCGAATCATTTGCGGCACCTGGATGCGGAAGAACACCTGGCGGTTGCTCATGCCATACGCCACGCCCGCTTCGGCCTGGCCCTTGGGAATACCGAGGAAGGCACCGCGGAAGGTTTCTGACAGGTACGCGCCAAAGATGAAGCCCAGCGTGCCGATACCCGCCGCCAGCGGGTTCAGGTCGATGTAGTCTTCGTAGCCGAGCAGCGGTGCCACCCGGTTGATGATGTCTTGCCCGCCGTAGAAAATCAGCAGGATCAGGACCAGGTCCGGAATACCACGGATAACGGTGGAATACAGATCGCCCAGCCAGGCCAGCCAGCGCACCGGCGACAAGCGCAGCGCCACACCGATCAGGCCGAGCACGATGGCCAGGGCCATCGACGACAGGGCGAGCTGCAGCGTCAGCCACGCCCCGTCGAGGATGACTGCCCCGTAGCCTTTCAACATGATGAGGTCCTCGACCTAGAGAATGAAAAATGGTGCAAACCTCAGAGCCTCTGCTGTTTGCACCATTGCACAGGTGAAACCCGACGTCTTAGTTCGAGTCTGGACCGTAGATGTCGAAGTTGAAGTACTTCTTCTCGATTTCTTTGTACTTGCCGTTTGCACGGATGGCGTCGATGGCCGCGTTGATGCGCTCGACGTTCGCCTTGTCACCCTTGCGCACGGCAATGCCGATACCGTCACCGAAGTACTTGGCGTCGGTGAAGGCCGGGCCTACGAAGGCAAAGCCCTTGCCGGCGTCGGTCTTGAGGAAGCCGTCTTCCAGCAGGGTGGCGTCAGCCACGGTGCCGTCGAGGCGGCCGGCTGCCACGTCCAGGTAGATTTCGTTCTGGGTGCCGTAAGGCACCACGGTGGCACCTTTGGCGCCCAGCACTTCCTTGGCGAAGCGGTCATGGATCGAGCCGCGCTGCACACCGATCTTCTTGCCTTTGAGCTCATCCAGGCTTTCGCTGACAGCGGTGCCGTCCTTCATGACCAGGCGCGCCGGGGTCAGGTAGTAGCGCTTGGTGAAGTCGACCGACTTCTTGCGGTCTTCAGTGATCGACATGGACGACAGAATGGCGTCGATCTTGCGCACTTTCAGCGCCGGGATCAGGCCGTCGAACTCTTGCTCGACCCAGGTGCACTTGGCTTTCATCTGTTCGCACAGGGCGTTGCCGATGTCGTAGTCGAAACCGGCGATGCTGCCATCGGGCTGCTTGAAGGCGAAGGGTGGGTAGGCAGCTTCAATGCCGATTTTCAGGGGTTTTTCATCGGCCTGCGACACCAGGGAAAACACAGACAGCGCCAGGGCGCCAAGCAGTGCGAGCTTCTTCATCAGGTAACTCCATCGGTACGGGGCAATACAAGGCAGGTAACAACTGCCCGATATGCGAATGGGTACAACGCGAGCCGCGCAGGGTTCGACCAAGGTCGCAGACCACGAGCGAGTGAGTGGCATTTTAGCGACAGCCCGGTAGTCGATATTTCTTCAAAGCGACAACTACTTACAGAAGCGCTTGAAACCGCTGCGGGCGATGTTGACAGCCAGTGCAAAATATGCAAAAGCGCAAGAAATAGAACCTATAGAACTAGCAATTCCTGGGCCTATTATTGGCAAAGCCTTGTAGTACGGCAAGTGTAGCGTGCTGTGTTGCACAAAATGGCTACGGGAACGCACCTAAACGGGCCTGATTTGTTTCTTCGCGCCCCGAACTTGTGCAGGACCGGTGACAGAACAGTTACCGATGAATGTCGGGTAACAGTAAAGCAAAAACCCCGCCGGTTGCCCGGGCGGGGTTTTGTCTGGTCGTGACGTGTGTAAGCAGCCCTGTGGGAGCGGGCAAGCCCGCTCCCACACAGGGCGCGCGCCCCCCCCCCACAGCGCAAGCGACGAGACTATCAGGCCGAAGCCAGGTTCATGGCCTTGTGGGTATCGATCAGGTGCTGCACTACACCCGGGTCAGCCAGTGTCGAGATATCGCCCAGCGCATCGTACTCACCGGTGGCAATCTTGCGCAGGATGCGGCGCATGATCTTGCCCGAACGGGTCTTCGGCAGGCCAGGCGCCCACTGGATCACGTCCGGCGAGGCAATCGGGCCGATTTCCTTGCGCACCCAGTTTTTCAGTTCCAGGCGCAACTGCTCACTGGCCTCGATACCGGAATTGAGGGTGACATACACATAGATGCCCTGGCCCTTGATGTCGTGCGGCACACCAACCACTGCAGCCTCGGCAACTTTCGAATGCGCGACCATGGCGCTTTCGATTTCGGCAGTACCCATGCGGTGACCGGAGACGTTGAGCACGTCATCCACACGACCTGTGATCCAGTAGTAGCCATCTTCGTCGCGGCGCGCACCGTCGCCGGTGAAGTACATGCCACGGAAGGTCTTGAAGTAGGTGTCGACAAAGCGGTCGTGGTCGCCGTACAGCGAACGCGACTGGCCTGGCCAGGAGTCGAGGATCACCAGGTTGCCTTCGGCCGCACCCTCGATCAGGTTACCCAGGTTGTCCACCAGGGCGGGCACCACACCAAAGAACGGGCGGGTTGCCGAGCCCGGCTTGAGGCCGGTAGCGCCCGGCAGCGGGCTGATCAGGATGCCGCCGGTTTCGGTCTGCCACCAGGTGTCGACGATCGGGCAACGCTCCTTGCCTACAGTCTTGTAGTACCAGTTCCACGCTTCAGGGTTGATCGGCTCGCCCACCGAGCCAAGCAGACGCAGGCTGGAACCATCGGCCCCTTCAACAGCGGCCTGCCCTTCGGCCATCATCGCGCGGATGGCGGTTGGCGCGGTGTAGAGGATGTTGACCTTGTGCTTGTCGACGATCTTCGAGACGCGGGTAATGTCCGGGTAATTCGGCACGCCTTCGAACAGCAAGGTGGTGGCGCCGTTGGCCAGCGGGCCGTAGACGATGTAGCTGTGGCCAGTGACCCAACCGACGTCGGCGGTGCACCAGTAGACCTCGCCCGGGCGATAGTCGAACACGCGCTCATGGGTCAGCGCGGCATACACCAGGTAACCGCCGGTGGTGTGCAGCACACCCTTCGGCTTGCCCGTGGAGCCAGAGGTATAAAGGATGAACAGCGCTTCTTCAGCACCCATTTCCTTTGGCGCGCAGTGGCTGGAGGCCACTTTCATCAGGTCTTCGTACCAGATGTCGCGGTGCTGGTGCCAGGCAATATCACCACCGGTGCGCTTGCACACGATGATCTTCTGCACGCTTTTGGTTTCAGGGTTGGTCAGCGCCAGGTCGACGTTAGCCTTGAGCGGGGTACGACGGCCGCCACGCACGCCTTCGTCGGCGGTGATCACCACCTTGGACTCGCAATCGATGATGCGGCCGGCCAGCGCTTCAGGGGAGAAACCACCGAACACCACCGAGTGGATCGCACCAATACGGGCACAGGCCAGCATGGCCACCACGGCCTCGGGGATCATCGGCATGTAGATGGTGACCACGTCACCACGGTGCACGTCCTGGCCACGCAGGGCGTTGGCGAACTTGCAGACCTGCTCGTGCAGTTCACGGTAAGTGATGTTGCGGTGTTCGGAAGGGTCGTCGCCTTCCCAGATGATGGCCAGCTGATCACCGCGCTCTTCGAGGTGGCGGTCCAGGCAGTTGGAGGAAACGTTCAGAGTGCCGTCGGCGAACCATTTGATATCGACGTGGTGGTCGTCAAAGGAGGTTTGCTTGACCTTGGTGAACGGTTTGATCCAGTCGATACGCTGGGCCTGCTCGCGCCAGAAGCCGTCCGGGTTGATCACCGATTTCTGGTACATGGCCTTGTAGGTGGCCTCGTCGGTCAGGGTAGTGGCCGCAACCTCGGGACGAACGGGATACAGTGGAGCCGCACTCATCTGTGTTACCTCGGTGTAATAGTTGTTTTTGTATGGAACCGTTTGTAACTGTACCAGAGCGACAAAAGCCATTCGACGTTGGTAGTAATTTGGTACGCCCGTTCCGGCAAAGCCCTCTAGCTCGGGCATTACAGCCTATGGGGGCAAAAAAAGAAGGGGTTAACACGGGATTGTTACAGATTCTGTCAAAACACTTTATCAAAAGACCCACTGTTTCGGCCTTGTCCAGCGCCATAAAATTCACCTCGCCAGCAACGGCAAGGCGATTAACAACTGGTAACAGCCCCCACGAAGGCAAGCGTTAATCTCCATCTAATCCCGATAGTTAAAACTAGCAATACTCGCGGCGCCATAAGCGCCGCGTGCCCCCTCACGACCTTAGACAGGTAAATAGAAAATGAAAGCTTTACTGGTATTGGTACTTGGCAGTCTTTGCGGCGCGGCGATGGCCGGCGAAGCCAAAGATGCCGAGCAGATTCCGGTTGAACAGTACAGTTACTCGCAGCACCTGGACATTGCCCGCGTCATTTCCATGAGCGAAGTGCCCAATGTGTGCGAAGTCGTGCCAGCCCGCATGACCTACGAGGACTCCCAGGGCCAGAAGCACATTCTCGAATACCGCGTGATGGGGAACGGCTGCTCCAACGGCTGATACCTTGTGAATCGGGGGCCCTGCGGGCCCCTTCGCGGCACAAGGCCGCTCCTACAGGTATTGCGCAATCCTCAAACCCGCGCCGTACCTGTAGGAGCGGCCTTGCGCCGCGAAAGGACTGCGAAGCAGTCCCAAGTTCTTTGCCTGACAACTAATCCGCAGACTTGTTAAGCGAGTAATCCCTCAACTTGTTGGCAATTGTCGTGTGCGAAACACCCAATCTTTTGCCCAAAGCCCGACTACTCGGAAACTCTCCCATCAAACTTTCCAGTACCGCCCTTTCAAAGCGCCCGACAATCTGCGAAAGGTCCCCTTCCAGCGAAAACTCACCCAACGGTTGCCGCGCGCCATAATCCGGCAAGCGAATATGCTCGCTTTTAACCACGCCGCCTTCACATAAAGAAACCGCCTGGAACAATACGTTTTCCAACTGCCTTACATTACCTGGCCAATGGTATTGCCCAAGTTTGTCCATTGCGGCCGGCGCCAGGTGGGGCATGGCGCAGCCAATCTGCCGGCTGGCCTGATCGAGAAAGTGCTGCACCAGCCCTTCCAGCCCATCCATGCACTCACGCAAAGGCGGAATGTGCAGCGACAATACGTTGAGGCGGTGATACAGGTCCTGGCGAAACTCGCCACGGGCACACAGCTCGGACAAATCCACCTGGGTCGCGCAAATCACCCGCACATCCAGGTAGACCTCTTCATCGCTGCCTACCCGGCGGAAGCAGCCGTCCTGCAGAAAGCGCAGCAGCTTCACTTGCAGGCGCGGACTCATCTCCCCTACCCCGTCAAGAAACAGCGTGCCGCCAGCGGTCAGCTCCAGCAACCCCAGCTTGCCCTCCGCCCGCGCCCCTTCGAATGCCCCGGGGCCGTAGCCAAACAGCTCGGTCTCAGCCATCGACTCCGGCAACCCGGCGCAATTGAGCGCCATCAGGGGCGACTGGCCGCGCGGGCTGGCCAGGTGGCAGGCGCGCGCCAGCAGCTCCTTGCCGGTACCGGTCTCGCCTTCAATCAGCAAGGGGGCATCCAGCGGTGCCATGCGCCGCGCCTCACGCACCACGGCGGCCATCACCCGCGAGCTCTGGAAGATGCTGTCGAAACCGCGCAGTTCCTGCTTGCGCACGTTGTAGATACGCTCGCCGATGCGGTCAGCCCGGTGCAGGGTAAGTACCGCGCCCGCCAACGCCTCACTGTCATCGTGCTCGGACTGCAACGGCGCGATATCGGCCAGGAACACATCGCCTTTGACCTTGATGCGCATGCCGTTGATGCGCGACTTGTTGGCCCGCACCAGCTCCGGCAGGTCGAAGTCTTCCACATAGCGCGCCAGCGGCATGCCGGGCACCTCGTCCACCCGCACCCCCAGCAGCTGCGCCGCAGTACGGTTGGCGGCGACGATACTGCCGCCCATGTCGATCGACAGCACCGGGAAATCCAGCGCGCCCAGCAGTGCGTTCAGCTCCATGTGCCGGCGCTCGCTGGGCATCAGCCCCACGCGCTTGACGCCGAATACCCCGGCAATCGCCTCGAACTTGGGCCGCAATGCCTGGAACTGCAGGTTGATCAGGTTCGGGCAATGCAGGTAGATGGCGTTGCCGTGGTCGCCGCCCACCTCGCCGCGCAGCACGTTGATGCCGTACTCCACCAGCAGGTTGAGGATGTCGCGCAGGATGCCAATACGGTTCTGGCAATGCACTTTGATACGCATGAGGGCTCTCGAAGCGCCAATGTTTTTCAACACCGCGCAGAAAATTCGTAAAGATAAGCTGACAAAAACCGCGCAACCATCAGCCAGATGCCTCGGATTTTCCGACACCTGCTCGATTTTGTAAAATTATCGTTACGAAAGTAGGGGTGACGAGCAACTACAAGCCCTGCCATCCATCGTGCAAACCGACCCGGGTGGGGATATTACTTAGGCATGTCCTGCACATAACAAGAAAAGCCCTCACCAGGAGAGCCTCATGAAACAGACGCAATACGTGGCACGCGAGCCCGATGCGCATGGTTTTATCGATTACCCGCAGCAAGAGCATGCGGTATGGAACACCCTGATCACTCGCCAGCTGAAAGTGATCGAAGGTCGCGCGTGCCAGGAATACCTGGACGGCATCGACCAGCTCAAGCTGCCCCATGACCGTATTCCGCAGCTGGGCGAGGTCAACAAGGTGCTGGGCACCACCACCGGCTGGCAAGTTGCCCGGGTACCGGCGCTGATCCCCTTCCAGACTTTCTTCGAATTGCTGGCCAGCAAGCGCTTCCCGGTCGCCACCTTCATCCGCACCCCGGAAGAGCTGGACTACCTGCAAGAGCCCGATATCTTCCACGAGATCTTCGGCCACTGCCCGCTGCTGACCAATCCGTGGTTCGCCGAGTTCACCCACACCTACGGCAAGCTCGGCCTGGCTGCGACCAAGGAACAACGCGTGTACCTGGCGCGCCTGTACTGGATGACCATCGAGTTTGGCCTGATGGAAACCCCGCAGGGTCGCAAGATCTATGGTGGCGGCATTCTCTCGTCGCCCAAGGAGACCGTGTACAGTCTGTCTGGCGAGCCCGAGCACCAGGCTTTCGACCCGATCGAGGCCATGCGCACGCCTTACCGCATCGACATCCTGCAGCCGCTGTATTTCGTGCTGCCGAACATGAAGCGCCTGTTCGACCTGGCCCACGAAGACATCATGGGCATGGTCCATAAAGCCATGCAGCTGGGCCTGCACGCGCCGAAGTTTCCACCCAAGGTCGCCGCCTGAACGACCCTGCCGATAACAACTCGAACTGGAAAGACACCCCATGAATGCCTTGAACCAAGCCCATTGCGAAGCCTGCCGCGCCGACGCACCGAAAGTCTCCGACGAAGAGCTGGCCGAGCTGATTCGCGAAATCCCGGACTGGAACATCGAAGTACGTGACGGCCACATGGAGCTTGAGCGCGTGTTCCTGTTCAAGAACTTCAAGCACGCCCTGGCGTTCACCAACGCCGTGGGCGAAATCGCCGAAGCGGAAGGCCACCACCCGGGGCTGCTGACCGAGTGGGGCAAGGTCACCGTGACCTGGTGGAGCCACTCGATCAAAGGCCTGCACCGCAACGACTTCATCATGTGCGCGCGCACTGACAAGGTGGCTGAAACGGCAGAAGGCCGTAAGTAACCACTGAAAAATGGGGCCCAGGCGGCCCCATTTTTTATGGGAAGAATGTGCGCTGTTCGCCCGCAAAACCGACAAGCGACCGGTAAAAAATCCAAACTGTCATCCAGACTTGTGTATCCTGCCCCAGCTTTGCGAAGCTTCAACCGCGCCTGGCGCAGACTTTTCACTCACACTTGCGAGGAACGACGAGATGCACGAAATCCCGAATCTTCCCTTCCCAAGCTTGAACCCAGAAGAGCCATCCGTGACCGTTCACGCCGAACCGGCAGCTGCCGTCGAGCAGGATGGTGACGATCAATCCAGCGCTGACCAGGAATAACTGCGCATCCCCGACTGTGTGAAAACGGCTGACCTGCGGGCCACCCCCGTCATCACGTTTTCACACCGTCCTGAACACACGTAGGTCCCCATGCCCGACTCACCGCGCCCCCTTGCGGTCACCCTGCAAGTCGTCTCCATCGTCCTCTTCACCTTCATCGGCTACCTGAACATCGGCATTCCACTGGCCGTGTTGCCCGGCTATGTGCATAACGACCTGGGTTTCAGCGCCGTGGTCGCTGGCCTTGTGATCAGCGTGCAGTACCTGGCCACCTTGCTCAGCCGCCCCACCGCCAGCCGCATCATCGACAACCATGGCAGCAAGAAAGCCGTCATGTATGGCTTGGTAGGCTGCGGGCTTAGCGGGGTGTTCATGCTGGCCTGCGCCTTCCTCACCCACCTGCCCTGGCTGAGCCTGGCCTGCCTGCTGGTTGGCCGCCTGGTGCTGGGCAGCGCCGAAAGCCTGGTGGGCTCGGGCGCGATTGGCTGGGGCATCGGCAGGGTGGGCGCTGATAACACCGCCAAGGTCATCTCCTGGAATGGCATCGCCAGCTATGGCGCACTGGCCATGGGCGCTCCGTTGGGCGTACTGATGGTCAGGAGCCTGGGGCTGTGGAGCATGGGCGTCAGCATCATCCTGCTGTGCACCCTTGGCTTGCTGCTGGCCTGGCCCAAGCAGGCTGCGCCCATTGTCAGCGGTGTACGCCTGCCGTTCCTGCGGGTGCTGGGCAAGGTGTTCCCGCATGGCTCGGGGCTGGCCCTGGGCTCGATCGGCTTTGGCACCATCGCCACCTTCATCACCCTGTACTACGCCAGCCGTGGCTGGGCTGATGCGGCGTTGACCCTGAGCCTGTTCGGCGCCAGCTTCATCAGCGCGCGGCTGCTGTTTGGCAACCTGATCAACCGGATTGGCGGGTTCAGGGTAGCGATTGCCTGCCTGTCGGTGGAAACACTCGGGCTGCTGATGCTGTGGCTGGCCCCCAGTGCCGAACTGGCATTGGCGGGTGCAGCACTGAGCGGGTTTGGTTTCTCGCTGGTGTTCCCGGCATTGGGCGTGGAGGCGGTGAACCAGGTGTCGGCGGCCAACCGCGGCGCGGCGGTGGGGGCGTATTCGCTGTTCATCGATTTGTCGCTGGGGGTGACCGGGCCACTGGTGGGCGCGGTGGCGGCGGGGTTCGGGTTTGCTTCGATGTTTCTGTTTGCGGCGGCTGCCGCGGCTTGCGGGCTGGTGTTGAGCCTGTATCTGTACCGGCAGGCGCGCCGGCATAGAGATCGGGGGCAAGAACCCTGACCTTGCAGTGCCTGCACTGGCCCTATCGCCGGCAAGCCAGCTCCCACAGGATCACCACAGGCCTGAACATTGTGACGATCCTGTGGGAGCTGGCTTGCCGGCGATAGGGCTGCAAAGCAGCCCCGAGGCCCTGAAGATTAACGCTGGGCGTACTGCAACACCACTTCCAGCGGGTGGCGCATCTTGCGCTCGGTCATGCGCTTGACCTGGCTACGGCACGAGTAGCCTGTCGCCAACGGCTCCCCTTCCTTGTCCAGCTTGGTCGCCCAGCTCTGCTCGAAGATGGTCCGCGATGTCTCCTGGTTACGTGCCTCGTGCCCGTAGGTACCGGACATGCCGCAGCACCCCGTCGCCTCGGTCACCAGCTTCAGGCCCAAACGCTCAAACACCTGCTCCCACTGCCGGGTGCTGGCTGGCACGTTGGTCTTCTCGGTGCAATGCGCCATCAGGCGGAAGTTGCCCGGCGCGGTCGGCGCCTGTGCGGGCAGCACATCCATCAGCCACTCCTGCGGCAACAGCACCTTCGGGCAACCTTCCAGCCCTGGCACTTTCTGGTATTCCTGGCGATACACCAGGGTCATTGCCGGGTCCAGGCCCACCAGCGGCACGCCGCAGTCGGCCAGGGCCTTGAGCTGGGTGGCGTTGCGGATCGCCGCCTTGGCGAATGCACCGAGGAAGCCCTGCACATGCAGCGGTTTGCCGTTGGCGCTGTACGGCGCCAGGAACACCCGATGACCCAGCCGGTGGGCCAGGTCGATAAAGGCTGACAGCAGCGGCGTTTCGAAGTAGCGGGTAAAGGCGTCCTGCACCAGCACGATGCTGCGTTCGCGCTGGGCCGGGGTCAGTTCACGCAGGGCCGGCACAGTGGCCACGCCAACGCGGCAGCGGGTCAGGGTGGCCTGGAAGTTGAAACGGCTGATCAGCGGGCTGTCGACCATGCCGATCTTGTCGGCCAGCAGCCAGGTCACCCACTTCGAGCCCATCACCGCGTTGTAAAGCCCTGGCGCGTGGGCCAGGTACGGAATGCTGAATTCCAGCGAGCCAATCAGGTAGTCACGCAGCGGGCGCTGGTAGCGACCGTGGTACAACTCGAGGAAGCGTGAACGGAAGTCCGGCACGTTGACCTTGATCGGGCACTGCCCGGCGCACGACTTGCACGCCAGGCATCCGGCCATGGCGTCGTATACTTCATGGGAGAAATCTTCCTGCCCCTGGCTGCGTGCGCGGTTGTTGCGCAGGCGCGCTGGCAGGCCCTTGAGCCACGACACCTTGTTGCGCGCCGCGGCCAGCACGTCGATATTCGCCTCGCCCTGCAGGCGCAGCCATTCGCGCATCAGCGAAGCACGGCCCTTGGGCGAATGCTGGCGTTCGCGGGTGGCCTTCCACGACGGGCACATGGCGTCGTTGGGGTCGTAGTTGTAGCAGGCGCCGTTGCCGTTACAGTGCACGGCACTCGGGAAGTCCTGCCACACGCGCTCGTCGATGGTACGGTCGAGGTCGCCGCGCAGGGTCACGCCATCGACCGGGGTCAGGCCTTCGGCGCTGCCTGGCGGGGTGCAGATCTTGCCCGGGTTGAGCTGGTTGTGCGGGTCAAAGGCACCCTTCAGGCGCTGCAGCGCCGGGTACAGCTTGCCGAAGTACTCCGGCACGTATTCGGAGCGCAGGCCTTTGCCGTGCTCGCCCCACAGCAAACCGCCGTAGCTTTTGGTCAGCGCCGCCACCGCATCGGAAATCGGCTTTACCAGCGCAGCCTGGGCCGGGTCTTTCATGTCCAGTGCCGGGCGTACGTGCAGCACGCCGGCATCGACGTGGCCAAACATGCCGTAGGTCAGGCCGTAGCCATCGAGCAGCGCGCGGAAGTCGGCGATGTAGTCGGCCAACTGCTCCGGCGGTACCGCGGTGTCTTCGACAAAAGGCTGCGGGCGCACCTCGCCCTCGACGTTACCCAGCAAGCCCACCGAGCGCTTGCGCATGACGTAGACGCGAGTGACCGCCTCGGCGCCTTCTGCCAGGGTATGCCCCAGGCGCTCGACGCTGGTGTCCGCCTGCAAGTGTTCGACAAAAGCCTGCACCCGGGCGTTGACCTCCGCCGGCTCGTCGCCACAGAACTCCACCAGGTTGATGCCCAGGGTGGGGCGCTCGGGGTCGGCCGGGAAGTATTCGGCAACGCTGTGCCAGACGATGTCTTTCATCGCCAGCATCAACACCCTGGAGTCGACGGTCTCGATGGACAGTGGCTTGTGTGCCATCAGCGCGTTCGCGTCGCGCAGGGCATCCATGAAGCTGGTGTAGCGCACGTTGACCAGCACCGCGTACTTGGGGATCGGCAGCACGTTGAGCTTGGCTTCGACCACGTAACCCAGCGAGCCTTCGGCGCCACACAGCACGCTGTTGAGGTTGAAGCGGCCCTGCTCGTCGCGCAGGTGCGCCAGGTCGTAGCCGGTCAGGCAACGGTTGAGTTTGGGGAAGGTGGTTTCGATCAGTTCAGCCTGAGTTTCCTGAATCTCGCGGGCCATGCGGTACACCTCGCCGACCCGGCCGGGCGCGGCGCAGGCCTGCTCCAGCGCGGCATCGTCGATCGGCAGGCTGTGCAGGCGCTCGCCACCGAGCAGCACGCTGTGCAGCTCCAGTACGTGGTCGCGGGTCTTGCCATAGGTGCAGCTGCCTTGGCCGCTGGCGTCGGTGTTGATCATGCCGCCGACCGTGGCGCGGTTGGAGGTGGACAGTTCGGGGGCGAAGAACAGGCCGTGCGGCTTGAGCGCGGCATTGAGCTGGTCCTTGACCGTACCGGCCTGCACCCGCACCCAGCGCTCCTCGGCGTTGATTTCGAGGATCTTGTTCATGTGCCGCGACAGGTCGACGACGATGCCGTCGGTCAACGACTGGCCGTTGGTGCCGGTACCACCACCGCGCGGGGTCAGCTTGACGTCCTGAAAGCGTGGGTCACCCATCAGCGTGGCAACCCGCGCCACGTCGTCGGCGTCCAGCGGGAACACCGCCGCCTGAGGCAAGCGCTGGTAGATCGAGTTATCGGTGGCCAGCACGGTACGTGTGCCGTAGTCGGCACTGATCTGGCCACGGAAGCCGCTGCTGCGCAGGGCTTCGAGGAATTCGGGGTAGTTGGCGCTCGGTGCAACGGTCGGCAGTTGGGCGATCATCGAAGGATGGCCTCTTGATATTGGCTAATTCACGGGATTCCTGTCGCTCCGGCATAGGTGTTGCCATGCCGGGGTGACGTATAGGCCAATGTTCCTGTAGTTTCGCCTCAGGGGCAAACGGATAATCCTGCCGCTATCAATGACTTTTATGAATGAATTACCGCCACCTGACACCGTCCATGTCGCTGCTGCTGGCATTCGAGGCCGCCGCCCGGCATGAAAGCTACACCCGCGCCGCTGCCGAACTGTCACTGACCCAGAGCGCGGTCAGCCGCCAGGTGCAGGCGCTAGAACAGCAACTGGGCCTGACCCTGTTTCGCCGCGAAGGCCGCCAGGTGCAGCTGACCGATGTCGGCCGCCTGTACCAGCGCGAGCTCAGCGAGGCACTGGGGCGCATCCGCAGCGCCACCCTGCAGGCACTGGCCTACCAGTCAGGGGTGGGCACCTTGCGCCTGGCCACCCTGCCCACCTTCGGCTCGAAATGGCTGCTGCCGAGGCTGCATGCGTTCTACAGCGCCCACCCGGGCATGCTGGTGCACATTCATTCGCGCATCGAAGCCATCAACTTCGACACCAGCGAAATCGATGCCGCCATCGGTGTGGCCAGCCATGATCTGCCGGGGCTGATCTGCCATCGCCTGCATGCCGAGGAACTCGTGGTGATCCTGCCGCCGGAGGCCGGCGCACATAGCCAGGGCTGGAGCCCGGCAAGAATCAGTGAAGAGGTGCTGCTGAATGTGGCCAACAACCCCCATGCGTGGGGCGAGTGGTTTTCGCACCATGGCCTGCCGCACCGGTCGATGCGCCTGGGGCCGAGCTTTGAGCTGACATCGCACCTGATTCAGGCCGTACGGGCCGGGATTGGTATCGGCCTTGTGCCGCGCATTCTGGTGGAGGAGGAGTTGGCCAAGGCAGAGCTGTACAGCCCTGGGGTGGCATTTGCCAGCCAGCGTAGTTACTACCTGATCTATCCGCCCCGGAATGAGGCCTTGCCGTCGTTACGGGCATTCAGGGGCTGGTTGCTGGAGCAGATCTGAAGGATACGTGGCCCGGACCGGCCTCTTCGCAGCGCAAGGCTGCTCCTACACATGGAACGGCGTTCGCCTGTAGGAGCAGCCTTGTGCTGCGAAGAGGCCGGCACAGACAACAAAAAACCCCAAGTCAGTCGCCTGACTTGGGGTTTCTGCTGACTACGTTGCCGAGTTACTTGGCTGCGGTACCCGCAACCCCACCCGCATTCATCCTGCGGCGCGGCTTGACCATGTAGATAACGAACATCGCAAACAGCCACACAGGGATCGCATACACCGAAACCTGGATGCCCGGGATCATCAGCATGATGCCCAGAATCAGCACCACGAAGGCCATTACCACGTAGTTGCCATAGGGATACCACAGCGCCTTGAACAGCGGCTTCTGGCCGGTACGGTCCAAGTGCTGACGGAACTTCAGGTGGGAGTAGCTGATCATCGCCCAGTTGATCACCAGGGTAGCCACTACCAGCGACATCAGCAGCTCCAGGGCGTTCTGCGGCATCAGGTAGTTGAGCAGCACGGCGACAAAGGTAACGGCAGCCGACACCAGGATCGCACGTACTGGCACGCCACGCTTGTCGACCTTGGCCAGCGACGCCGGGGCATCGCCCTGCTCGGCCATGCCCAGCAGCATGCGGGCGTTGCAGTAGGTGCCGCTGTTGTACACCGACAGCGCGGCGGTCAATACCACGAAGTTCAGCAGGTGGGCGGCCACGTCACTGCCCAGCAGCGAGAACACCTGCACGAACGGGCTGCTGCCGTAGCTGCCACCCGAGGCATCGATGCTGGCGACCAGGTTGTCCCACGGGGTCAGCGACAGCAGCACCACCAAGGCACCGACATAGAAGATCAGGATGCGGTAGATGACCTGGTTGATCGCCTTCGGGATCACGGTCTTGGGCTTGTCGGCCTCGGCAGCGGTGAAGCCAAGCATTTCCAGGCCACCGAAGGAGAACATGATGAACGCCAGGGCCATGACCAGCCCGCTGACACCGTTCGGGAAGAAGCCGCCATGGGACCACAGGTTGGCGATGGTGGCGTCCGGGCCACCGCTGCCGCTGGTGAGCAGGTAGGCACCCAGGCCGATCATGCTGACGATGGCCACGACCTTGATGATGGCAAACCAGAATTCGGCTTCACCGAAGAACTTCACGTTCATCAGGTTGATGGCGTTGATCAGCACGAAGAACGCCGCCGCCGTGACCCAGGTAGGGATCTCCGGCCACCAGTAGTGAACATACTTGCCGACCGCCGAAAGCTCCGACATGCCCACCAGGATGTACAGCACCCAGCAGTTCCAGCCCGACAGGAAGCCGGCGAAACCACCCCAGTAAGTGTGGGCAAAGTGGCTGAACGAGCCGGCCACCGGCTCTTCGACAATCATTTCGCCAAGCTGGCGCATGATCATGAAGGCGATGAAGCCGCAAATGGCGTAGCCAAGGATCATTGACGGGCCGGCGGATTTCATCACGCCTGCCGAGCCGAGGAACAGGCCGGTACCAATCGCACCACCAAGAGCGATCAATTGGATATGGCGGTTCTTCAGGCCCCGCTTGAGCTCGCCTGAATGCATGTTTTGTCCACTCATGAACGAAGTCACCTGCATTGTTTTTATCTGTGACGGAATCGGACCCACCGCGCTCGTGGCGCAGCGGAATGGGCAAGGTGGTTACCTTGGGTTTCTTGACCTCAGGTGCCGCCGAGGCGGATCAACCAGGCGTGATCAAGAGTGCGCGGTACGCAAGAGGGTCACAGGTAAAACGCGGCGCACTGTATACCCCTGCAAACGCGCAGGCGTCAACGCGTTGCGTCCTTCCATCCGGAAAAAACGCAGCGATCCTGTGGTGTGGGCCTTGAAAGGCGGAGTGATCGGCGTACATGGCGCCTCCATTTGTTGTTTTGTCAGCCCGGCTCTGTGGACGGGCTCTTGCACACGGCAATGGCGGCTATAACACCGTGGGGACGGGGGTTTGGGCAAGGGTGGGAGGGCCCAGGACAGCGGCTTTGGCACCTGGACGTCGGCAAGGTTTGTTTACACGATTGGGCTTGATCTGAAATGCGGACTGAAAACGGCTACATTCGTATAAATTTCTTTACAGGGCGGTTCAGGAACTTGCCAGTCGTCCGAAAAATCTTTTTTGTTCAATATCTTGGGGCCGCTTTGCGGCCCTTTTCGCGGCACAAGGCCGCTCCTACAATGGCCGCGCAAGACCTTATAGACCGGTCGTATGGGCTGCAAAGCAGCCGCCAATTCCCACAGGCATAAAAAAACCAGCCCGAAGGCTGGTTTCTTGATTACCACACTGGCTTATCAGCCACGCGGCTTGCCGCGACCACGGCCTGCCGGCTTGTCACCCTCAGGCTTGCCCGGGCGCTTGCGCATATCGCTTGGGCGCTCGGCCACCGTGCTGCCACGGTTAGGTTTACGCGGAGCCTCTTCACGCGGCTGACGCGCCGGGCGCTCGCCAGTGGCGGCACCTTCGTGAGCCGGGCGCAGGTTGCGCACGCGCTCGCCACGGCCCAGCGGGCGGGTCGACTTGCGCTGCAGGCGCTCCATCTTGTCCTTGGCCTTGAGCTTCATGGCAGGCAGCGCCACTGGCTGCAGGCCCACTTCGGCAGCCAGGATGTCGATTTCGCCCTGGGTCATTTCACGCCAGCGGCCCATCGGCAGGTCGGAGTTGAGGAACACCGGGCCGAAACGCACGCGCTTCAGGCGGCTGACCACCATGCCCTGCGATTCCCACAGGCGACGTACTTCACGGTTACGGCCTTCCATCACCACGCAGTGGTACCAGTGGTTGAAGCCTTCGCCTCCTGGTGCCTTCTGGATGTCGGTGAACTTGGCCGGGCCGTCTTCCAGCATTACGCCGGCTTTCAGGCGCTCGATCATCTCGTCGTCGACTTCACCACGCACACGTACCGCGTACTCACGGTCCATCTCGTAGGACGGGTGCATCAGGCGGTTGGCCAGCTCACCGTCGGTGGTGAACAGCAGCAAGCCGGTGGTGTTGATGTCGAGGCGGCCGATGTTGATCCAGCGGCCTTCTTTTGGCCGTGGCAGGCGATCGAACACGGTCGGACGGCCTTCCGGGTCGTCACGGGTGCAGATTTCGCCATCGGGCTTGTTGTACATGATCACCCGGCGAGTGGCCTCGGCGGCCTCTTCGCGCTTGATCAGCTTACCGTCTACGGCAATGGCGTCGTGCAGGTCGACGCGCTGGCCAAGGGTGGCTGCGACGCCGTTGACCTTGATCCGGCCCTGGCTGATCCAGGCCTCGACGTCACGGCGCGAGCCCACGCCAATGCGCGCCAGCACTTTCTGCAGCTTTTCGCCGGATGGCGGGGTGATTTCGGTATCTTGCAGGTCTTGCTCACTCATCTGGGCACCTCCCGGTGTAGGAATGAAAACAGGTTCTTGGCGACGAACGCGCCAAAAGGCCGCGCATCATACGCGGTTCGGCAATGGAACGCACTGGAGGTTAGAGGGTTTTGCAAGTATTGGGAGCGGTTTCAGCCTAGTGGTCTTGTGTTGAGCTCACTGGCCCTATCGCCGGCAAGCCAGCTCCCACAAGTGCAACACCACTTTCAAAACCTGCGAAACCCCTGTGGGAGCTGGCTTGCCGGCGATAGGGCCAGCACTGCCAAAAGAAGAATCAGGGCTGTAACTTGCCCTCTTCTTCCACGGAAGCCTCTGGCTCCTCCTCGCGCAAGTCATCAAAATCGATCTTCAGCCCCTCCTCCATGGCATCAAGCTCCACCAGCAAGCTACGGAAGCTGGTTTCGTCCTTAGGCTCTTCAACCTCTTCGTCCCCAAGGCTGGCATCCGCCAACGCCTGCAGGTGCGCCGGCACGGGCGCGTCATCCGGGTCGAGCAGCGGCTCCGGCTCCATTTCGCGCAACTCGGCCAGGGCCGGCAGCTCATCCAGGCTCTTGAGGTTGAAATGGTCGAGAAACCCTTTGGTGGTGGCAAACATCGCTGGCCGCCCGGGCACTTCGCGGTAGCCAACCACACGAATCCACTCGCGCTCGACCAGGGTCCTGATGATGTTGCTGTTCACCGCAACGCCCCGTACGTCTTCAATCTCGCCACGGGTGATGGGCTGGCGGTAGGCGATCAGGGCCAGGGTTTCGAGCAGCGCGCGCGAATAACGCTGCGGGCGCTCTTCCCACAGGCGCCCAACCCAGGGCGCAAAGTCTTCGCGGATTTGCAGGCGGTAGCCGCTGGCCACTTCCTTGAGTTCGAAGGCACGGCCGCTGCACGACTTGCCAAGCACCTCAAGGGCCTGCTTGAACACGTGGGGCTCGGGGCGCTCGCCCTCTTCGAGCAGCTCGTACAGGCGCTCCAGGGATTGCGGCTTGCCCGAAGCCAGCAAAAAAGCTTCGATCAGTGACGCCAGGTCGCGGGGGTCATTCAGGTTCATCAGGTTCTTCAACAAGCGCTGGGCGAAGCCGCACGTGAATGGCGGCGAAGGGTTCATTCTGCACCAGTTCGATCAGCGATTCCTTCACCAGTTCGAGCACCGCCATGAAGGTCACCACCACACCCAGCTTGCCCTCCTCAGCGGCAAACAGCGCGCCGAACGGCACGAAAGCACCGCCCTTGAGGCGCTCCAGCACCTGGCTCATGCGCTCGCGGGTAGACAAGGTCTCACGGCTGATCTGGTGGCTTTCGAACAGGTCGTTGCGGCGCATTACCTCGGCCATGGACACCAGCAGCTCTTCCAGGCTGACCTGCGGCAACAGCTTGCGCACCTTGGCCTGCGGTGCTTCCAGGCGCGGCACCACGACATCGCGGCCCACCCGTGGCAGTTCGTCGATGCCTTCGGCCGCGGCCTTGAAACGCTCATACTCCTGCAGGCGGCGGATCAACTCGGCGCGCGGGTCGCCCTCCTCCTCCTCGACATCGGCTGAACGGGGCAGCAGCATGCGCGACTTGATCTCGGCCAGCATGGCGGCCATCACCAGGTACTCGGCGGCCAGCTCCAGGCGCACACTCTTCATCAGCTCCACATAGCCCATGTACTGGCGGGTGATTTCCGCCACCGGGATGTCGAGGATGTCGATGTTCTGCTTGCGGATCAGGTACAGCAGCAGGTCCAGCGGCCCTTCGAAGGCTTCGAGGATGACTTCCAGGGCATCCGGCGGGATGTACAGGTCCAGCGGCATTTCGGTCAGGGCTTCGCCGTAGACCAAGGCCAGTTGCAGCTGCCGAGGCGACTCGGCCTGCTCAGCCGGTGCCTCCGGCGTTTCCACCTGGCTCACGCGCTGACCAGAAACGGCGTGGGGTCGCCGCAGCCCTCGCGGATCAGTTCCGGCTCATCGCCGGACAAGTCGATGATGGTCGACGCCTTGAGGTCGCCGAAACCGCCGTCGATCACCAGGTCGACGTGATGCTCCAGCCGCTCACGGATTTCGTGAGGGTCGGTCATCGGCTCGCTGTCGCCCGGCAGGATCAGGCTCACGCTCATCAGCGGCTCGCCCAACTCGGCCAGCAAGGCCAGCGTGATGGCGTGGGCCGGTACGCGCAGGCCAATGGTGCGACGCTTGTCATGCAACAGCAGCCGCGGCACTTCACGGGTGCCGTTGAGGATGAAGGTATATGGCCCCGGCACATGCGCCTTGAGCAGACGGAAGGTGCCGGTGTCGACCTTGGCGTACAACCCCAGCTGAGACATGTCACAGCACATCAGGGTGAAGTTGTGCGTCTTGTCCAGCCCGCGCAGGCGACGCACCCGCTCAATCGCCGCCTTGTCACCCATCTGGCAGCCCAGCGCGTAGGCCGAGTCGGTCGGGTACACCACCACGCCACCCTTGCGGATGATCTCGACGGCCTGTTTTATCAGGCGCGCCTGGGGGTTCTCCGGATGAATCTGGAAAAATTGGCTCACGTAGTCATCCTGTTCATAGCGCCAAAGACTGTTCATGGCTGAATCGACGCCACAGAGGTGGCAGGTCCTCGGGCAAAGGCCGGTAGGCACCGATCTCTCCCCAGGTGCCGGGGCCGTGGAAGTCACTGCCAGCGCTTGCCAGCAGGCCGAACTCACGCGTAAGGATGGACATCGTGCCCACCTGCTCGGCCGGCATCATCCCGTTGACCACCTCAAGTGCCTGCCCGCCTGCCTGAATATAGTCGGCAATCAGCCTTCTGCGCTTGCTGCGGGTCAGGTCGTAATGCATGGGGTGCGCCAGGCTCACCCATGCTTTGGACTGGCGCAGGGTGGCGACAGTTTCGTCGAGGGTCGGCCAGTGCTGCTTGACGTCACCCAGCTTGCCGGCACCCAGCCACTTGCGAAACGCCTCGCCACGGTCCTTGACGTGCCCGGCACGCACCAGGTACTCGGCAAAATGCGGGCGCGCCGGGGCGTTGCCGCTGTCGCCCAGCTCGTGCTGCACGGCGCGGGCGCCCTCGAGCGTACCCGGCATGCCTTTGGCCGCCAGCCGTTTGTCGATTTCTTCGGCGCGCAACCAACGCCCCCGGTGCAGCGATTCAATCGCTGCCAGCAAGGGCGGCGCGTCCAGCGGGAAGTCATAACCCAGCACATGGATGGTCGCGCCACCCCAGGTGCACGACAATTCCACCCCGCTGACCCAATGCATGCCCCGTTCAGTGCAGGCCTGGCGTGCTTCGGCCAGGCCTTCGAGGGTGTCATGGTCAGTCAGTGCCAGCGTTTGCACCCCGTGCTCATGGGCCCGGGCAACCAGTACCGAGGGCGACAGGGCGCCGTCGGAGGCCGTACTGTGACAGTGCAGATCAACATTCATGGAGGAGCGCTTTCGCTGGAATCGATGTTTGTTATTATGCCGTCACATCCCGATTCTGGCTGCCATTGTGAAACAATTCATCGATTTCATCCCGCTGCTGCTGTTCTTCATCGTCTACAAGCTCGACCCGCGCCCCATGGAAGTCGCCGGCCACAGCTTCGAATTCGGCGGCATCTACAGTGCCACGGCCATGCTGATCATCAGCTCGCTGGTGGTGTACGGCGCGCTGTTCCTGCGCCAGCGCAAGCTGGAAAAGGGCCAGTGGTTGACCCTGGTGGCCTGCCTGGTGTTCGGTGGCCTGACCCTCACCTTCCACAGCGAAACCTTCCTCAAGTGGAAAGCACCGGTGGTGAACTGGCTGTTCGCACTGGGCTTTGCCGGCAGCCACTTCATCGGTGACCGGGTGCTGATCAAGCGCATCATGGGCCATGCCCTGACCCTACCCGATGCCGTCTGGTCCCGGCTGAACGTTGCCTGGATCGGCTTCTTCCTGTTCTGCGGCGCGGCCAACCTGTTCGTCGCCTTCACCTTCCAGGACTTCTGGGTCGACTTCAAGGTGTTCGGCAGCCTGGGCATGACCGTGATCTTCCTGGTGGCGCAAGGCGTGTACCTGTCGCGCCACCTGCACGACGACCCTTCCATTACCAAACCCAAGGATTGACATGCTCTACGCCATCATCGCCAGCGACGTCGCAAACTCCCTGGAAAAGCGCCTGGCTGCCCGCCCGGCGCACATCGAACGCCTGCAGCAGCTCAAGGCCGAAGGCCGCGTGGTGCTGGCCGGCCCACACCCGGCCATCGACAGCAACGACCCGGGCGAAGCCGGTTTCAGCGGTAGCCTGATCGTTGCCGAATTTGAATCGCTGGCTGCGGCGCAGGCCTGGGCCGATGCCGACCCTTACATTGCTGCAGGCGTGTACGACAAAGTCGTCGTCAAGCCGTTCAAGCAAGTACTTCCTTGACCTGAGACTGAGTCGCCTTCTTCGCGGGCTTGCCCGCGAAGAAGGCGACGCGGTACCCGCAGTTATACGATTGCCATCAGTCTGCGGTATCTTTGCCACTGGCGGGCCGAATAGCCGCCGTCAATGGTTGAATTGAGTGAGTCATGAGCGAGCTGTTACTGATTGATGATGACCAGGAGCTGTGCGAGCTGCTCGGCAGCTGGCTGACCCAGGAAGGGTTCACGGTGCGTGCCTGCCACGATGGCCAGAGCGCACGCCAGGCCCTGGCCGAATACGCGCCGGCGGCCGTGGTACTGGACGTGATGCTGCCCGATGGCAGCGGCCTGGAGCTGCTCAAGCAATTGCGCAGCGAGCATGCCGAGCTGCCGGTACTGATGCTCTCTGCACGGGGCGAGCCGCTGGACCGCATTCTCGGCCTGGAACTGGGCGCCGACGACTACCTGGCCAAACCTTGCGATCCGCGCGAGCTCACAGCCCGCCTGCGGGCAGTACTGCGCCGCAGCCACCCCACCGCCACCACCAGCCAGGTGGAACTGGGCGACCTGGTGTACAGCCCGGCACGTGGCGTGGCCAGCATCGACGGCCGTGAAATGACCCTGACCCTGTCGGAAAGCCGCATTCTTGAAGCCCTGCTGCGCCAACCCGGCGAACCGCTGGACAAGCAGGAGCTGGCGCAGATCGGCCTGGGCCGCAAACTGACCCTGTACGACCGCAGCCTGGACATGCATGTCAGCAACCTGCGCAAGAAGATCGGCCCACATGCCGATGGCCGTCCACGCATCGTGGCGCTGCGTAGCCGTGGCTATTACTACTGCCTCTGACCATCTTTACCGAGCCTTTACCATCCGCTGACTGCGCTTGACGGTGATCTCCCTAGACTGTGCTCATCCGGTAACCACCGGCCTATGAAAGGAGAGACACCATGCGCAAGACCCTTATCGCCCTGATGTTCGCCGCCGCCCTGCCGACCGTGGCCATGGCCATGCCTGAAGGCGGCCCGCGTCACGACGGCCCGCATCATCGCGGTGATGCGCCTTTCCATCAACTGGACCTGAGCCGCGACCAGCGCCAGCAGATCGGCAAGCTGATGGGCGAGCAGATGCAGCAGCGCCGTGAAATCAACGAGCGCTACCTGGCCAAGCTGCCAGCCGCCGACCAGAAAGCCATGAAGGACGAGCTGCAAGCCAGCCGCGACAAGACCGACACCGCAGTGCGCAATCTGCTCAAACCTGAGCAGCAGAAGAAGTTCGACGAACTGCAAAAGGAACGCGCCGCAAAGAAAGCCGAGTGGCAGGAGTTCCAGGCCTGGAAAGCTGAAAAAGGCACCAAGGCTCAGTAAGCTGTACGCCCGATGCCCGGCCCGTCTCCCCGCGGGCCGGGCTTTTACCGTTTACAGGAGGTGCACTTGCGTTCACTGTTCTGGCGCATTCTGGCCAGTTTCTGGCTGGCCATTACCCTGGTCGCAGGCCTGTCGATCCTGCTGGGCCACATGCTCAACCAGGACGCCTGGATCCTTAGCCGCCACCCAGGCCTGAATACCCTGGCCAGCAAGTGGGCCAAGCATTACGAGCAGGAAGGCCTGGATTCGGCGCAGCACTTTCTGGAACGGCGCAAGGATCGCTACAAGATCGACGTGCAGGTGCTCGACGACAGTGGCGAGGCCGTGGTGCCCGGCACCTTCCCACGCCGTGCGGCAGCCTTCGAGGCACGCCAGCACAATGACGAGCGGCGCCTGCCATGGCGCCGGCTGACCGAGGAATACACCAGCCCCGAGACCGGCGATACCTACCTGCTGATCTACCGCATCCCCCACCCTGCGCTGGACGCCTGGCACCGCGAAAGCCTGCTGTGGCCGCTCAGCGCCTTGGGCATTGCGCTGGTGGTACTGACCCTGTTCAGCCTGCTGGTCACCCTGTCCATCACCCGCCCGCTAAGCCGCCTGCGCAGCGCGGTGCATGACTTGGGCCAGACCACCTACCAGCAGAACAGCCTGGCGCAACTGGCGGCCCGGCGTGACGAGTTTGGCGTGCTGGCCAAGGACTTCAACAAGATGGGCGCGCGCCTGCAAAGCACCATTGGCAGCCAGCGCCAGTTGCTGCGCGATGTTTCCCATGAGTTGCGCTCGCCGCTGGCCAGGCTGCGCATCGCCCTGGCCTTGGCCGAGCGCGCCGGGCCCGAGCAGCGCGAGACCTTGTGGCCGCGCCTGACCCGCGAGTGCGACCGGCTGGAAGACCTGATCAGCGAAATCCTTGCCTTGGCCCGGGTCGATGCCGAGCAGGCCCATGCCGAGCCGGTCGACCTCAATGCCCTGCTCGGCAGCGTACGCAAGGACGCCCTGCTCAGCGCACCAGACCAGGACGTGCGCCTGGAGGCGCAGCCGGGGTTGACCCTGCAAGGTTGGCCAACGCTGATCGAACGCGCCGTGGACAACCTGCTGCGCAATGCCCTGCGCTTCAACCCGCCGGGTCAGCCGGTCGAAGTGAGCGCCGTGCGTGAGCAGGACCGTATCGTGATCAGCGTGCGTGACCATGGGCCCGGGGCGGCAGCCGAACACCTGGCGCAGCTGGGCGAACCGTTCTTCCGCGCACCGGGGCAGGACGCGCCGGGGCATGGCCTGGGGCTGGCGATTGCGCGCAAGGCGGCAGAGCGCCATGGCGGGAGTCTGGTGCTGGACAACCATCCACAGGGGGGCTTTGTGGCCAGGCTGGAGTTGCCCTTGGCTGAAGCTACTGGCAGTTGATGTGATCTAAGGCCACTGGCCCCTTCGCGGGTTCACCCGCGAAGAGGCCGGAAGCCTCAATGGATCAATCAGCCTGAAACGGATTATTCGCCCCAGGCGCTGACGAACTCGGCAGTTTCCAGCACCGGCGCCGTACGCGGCTCGGTCAGTGGCGTGCCGACATACAGGTAACCGATCAACTCTTCGTTCTCGGCCAGACCCAGGCCCTTGTGCACATGGGCATCAAAAGCCATGTCCCCGGTGCGCCACACCGCCCCGACGCCTTGCGCATGCGCGGCAATCAGAATGCCGTGCGCCGCACAGCCCGCAGCCAGGCGCTGTTCGGACTTGGGTACCTTGAAGTGGTCCTGCAGCCTGGCGATTACCACGATCAGCAACGGTGCCCGCAGCGGCATGGCGCGGGCCTTGTCCAGCGCTGCCTGGCTGGCATCGCCCTTGTTCTGCACCGCTTCAGCAAACAGCTCGCCCAGCTTTTCACGGCCCTGGCCCTCGATGGTCAGGAAGCGCCATGGCCGCAGCTGGCCATGATCCGGGGCGCGCAAGGCAGCCTGGAACAGCGCCTCGCGCTGGGCGGCATTGGGTGCCGGGTCGGTCAGGCGTGGCACGGAAACACGGTTGAGCAATGCGTCGAGAGCCTCCATCGGCTACCCTCCTGGCAGTTGAATGTGCGGCCATTCTAGCGTTTACATCACCAGACCCATAGGTAGAATGGCGCCCTTCCGTTTCAAGTCAGAGCAGATCACATGGCGTTGCCGACCTTAAGGATCATTGGTTTCATCATCGGCATCTTCCTGATTACCCTCGCCGTCGGCATGGCCGTGCCCATGGCAACCCTGGTGATCTTCGAGCGCACCGGTGACATGCCGTCCTTCCTCTGGTCGAGCCTGATCACCTTCATCGCCGGCCTGGCCCTGGTGGTACCGGGCCGCCCTGAGCATGTGCACCTGCGCCCGCGTGACATGTACCTGCTAACGGTCAGCAGCTGGCTGGTGGTGTGCGTGTTTGCCGCCTTGCCGTTCCTGCTGACCCAGCACATCAGCTACACCGATGCCTTCTTCGAGAGCATGTCGGGCATTACCGCTACCGGCGCTACCGTGCTCAGCGGGCTCGATACCATGTCCCCGGGTATCCTCATGTGGCGCTCGATGCTGCACTGGCTGGGCGGCATCGGCTTCATCGCCATGGCGGTAGCGATCCTGCCATTGCTGCGCATCGGTGGCATGCGCCTGTTCCAGACCGAATCGTCCGACCGCTCGGAAAAGGTCATGCCGCGCTCGCACATGGTCGCCAAGTCGATCGTCGGGGTGTACGTCGGCTTCTCGATCCTCGGCTCGCTGGCCTTCTGGTGGGCGGGCATGAGCCCGTTCGATGCGATCAACCACGCCATGTCGGCCATCTCCACCGGTGGCTTCTCCACCTCCGACCAGTCGCTGGCAAAATGGGATATCCCGGCAGTGCACTGGGTCGCGGTGGTGGTCATGATCATGGGCAGCCTGCCGTTCACCCTTTACGTAGCCACCCTGCGCGGCAACCGCAAGGCACTGATCCGTGACCAGCAGGTGCAGGGTTTGCTGGGCATGCTGATCGTTACCTGGCTGGTGCTGGGCACCTGGTACTGGTACAGCACCAACCTGCACTGGCTCGACGCCCTGCGCCACGTGGCGTTGAACGTGACCTCGGTGGTCACCACCACAGGCTTCGCCCTGGGCGACTACAGCCTGTGGGGCAACTTCTCGCTGATGCTGTTCTTCTACCTGGGCTTCGTCGGCGGCTGCTCCGGCTCGACGGCAGGCGGTATCAAGATTTTCCGCTTCCAGGTGGCCTACATCCTGCTCAAGGCCAGCCTCAACCAACTGATCCACCCACGCGCGGTGATCAAGCAGAAATACAATGGCCACCGGCTCGACGAAGACATCGTGCGTTCGATTCTGACGTTCTCGTTCTTCTTCGCCATTACCATCTGCGTCATGGCCCTGCTGCTGTCGTTACTGGGCGTGGACTGGATGACCGCATTGACCGGTGCAGCCGGCACGGTGTCGGGTGTGGGCCCGGGCCTGGGTGAAGTGATCGGCCCGTCGGGCAACTATGCCACGCTGCCTGACGCAGCCAAGTGGATCCTGGCGGCCGGCATGCTGCTTGGCCGCCTGGAAATCATTACGGTGCTGGTGCTGTGTATGCCGGCGTTCTGGCGTCACTGACCACTTCGGGATCCGCGCCCAGGCGGGCGCGATACTCGCTGGGGGTAACATCGAACCAGCGGCGGAACGCCCGGTAGAAGTTGCTGGGGTCGGCAAAACCCAGCAGGTAGGCGGTTTCCAGCAGGGTCATGCCCGGCTGGGCCAGGTATTGTTCGGCCAGCTCGCGACGGGTGTCATCGAGCAACGTCTGGAAACTGGTGCCCTCCTCCTGCAGCCGCCGCTGCAAGGTGCGCTGCGAGAGGTGCAGGGCCTGAGCCAGGGTTTCGCGCTTGGGCTCGCCCTGCGGCAGGATGCGGCACAACACCTGGCGCACGCGGTGGGTAACCCGGCTTTCGGAAAAGCGTGCCAGGTACTCCCCGGCAAAACGGTCGTGCAACACCGCCATGGCCTCGTTGGCAGTCGGCAGCGGCGCCTCCATGTCGGCCCGCTCGAACACCAGCGCATCGTGCGGCGCACCGAACACCAGGGGTGAATGGAACGCCACCTTGTACGGCTCGACATTCTTTGGCTGCGGCCCCTGCACCAATACCCGCCGCGGCTGCACCGGCCGACCGCTGAGCCATTTGCACAACGCCAGCGCACAGGCCAGTGATGCTTCGGCACTGTGCCGGGTCGGCGGCAAGTGGTCACCATGCACCGTCAGGATCAGCGAGTAGCCTTCGGCGCCAAGGACAAAACTGAGGTCTGAGCTTTCGGCGATGATGCGCTGGTAACGCACCAGGCGCTGGAAACCTTCGGCCAAAGTGCGGCTGGACATCAATGCATAGCCCACCACATGGAACGACGCAGGGCGTACCACCCGCGCCATGTTCAGGCCAATGGCTTCATTGCCCGACAACTCCACCGCCAACTGCCAGAGCCGGGTCATGGAGTCCTGGGGGAAACGTGCATCGGGGTCGTCAAGGGCAGCGAAGTCCAGCCCCAGCTGCTTGAACATGGACGGGCAGTCCAGTCCTTCCAGTTCGAGTGCCTTCACAATCCCTGATGCCCAACTGGCTGACGTGGTTCTTTCGCTCATGACAGGCTTCTTTTTACCGACCGCTCCTGCGGTGAACCCCAAGGATACTCATTTGGCGCCTATTGTCACTGATAGGCCCCGTCAGTCACTCTAGACTCAAATCAGGCTCCACGCCGTGCATCTTGTCCAGAAGTATTAATCCCGGAGCACTGCCATGAACCGCACAGCGCAGTATCGCAGTTTTGCCGAGTTCTACCCCTACTACCTGGGGGAGCACAGCAATCCCACCTGCCGCCGGCTGCACTTTGTCGGCACCAGCCTGGTGATTGCCCTGCTGGCCTACACCATCGGCAGTGGCAAATGGTTGCTGCTGCTGGCCGTGCCCCTGTTTGGCTACGGCTTTGCCTGGGTCGGGCATTTCTTTTTTGAAAAGAACCGGCCGGCGACCTTCACCTACCCGCTGTACAGCCTGGCCGGGGATTTCGTGATGTTCAGGGATATCCTGTTGGGCAAGATCAGCCTGTAGATTCAGCAGCCCCACGGCCCTCAAGCCCTACGCCGGCTCGCGCAACGCCGCCACCGCCTGCGCTTCCCGCGCCTGGGCGTCGGCCAGCCGGTACAGCTCGATGCTGCCATCCCAGTGCTCGATCAGCGCCGTGCACGACTCCACCCAGTCCCCGCAATTGAGGTACTCCACCTCCCCCACCTTGCGGATCTCGGCATGGTGGATATGCCCGCACACCACCCCATGAAAGCCACGCCGGGTGCACTCGTGGGCAATGGCATCCTCGAAGTCGCTGATGAAGTTCACCGCGCCCTTGACCTTGTGCTTCAGGTACGCCGACAGCGACCAGTAACCATAGCCATACCGCGCACGCCAGTGGTTGAGCCAGCGGTTGAGCACCAGGGTGAACTCGTAGGCACGGTCACCGAGAAAGGCCAGCCAGCGGTGGTAACGGGTAATCACGTCGAACTGGTCGCCATGGATCACCAACAGGCGTCGCCCATCGGCGGTCAGGTGCTCGGCTTCATCCACCAGCTGGATGTTGCCCAGGATCAGCCTGGAGTATCGGCGCAGGAATTCGTCATGGTTGCCGGTGACGTAGATCACCTCGGTACCGCGCTTGCTCATGGTCAGCAGGCGACGGATCACGTTGGTGTGGGCTTGCGGCCAGTAGATGCCGCCGCGCAGTTTCCAGCCATCGATGATGTCACCTACCAGGTACACGCGGTCGGCCTGGTAACCCTTGAGGAACTGCGAAAGGTGTTCGGCCTGGCAGTCGCGGGTCCCCAGGTGCACATCGGAGATCCACAAGGTACGCACGCGTTGCTTGCGCGAGGGACGGGAGAGTTCGGCATGGGTCATGGACAGGCTCCGGCGCAGTTTGCTGGAGACTGGCAGGCGCGCATGACAGCGCCGTGGCAAAACGGTTACGAGTGATGGCCTGCAGGGAATGAGGCACAATGCGCATCTGCCCTGCGAGGACACCCCCATGACCGCCGGCCCGATCCTCTCGCTGCGCCACTATCGCGACAGCCTGATCGCCCACAGCCACGAACACCCGCAACTGGTGTTTGGCCTGCGCGGCCGCCTGGAGTTCGAGGTGCAGGGGCAAGGCGCCGGGATCGACCGGCAGGGGCTGGTGGTGGTACCGGCGGGCGCGCATCACACCTGCGCCAGCGATGCCGGCAGCCACTGCCTGGTGCTAGATGTGCCTGGGGAGCAGTGGCTGTACGAGCAGTTGGGCGAGCATGCCGATGCCAGCCGCCGCCTGCTCGACCGCCCCGCCGCGCTGGGCCTGGACAACCGTCAGCAGCAGTTGGTCGACTGGCTGGCGGCCAGCCCCATGGACGACCCGCTGATTGCCCGGCAAGGCGCAGCGCTGTTGTTGGCAAGCCTGAACCCAACGGCGGCAGCCAACGTGCGCCCCAGCCAGCGCTTGCCTTATGCCGCGTTCGATGCGCACATCGAGCAACATGCTGCCTACCCACTGCAGGTGGCCGACCTGGCGCGGCTGGCCGGGCTGTCCAGTGCCCGGCTGCACGCGCGTTTTATCGCGGAATGCGGGATTACGCCGATGGACTATATTCGCCAGCGGCGGTTACTGAAGGCGCGGCGGCTGGTGGTGCAGACCTTGTTGCCGATGGGGGAAATTGCGGCGCAGGTGGGGTATGGCTCGCAGAGTGCGTTTTCAGCGGCGATGTTGCGGGCGTTCGGGTGTGCGCCAAGGGCTTTGCGGCGAGAGCCTGGCGACAACTGACAGCAGTCTTGCGACAGAAATCGTTGGCCTGTGGTTTTACACTTTGCCAGTGCCGGCCTCTTCGCAGCACAAGGCTGCTCCTACAGGGCCTGTACGTATTCTGTAATCGATGGACTCGCCCCCGCCGAGGCATCACAGTGCCACGGTGGCGTTCGAAGAAGCCAACGGCAGCGAGGGCGAGACCATGAAAAAGCATAGTTCGAAGCACGATTCCCTGTCTTCCACCGATGTGGAACTTTGCACAACCATCTGCGTAGACCTGGCCAAACAGGTCTTCCAGTTGGCAGGCGAGGACGCTACTGGTCGGGTGATCTACGAAGAGCGCATCAAATCCCGTCAAGCATTCCATGACTTCTTGACCAGGCTGCCAACGACAGTGGCTGTCTTGATGGAGTGCGGTCCAGGCGCACAAGCCTGGGCCAGGCTGCTGCAGACCAAAGGTAATCCGGTTCGCATCCTGCCTGCGCAACGCGTCGCCGAACACCGCAGCGGCGCGAAGAACGACCGTAACGATGCCCATGCCATTCTGCGTGCAGGTCGCGATACCAGCATTGCCTCCGTACCGATCAAGAGCACCACTGCGCTGGCTATTCAAGCACTGCATCGCATCCGGCGCGGCAACATCAAGCGGCATACAGCGCTGGGCAATCAGATACGTGGTCTGCTGCTTGAGCATGGCGTATCCATGCCTCAAGGCGATGCCGCGATCAGTCAGCAGGTACCGCGGGCGCTTGAGGATGCCTCCTTGCCTCTGCCCGACTTATTGCGCGAGTTGCTTGATGAGCTGCTGACTGACTGGCTGTCTTTAGGTGAACGCATTGCGGCGCTGAGTGGACGGCTCGAAGTGACAGCCCAGCAAGATAAGGTGGCACAGCGGCTGATCACCATTCGTGGCGTTGGCCCAATCATCGCCACGGCGATCGTGGCAAAACAGACCGAACCCAGCCGCTTCGCGAGTGGCCGAATGTATTCCGCCTTCTTCGGTATCGTGCCGGACCAGCACAGTAGCGGAAACAAAATCAGGTTGGGCCGAATGAGCAAGCGAGGTGACGGCTACATACGCAGCCTGATGATCCAGGGCGCGCATGCTGTCTTGAGTCAGCTAAGACCTGATTCCGATCAGCCAGACGATCGCCGCCTCTTGCGCTGGCTATCCCGCCTTGGACGCAAGGAGGCGGCGATCAGACTGGCTAATCGAAATCTGCGCATTATCTGGGCTCTGTTACAGAGCAATCAGGTCTACCAACGCAAACCGAACAACAATCCGGAGGCTGCTATGAGCCTCTGACTAACCGAGCAATGCCACCGGAGCGCTGAGCGCTCCAACCCCTGCTAGTGAACATTGACCCTAGGTAAGACCGTCGCAGACAGATGCCTCTGCTCCTACAGGCCTGACGTAATGGCCTTAATGTAAACGGCACACTGCGAGCTCACCACGATGTTGGCCAGAAGCGAAAAGCTTCCTCGAATAGGCCTGATACATAGATGCAACCGGGTTCCTATGTTCAAAAGCAGCTAGACAATGTGGGCGAGTCCATACATAGGAGCAGCCTTGTGCTGCGAAGAGGCCGGCACAGTCGATAAAGATCTTGAGCAAGGACCACCATGAACCACCGCACTGCATTGGGCGCCCTGCACATTGGCGCACTGTTCTTCGGCCTGACCGGCGTCTTCGGCAAACTGGCCGCCAGCGCCAGCCCGGCGATCATCGTGTTCGGCCGCGCCGCCTTCGCCGTACTCGCCCTGGCCCTGTTCGCCAGCCTGACCGGCCCGGGCTGGCAACGCCTGACCAGCCAGGACATCCGCCGCCTGCTGCTCGGCGGTGTGATGCTGGCCGGCCACTGGGTCAGTTTCTTCATCGCCGTCAAAGTCGGCGGCGTGGCCATCGCCACCCTCGGCTTTGCCAGCTTCCCGGCCTTCACCGTCATCCTTGAAGGCGTGCTGTTCCGCGAGCGCATCCGCCGCAACGAGGCCGTGCTGGTAGTGTTGGTCAGCATCGGCCTGATACTGGTCACGCCGGCCTTCGACCTGGCCAGCGAGGCCACTGGCGGCCTGCTCTGGGCACTGCTTTCGGGGTTGCTGTTCTCGCTGCTGTCCCTCACCAACCGCGCCGGCTCCGGGCGTTTGCCAGCGGTACAGGCTGCACTGTGGCAGAACCTGGTGGTAGGCCTGTGCCTGCTGCCGTTTGCAGCACCCGGCCTGGCAGGCGTGGCCGCCATGGACTGGCTGTGGATCGCCCTGCTCGGCATCTTCTGTACCGGCGTGGCGCACAGCCTGTTCGTCGCCAGCCTGGCAGTGATCAAGGCGCGCACCGCCGCCGTGGTATTCGGCATGGAGCCGGTCTACGGCATTGCCGTGGCCTGGGCGGTGTTCGCCGAAACCCCGACCCTGCGCATGCTGCTGGGCGGCGCGCTGATCATCTTCGCCATCGTGCTGTCCAGCCGCATGGCCACCGAGCAACCGCCCAAGCAGCGGCCTCTGGCCGAGGGCGCCTGATCAGCGGTCGTTGTGGCCAAGGTCACGCTGCGGGTCGATCTGGTCGCGCACCCGCTGCTTCAGCACCTTGGCTTCGGGGAAGCCGCCGTCGGCCTTGCGCTCCCAGATCTGCACGCCATTGCAAGTGATGCGAAAGATGCCGCCGGTACCCGGCTCCAGCGCCACCCGGCCAAGGTCGTCGGTGAAGGTGCTGAGCAGCTCCTGGGCCAGCCAGGCGGCGCGCAGCAGCCATTGGCACTGGGTGCAATAAGTAATGACGATTTCGGGCTTGTTGTCGGCCATGCTGAGGCATCTCCAGGTGAGGGGCCGCTTATACTAGCGGTCTTTAGCCCACGGTTTGAGACTCACGATGCGCCGTTTGCTGTTCTGTTTCATCCTTGTTCTCACCTCGCTTACGGCCATCGCCGCCGAAACTGCCAGGCCAAAGGTCGGCCTGGTGTTGTCGGGCGGCGCGGCCCGTGGCCTGGCCCACATTGGTGTGCTCAAGGCCCTGGAAGAACAGGGCGTGCGCATCGACGCCATCGCCGGCACCAGCATGGGCGCAGTGGTCGGCGGGCTGTATGCATCTGGCTACAGTGTCGAAGAGCTGGAAAAGCTCGCCACCACCCTCGACTGGCAACAGGCGCTGTCCGATGCCCCGCCGCGCAAGGACGTGCCGTTCCGGCGCAAGCAGGATGACCGCGACTTCCTGGTCAAGCAGAAGCTCAGCTTTCGTGACGACGGCAGCCTGGGCCTGCCGCTGGGGGTAATCCAGGGCCAGAACCTGTCACTGCTGCTGGAAAGCAAACTGGCGCACACCGCCGACACCCGCGACTTCGACAAGCTGCCCATACCCTTCCGCGCGGTGGCCACCGACATCGCCAGCGGCGAAAAAGTGGTATTCCGCCGCGGTCACCTGCCCCAGGTAATCCGTGCCAGCATGTCAATCCCCGCCGTGTTCGCCCCGGTCGAACTGGACGGCCGCCTGCTGGTGGACGGCGGCATGGTCGACAACATCCCGGTGGACGTGGCCCGGGAAATGGGCGTGGACCTGGCCATCGTGGTCGACATTGGTACCCCGCTGCGCGATCGCAAGCAGTTACTGACCGTGGTCGACGTGCTCAACCAGTCGATCACTTTGATGACCCGGCGCAATTCGGAAGAACAACTGGCCAGCCTGCACCGTGACGACATCCTCATCCAGCCATCGCTGACTGCCTTCGGCGTGACCGACTTCGGCCGTGCACGGGACATGATCGACGCCGGTTACCGCGCCACCCGGCTGCTCGACCCGCGTCTTGCCGCCCTGCGCCACCCCGAGGGCGACAGCAGCCTGGCCGTGGCCCGCTCGCCGCGCCAGCGCACGCCGGTAATCACCGCGATCCGGATCGAAAACGACTCCAAGGTCAGCGACGACGTGATCCGCTCGTACATCCGTCAACCGATCGACGCGCCGCTGGAGCTGGACCGGCTGCAGACCGACATGGGCACGCTGTACGGCCTGGACTACTTCGACCGGGTGCAGTACCGCGTGGTGCACAAGGGCAACGACAACACCCTGGTGATCAACGCTCGCGGTAGACGCGGCGGCACCGACTACCTGCGCCTGGGCCTGAACCTGTCGGACGACCTGCGCGGTGACAGTGCCTTCAACCTGGGCGCCAGCTACCGGGTCAACGGCATCAACAGCCTGGGTGCCGAATGGCTGACCCGTGGCCAGATCGGCGACCAGCAAGAACTGTACAGCGAGTTCTACCAGCCGCTGGACGTGGGTTCGCGCTACTTCATCGCGCCGTACCTGGACGTCAGCTCACAGAATATCGAAGCCACCCTGGACAACGACCCCGTCGCCGAGTACCGCCTGGAGCGCTACGGCTTTGGCCTGAACGTCGGGCGGCAGATTGGCACCAACGGTGAAGTACGCCTGGGCGTGGGCAAGGCCTGGGGCGAGGCCGAAGTGCGCATCGGCGACCAGGACCTGCCCAAGGTCAGCTCCAATGAAGGCTTCTATGAGCTGAAATACTCGTTCGACACCCTCGACAACGTGTATTTCCCGCACAGCGGTGAGGACATCAGCCTGACCTTGCGCAAGTACGACAAGTCGCTGGACTCTGACCAGGATTACCGGCAGTGGCTGTTCAACCTGGACAAGGCCATCAGCAGCGGGCCGAACACGTTCGTGCTGGGCGGGCGCTACGGGCGCACGCTGGATGACACCGAAGTGGTGACATCGAGCTTCGTGATGGGCGGGGCGCGGGAGCTGTCAGGCTTCCGCCAGGACTCGGTGTCGGGGCAGAACGTGAGCCTGCTGCGCATGGTCTACTACCGCCGGCTAACGCCGCGGGCCTACGTACCGCTGGACTTCCCGCTGTACATTGGCGGGTCGCTGGAGCGTGGGCGCGCGTGGAACAACGACAACGAGTTCGACAGTGGCTACATCAATGCGGCGAGCATCTTCCTGGGGCTGGAGACGCCGCTGGGGCCGCTGAACCTCAGCTATGGCACCAACAGTGCGCACGAGCAGGCGGTGTACCTGAACCTTGGGCATACTTTCTGAATCGTCGGGGGCTGCTTTGCAGCCCCAGGGGCCTCAGGATTTTTCGAGGTTGGCCAGGATCGTGGCATGCACGCGCATGCACACCTGCAACTCTGCCTCGTCCACCCCGGTAAACAGCTCCACCCGCAGCTGGTTGGCGATGGTTTCGATCTGGTCGATCAGCGGCTTGGCCGGCGGGCACAGCAAGATCTTCTTGGCTCGCCGGTCTTCTAACACGGCCTGCCGGCGCACCAGCCCTTGCGCTTCCAGGCTGTCGAGCAGGCGCGCCAGGGTCGGGCCTTCGACGCCCACGCTCTGGGCCAGCTCACGCTGGGTGGGGGCTTCTTCGAACCGCGCCAGGTGCAGCAACACCAGCCAGCGCGCCTGGGACAGGTTGAGCCCGGCCAGGCGGCGGTCCAGCTCGGCACGCCAGCCCCGGGACATCTGGGCCAGCTGCATGCCGAAGCGGTGTTGGTTGTCGGTCAGGGGCATAAGCAACTCATTGAACAGATCTAATTATTAGGCAGCTAACCATGCCCCGCCCCACGAGGCAAGGCTCGCGCGCCCTTCATTGTTCGATAATCGTCAAAAAGCATGACAAAGGTCAGCAGATGGCGGTTCTGCCCTCGATCCGGCTGCCGGTCACATCTCGAACTCGGCCGCCAGCGCCGCACGCACGCAATACAGCACACCCTCCGGCACACGGCCCGCAAACTGCGGCGCAATGGCCGACACCGGCGGCAGCTCGCCCTCGCCATCCAGGAAGGCATCCTGCACTTCCATCAGCAGGTCTTCCGGCAGGTCAAGGGCCTGGTCGAGGCTCAGCTCCTGGCGGCCCAGCGCCTCGGCCAGCAGGCTATACACGTTCTTCTCGCTGCAGTTGAGCTGCCCGGCGATCTGCGCCGGGGTCATGCCGGCCCGGGCCAGGCTGACCAGTTCGTGGCGCAGGTCGAGCACCACTTTCGGCGCCTCTTCGGTGCCACCGCTGCTGTTCAGCACTTCGAGGAACGCCTGGCCGTAGCGTTCCAGCTTGCGCGCGCCCACACCGCTGACCTGGGCCATGTCGCTGAGGCTGACCGGCTGGCTGCGCAGCATTTCCAGCAGCGTCGAGTCGGGGAAGATGACATAGGGCGGCACACTGTGCTCCTCCGCCAGCTTGCGCCGCAGGGTACGCAGCGCTTCCCACAGCTCGCGCTCTTCGGCACGTACCAACTGGCTGGCAGGGCTGCCGCCACCGGACGACGAGGACTTGGCCGTGGTCTGCGGCTTGAGGTCGCGACGCAGTTGCAAGGTCACCTCGCCGCGCAGCAGCGGCCGGCAGCTGTCGGACAGGCGCAGCCCGCCGTAGCCTTCCAGGTCGATGTCGACCAGGCCCCGCGCCACCAGTTGGCGGAACAGCGAACGCCATTCGACCTCGGCCAGGCCCTTGCCCACGCCGAACACCGACAGCTTCTCGTGGCCGAAATTGCGCACCTTCTCGTTGTCCTTGCCCAACAGCACATCGACCAGGTGTCCCACGCCATAGCGCTGGCCCGTACGGAACACCGCCGACAGTGCCTGACGGGCCGGCTCGGTGGCGTCCCAGGTCTGGATGTTGTCGACACAATTGTCGCAATGCCCGCACGGCTGTTCGAGGGTTTCGTCGAAATAGGCCAGCAGCGACTGGCGACGGCAGCGGGTTTCTTCGCACAGCGCCAGCATGGCGTCGAGCTTGTGCTGCTCGATGCGCTTGTGGCGCTCGTCACCTTCGGAGTTCTGCAGCATCTGCTTGAGCATCACCATGTCTTGCAGGCCGTAGGCCATCCAGGCATCGGATGGCAGGCCGTCACGGCCGGCACGGCCGGTTTCCTGGTAATAGGCCTCAAGCGACTTGGGCAGGTCGAGGTGGGCAACGAAGCGCACGTTGGGTTTGTCGATGCCCATGCCGAAGGCAATGGTGGCGACCATGATCAGCCCTTCCTCGTTGAGGAAGCGGTGCTGGTTGGCCGAACGGGTCTCGGCGGCCAGGCCAGCGTGGTACGGCAATGCCGGGAAGCCCTGTTCACAAAGGAAGGCAGCGGTTTCGTCGACCTTCTTGCGCGACAGGCAGTAGACAATGCCGGCGTTGCCGCGGCGCTCGCCGAGGAAGGCCATCAGCTGCTTGCGCGGCGCTTCCTTGGGTACGATGCGGTAGAAGATGTTCGGCCGGTCGAAGCTCGACAGGAAGCGCTCGGCGCCTTGCAGGTGCAGGCGCTGGACGATCTCTTCGCGGGTGCGCATGTCGGCGGTGGCGGTCAGCGCGATGCGCGGCACATGCGGGAACAGCTCGGCCAACTGCCCCAGTTGCAGGTATTCGGGGCGGAAATCGTGGCCCCATTGCGACACGCAGTGCGCCTCGTCGATGGCAAACAGCGAGATGTCCAGCTCGCGCAGGAAGTCGAGCATGCGCGGCTGCACCAGGCGCTCGGGCGCCAGGTACAGCATCTTCACTTCGCCACGGCGCAGGCGCCCTGCCAGTTCACGCTGCTGCTCCGCCGTCAGGGTCGAGTTCAGCGCGGCGGCCGATACACCCAGTTCGTCCAGCGTGGCGACCTGGTCGTCCATCAGCGCAATCAGCGGCGAGACCACTACCGTCAGGCCCGGGCGCAGCAGCCCCGGCACCTGGAAACACAGCGACTTGCCGCCACCGGTGGGCATCAGCACCAGGGCGTCGCCGCCATTGGCCACGCATTCGATGATTGCTGCCTGGCGCCCACGGAAACTGTCGTAGCCGAAAATATCCTTGAGAACGCGCTGAGCCTGTTCGAGCATGTGCAACTCCACAAATCGCCGTACCATCCTGGATACAGGCTGGACGAAAAACCCGCTCCGCACACGCCAAATGCGTAAGCGGTTTTTGCCAGGCGCCGATAAAATCTGCCCCTGGATGAAAAATCGCGGAGTATACCGCAGCACTGCACCGCACAGGGCACCACGGCGATAGACGTTCCCTTTACCCCGCTACCCTTGCTTGGTGCTAGAATTCGGTATCGTTTATTCCCCAAGGTAGCCCTGTAATGTCCTTCGCCGAGCAACTGACCCGCCTGCAAGCCTTCCTCGACGCCGACGAGCTGCACGAAGAGGCGCTGGACTACGTCGCCGCCCACGGCTACCTCACCGCCCTGTCTATCAACGCCGAGGACGTGCCCGAGCGCGAATGGATCGATGCCCTGTTCGCCGAAGAGCCGCACTACGCCAGCGAGGCCCAGCGCACCGAAATCGAAGCCACCCTGGTGGCGTTGAAAGCGCACATTGCCCGCCAGCTGGCCAGCGACGAAGAATTCGACCTGCCATGCGACCTGGACCTGACCGACGAGCCGGACGATTCCGACCTGCGCGGCTGGTGCATCGGCTTCATGGAAGGCGTGTTCCTGCGTGAAGAGGCCTGGTTCGAGAACGCCGAAGAAGAAGTCAGCGAGATGCTGCTGCCGATCATGGTTGGCTCGGGCCTGTTCGACGAACAGCCAGAGTTCGCTGACATCGCCAGCGATGCCAACCTGCAGGACGACATGATCGTACAGATCCCCGAGGCGCTGAGCGCACTGTTCCTGCTGCTGCACGCTCCTGACGAAAAACCGGCGCTGCTCAAGCCACGCCACCACTAAGTCGCCTGTGCGCTACCTGCTGCTGGCCATCGGCTGGCTCAGCGTTGCGCTGGGGGTGTTGGGGATTTTCCTTCCGGTATTGCCCACCACCCCGTTCCTGCTATTGGCGGCGGCCTGCTTTGCCCGCAGCTCGCCGCGCTTTCACCACTGGCTGGTCCATCACCCGAAGCTCGGGCCGTGGATCCGCGACTACCTTAGTGGTGAAGGCATCCCCCTCAAGGGCAAGGTCTACGCCATCGGCCTGATGTGGGCCAGCATCGGCCTGTCGTGCTATCTGGTGCCCCTGTTCTGGGCGCGCGCCTTCATGTTGACCAGCGCCGTGCTGGTAAGCCTGTATATCGTCAGACAGAAAACCCTGCACACGCGAAAGTGACATTTTTTTGTCGCCAAATATCACTTTCGCCTAACTGACGTTTTCTTTATCCGAAATGATTCTGGAACCGCACAAAAGCCTTGTAAATACTGGGTTTCCCGGCTTATTGCTCGCGTACTGTCGACTTTTTTTGTCGTCATTATTAGACAATATATGTCTTATATGGCAATTTGATATGAATAAATCTTCTTATCTATCGCGTTGAATGTACTTAGCTGTGTTGTTAAAAACCTGCAACACTATACGCGATAATTTTTCGTCATTTTTTTGGCGAGCAGCAGGATCAATTCCAGGATCAGGGAGATGTACCCATGCGCGTTTTGAACCCCATCACCAGTGCATTACTGTTGGCCCTGGCGAGTGCCAACGTACAGGCGATGTCGATCACCGAGGCCGTCCAGAGCGCCGTGGACTACCACCCGCAGGTCAGCTCCAATCGCAACAGCAAGCTGTCGGCCGATGAAGACGTCAAGTTTGCGCGTGGTGGCTACTACCCTTCCGTGGATTTGGTTGCTGGCTATGGCCGCCAGCGTTCGGACAACGCTACCACCCGTGCCGAGGGTAACCACAACAAGGAAACCCTCAACTACACCCAGTCCGAGCTGCGCCTGCGGCAGATGATTTTCGACGGTTTCAACACCGCGAACGAAGTGGGCCGCACTGAAGCGGTGTCCACCTCCCGCGCCTACTACACCCAGGCCGTTGCCCAGGATGTTGCCCTGCGTGCGACCGAGGTGTACCTGGAAGTGCTCAAGCGCCGCGAGCTGGTGACCCTGGCCAAGAACAACCTGCAAGCCCACCTGCGCGTCAACGACCAGATCGGCCTGCGTAACGAGCGCGGCGTCGGCAGCACCGCCGACCTTGACCAGTCCCGCGCACGTCGCGCCCTGGCGGAAAACAACCTGGACACCGCCGAAGTCGACCTGGCCGATGCCGAGGCCAACTTCTTCAGCGTGGTCGGCCGTGCCCCGGACGAGCTGGAAAGCCCGGCGACTATCAAGGGCGAGGTGCCTGAGACCCTCGACGGCGCGCGCGACAGCATGCGCCAGAACAACCCGTACATCAAATCTGCCCAGGCTGACGTCAACGCCGCCGAGCAGCAATACGAAGTCGGCAAGTCGACCTTCTACCCGCGCTTCGACGCCATTCTGGCAACCGGTGCCAACAACAACACCGGCGGCGAAAAAGGCCACAACAACAACGACTGGCAGGCCGGTGTAGAGATGAACTACAACCTGTTCCGCGGCGGCAGCGACAAGGCCCGCCTGCAGTCTGACGCGCACAAGATCAACCAGGCCCTGGATATCCGCAACAACGCCCTGCGTGAGCTGACCGAAAACCTGAGCCTGGCGTGGAACGCCATGAACAACGCCAGCAAGCAGCTGCCGACCGCGCGTGAATACGCCGAGACCACCAAGCGCGTGCGTGCCGCCTACCAGGACCAGTTCGGTCTGGGCCAACGTACCCTGCTGGACGTGCTGGACAGTGAGAACGAGCTGTACAACGCCGACCGTCGCTACACCGAAGTACGCTACACCGAGGAGTTCTCGCGCTACCGCGTGCTGGCGACCATGGGTGAGCTGCTGAGCAAACAGCGTATTTCGCTGCCGCCAGAGGCGCTGGCTACCACCGAGGTGCGTACCGAGGCGCGTTTGCCTGAGATGCGTTGATCGGCTTTAGATTTTGGGGCCGCTTTGCGGCCCTTTCGCCGGCAAGCCAGCTCCCACAGGTACTGCATAGGCTTCAAACTTTGTGCAATTGCCTGTGGGAATAAAAGCATGAGCCTTGACACTGTAACTGTGGGAGCTGGCTTGCCGGCGATAGGGCCCTCACGGCCACCTCAACCCTCACCATGGTTACGCTGGAACGTCTCCACCCCCATGGCCCTGATCTGCCCCTCGATCAACGCCTCGAACGGCGCCAGCAGCGCATCGAAGCAGGCAGGTTGCTCCAGCGCATTCAAAGCCCCCACCACCGCCTCGATAGTCGACAGCGCCCCCGCTTCCGGCGCCTTGCGCAGCCGATAACGCGACGGCGCGACTGCCCCCAGCGTCACTCGCGGCAAGACCTCCAGTAGCGGGTTCATGTACAGCAGCTTGCGCGCCTTGCGCCAGGTGCCGTCAGGCACGATCAGCAGCAACGGCGTGTCATCGACCTTGCCATAGGCCCTCAGCACCTGAGCGTCATCGCCCGGGAACAGCAGGGCCGGCCGGTAACCAGGCGTTGCCAGCCATTCAGCCAGGTCATCGAATACCTCGCCTACCCGCAGCTCGGCGTTGTTCAGGCCAAGGGCAGCAAGGCGCGCAGTGTTCAGGGCATGGGTGGTTTCACTGGGGTGCTGCAGCAGGATGACGCGGGTGCGGCTGTCGAGCGCGGGGATCAGTGGGCAGAGGCAATGGTCGAGCGGGCGCTGGCAGCGCTCGCAGCGGGGTCTGGGCATGGGGTTCTCCTTGGCGGGAACAGTTTGCCACAGAACCGGGGCCCGCTTTGCGGGCCATTCGCAGCACAAGGCTGCTCCTACAGGAGATCGCGATGCCTTTGTAGGAGCAGCCTTGTGCTGCGAATGGGCCGCAAAGCGGCCCCAGCGATCTCAGCGGTTGAAGCGTTCTGCCAGGCTGTGCAGGTACTCCGCCATGCGCTCCAGGTCCTGGCTGATTTCTGCCCCCTCCCTGGCCTGCCCGGCACTCTGGTCACACAGCTGGGCAATCCTCACGATCTGCTGGTTGATGTCCTCGGCCACATGGCTCTGCTGCTCCGACGCCGTCGCCATCTGCTGGCTCATGCCGGTGATGCGGCTGACCGCCTGGGCAATCCCGCTTAACGCGGCCTGCACCGCCTCGACGCTGTGCACGCTGTCCCGCGAGATCTGTTCACCCCGGTTGGCGGTGCTCACCGCCCGCTCTGCTCCTGCGCGCAATGAGGCAATGATGTGGTGAATCTCATCGGTGGATGCGCGGGTACGCTGGGCCAGCGAACGCACTTCATCGGCCACCACGGCAAACCCCCGCCCCTGCTCACCTGCGCGTGCCGCCTCGATGGCAGCGTTGAGCGCCAGCAGGTTGGTCTGCTCGGCAATCGAGGTAATCACATCGACCACGCTGCCGATGGACTGGGTCTGCTCGGCCAGCGCATTGACCGCCTGACCGATGTCGTTGACGGCATCACTCATGCTGCCCATGGCTTTAAGGCTTTGCAGCGCCAGCTCGCTGCCCTGCTGCGCCAGCTGGTCGGCATCGCCGGCTGCATGCGCCGTGCTTTGCACGTTGTGGGTGACCTGCTGGATGGTCGCCGCCATCTGCGCAATGGCCGTGGCCGACTGGTCGGTCTCGCTGCGCTGGCGGTCGAGCATCTGCGCCTGGGCATCGGACAGATCGGACGACTGCGCGGCCCGCGACTTCACCCCGACCCCGGCGTCCACCAGGCGGGTCAGGGCCGTTTGCAGGCGCGCTTCCTCGCTGATGATGGCCAGGTCAAGCTGGCCCAGTAGGCCCGGGTTGTCGCTGTAGGTCAGCGCCACCAACGGGCTGGTGAAGGCTTTGGGGTGCTCGGCCAACGTGCGGCGGATAGCCTGGTTCTGCCGGTGCTCGACCAGGTACCAGGCCAGCAGCAGGCTGGCCATCAGGATCCCAAGCGCTGCATAGGGCGGCAGCCACAGGTAACCGGCCGCCGACAGCAGGCCCGCGCCGATCAGCGGCCAGCCATGGCCCAACCCATGCCCCAGCCGCGCGGCCCACGGCACCGCAGCACGGTCGGCACGCAGGCGCGCATACAGCGCTTCGGCCCGGCGGATCTGCTCGCGGGTAGGCACCGAGCGCACCGACTCATAGCCATTGATGCGGCCCTGCTCGTAAATCGGGGTGACATAGGCGCTGACCCAGTAGTAGTCGCCGTTCTTCGCCCGGTTCTTGACCACCCCCATCCACGGTTTGCCCTGCTTGATCGTCTCCCACATATGCCCGAACACCGATGGCGGCATATCCGGGTGGCGCACCAGGTTGTGGGGCTGGCCGACCAGCTCGTCGTAGGTAAACCCGCTGATCGCCACGAAGGCTTCGTTGCAGTAAGTGATGCGGCTGTTGAGGTCAGTCGTGGAAATCAGGCGTTGATCGCTGGAGAAGGTTCTTTCGTGCTCAGTGACGGGCAAATTCATGCGCATCTGGGCGATCCTTGCAGGATGAAATAAGGGAAAAATCATCAGCGCAAGTTGATATGTAGCAGAGCGCTATCAGGTTAGCGGTCAGCTTGTGCCGGAATTTAACACCGCCCGACGGAATGCATGAATGTGTCGCGTCTCAGCCCACGTTCAGCTGGCTTTTGAGCAGGTCGCGGAAGGTCTGGATCAAGGGTTCACGGCTACGCCCACGGCGAATGATCAGCGAGAACGGTGCCTGGTAACCAAAGGTGGACGGCGACAGCACGCGCAAGTCGCCCTTGTCGACCCAGGCTTGGGCATAGTGCTCGGGCAAGTAGCCGATATAGGCGCCGGAGAGGATCAGGATCAACTGCGCTTCCATGCTCTCCACCGTCGCCGCACTGTGCTTGAAGCCATGCCGGGCCAGCTCGGCCTGGCTCCAGTAGCCGCGCCCGACCATGCGTTGCTGGGTTACTACCGGCTCGGGGATGCGCCGCTCGGTATACAACGGGTGGCGGCTGCTGCAGTACAGCCAGTGCTGTTCACGGTACAACGGCTGGTAGAGCAGGCCGCTCATGCGCGAGGAGAACGCACCAATGGCCAGGTCCAGGCGGTTGTCCTGCACGCCCAGTTGCAGCTCGTAAGGGCTGGACACCGACAGGTGCAGGTGCACCGCCGGGTGCTCCTGGCTGTAGGCGCCGATGGCTTCAGCCAGCGGCAAGGCGCGGTCACCGACCGTGGAGTCGATAACCCCGAGGTTGAGGGTGCCACGCAACTCGCCCTTGAGGGCAGCCGCATACTGCTCGAAGCCATCCAGTTCGGCCAGGAGCCGCAGGGTTTCCTGGTGGAACAGCTCGCCCTTGCTGGTCAGGCTGAAACCGCCACGGCCGCGATGGCACAGCACGATGCCCAGCGCGCCCTCCAACTGGCTCATGTAGGTACTGATGGCCGAGGTCGACAGGTTCAGCTCGCGCTGCGCGTTCGCAAAGCCCTGGTGGCGCACCACGCTGACAAAGATGCGCAGCAGTTTCAGGTCGGGCAAGGTCGAGGCCATGGTGCAACGGTTCCGCAGGTGTATTTGCGCGCAGTCTAACCGCTCTGCCCGCCTTTAGTTCAGAAATTCCTGAACTAAGTATTTGTCGGTAGCGATTCTTCCCCGGCACTACCTTGAGCAGACTTGGCCGAAATGTCCCTGCCCGCCGGCAAAACCACACTTGAAAGGCGCGCGGCGGCACAGGTTCGAACAAACAAAACAATCGACCGACTGATGAGGCCCACCGTGGACAAGACTCTCCACCAACCACTGGGCGGCAACGAAATGCCGCGTTTCGGCGGCATCGCCACCATGCTCCGTCTCCCCCACCTGCAAAGTGCCCAAGGCCTGGATGCTGCCTTCATCGGCGTGCCCCTGGACATCGGTACCTCGCTGCGCTCCGGCACCCGCTTCGGCCCACGGCAGATCCGCGCTGAATCGGTGATGATCCGCCCGTACAACATGGCCACCGGTGCCGCCCCGTTCGACTCGCTGTCGGTGGCCGACATCGGTGACGTGGCGATCAACACCTTCAACCTGCTGGACGCCGTGCGCATCATCGAAGAAGCGTATGACGAGATCGTCGAGCACAACGTCATCCCGATGACCCTGGGCGGCGACCACACCATCACCCTGCCGATCCTGCGTGCGCTGCACAAGAAGCACGGCAAGATCGGCCTGGTGCACATCGATGCCCACGCCGACGTCAACGACCACATGTTCGGCGAGAAGATCGCCCACGGCACCACCTTCCGTCGCGCCGTGGAAGAAGGCCTGCTTGATTGCGACCGCGTGGTACAGATCGGACTGCGCGCCCAGGGCTACACCGCCGATGACTTCAACTGGAGCCGCCGCCAGGGCTTTCGCGTGGTTCAGGCCGAAGAGTGCTGGCACAAATCGCTGGAGCCACTGATGGCCGAAGTCCGGGAAAAGGTCGGCGGCGGCCCGGTTTACCTTTCGTTTGACATCGACGGCATCGACCCGGCCTGGGCACCCGGTACCGGCACTCCGGAAATCGGCGGCTTGACCACCATCCAGGCGATGGAGATCATTCGCGGCTGCCACGGCCTGGACCTGATCGGCTGTGACCTCGTCGAGGTCTCCCCGCCTTACGACACCACCGGCAACACCTCGCTGCTCGGCGCCAACCTGCTGTTCGAGATGCTCTGCGTGCTACCGGGCGTCGTACGTCGTTAATACCGCTGTACCCCGGCAGGAGCCATGAGGGAGGGCCACAGAGGCCCGCCAACAACACGACAAGACCGCCGGGCGCTGTAAGCCGCCCGCGTGGTCGATCTCGCCATAATAAAGATAATCGGGAGACCCCCAATGGCCTTGGACATCATTGTTGTAATGATCTATACCGCCGGCATGCTCGGGCTTGGCTGGTATGGCATGCGGCGCGCAAAAACCCATGAAGACTACCTGGTAGCCGGGCGCAACCTCGGCCCGGTGCTGTACATGGGGACCATGGCCACCACCGTGCTCGGTGGCGCTTCCACCGTCGGCACCGTGCGCCTGGGCTACGTCCACGGCATCTCCGGCTTCTGGCTGTGCGCAGCCCTGGGCCTGGGCATCATCGCCATCAACCTGTTCCTGGCCAAACCGTTGCTGCGCCTGCGCATCTTCACCGTGACCCAGGTGCTTGAGCAACGCTACAACCCCACCGCACGACAGGCCAGCGCCGTGATCATGCTGGCTTACGCGCTGATGATCGGCGTCACCTCGACACTGGCCATGGCCACCGTATTGCAGGTGCTGCTGGACCTGCCGTTCTGGGCTTCGCTGCTGCTCGGCGGCGGTGTGGTGGTGCTGTACTCCACCATTGGCGGCATGTGGTCGCTGACCCTGACCGACATCGTCCAGTTCGTGATCAAGACCGTCGGCCTGATGTTCATCCTGCTGCCGGTGTGCCTGTACAAGGCCGGTGGCTGGGACACCCTGGTGGCCAAACTGCCAGCGGCCAGCTTCCAGCTGACCACCATTGGCTGGGACACCATCATCACCTACTTCCTGATCTACTTCTTCGGCATCCTCATCGGCCAGGATATCTGGCAGCGGGTGTTCACCGCCCGTGATGAAAAGGTCTGCCAGCGTGCCGGTACCGTTGCCGGTGTGTACTGTGTGGTGTACGGCCTGGCCTGCGCCGCCATCGGCATGGCCGCGCATGTGCTGATGCCCGACCTGGCCAACCCGAACAACGCCTTTGCCGAGATGATCAAGAGCACCCTGCCCGATGGCATCCGTGGCCTGCTGATGGCCGCAGCCCTGGCAGCCATGATGTCCACCGCCAGTGCCGGCCTGCTGGCTGCCTCGACCACCGTGACCGAAGACCTGCTGCCCAAGCTGCGTGGCGGCAAACAGTCGAGCCTGGGCATGAGCCGCCTGTTCACCCTGCTCACCGGCCTGGTGGTGTTGGGTATCGCGCTGATGGTGAACGATGTGATCAACGCACTGACCCTGGCTTACAACCTGCTGGTCGGCGGCATGCTGATCCCGCTGATCGGGGCGATCTTCTGGAAGCGCGCGACCACCGCCGGCGCGATTGCCAGCATGTCGCTGGGCTTTGCCACCGCGCTGCTGTTCATGTTCAAGGACGGGCTGGAAGCCAACACGCCGATCTACTACAGCCTGGCGATCGGCTTGGTGAGCTTTGTGGCGGTTAGCCTGATGTCCCGCAAACCAGTCGGTGCGGTGAATCTGGCCTGACCGTTAGCCTGAAGCGACCCTATCGCCGGCAAGCCAGCTCCCACAAAGAATGCACAGGGCCTGAGGCTTGCGCAGTATCTGTAGGAGCTGGCTTGCCGGCGATAGGGCCAGCAGAGATAACAATCAACTCTCATACACAAAAAAGGCCGCTACACCCACCCAGGTGCTGCGGCCTTTGTCTTTTATCAGCGACGACGCGGTTGGCGTTTGCGCTGCTCTTCATCAGTCGGGATCGGCACCGGCTGCAAGGGTGGTGGAATCAGCCCCAGGGCGACCGCCAGGTCGTGGAGCCAGTTGGACAGTGGTTTATTCATAATGCCCCCTTGACGGGTCAGCCTCACGGCGAATCAATCCTGGGATGTTTCATACAGATCATAGCCTGATGTCCTGTATTACGCATGCCTATGCTCTTACAGATAAGGGCCATTTTGACGCGGATCAAGCCGTAGCGGCGCATTCCGACGACTGGTTAATCGTTTCGCTTTGTTGCAGGTCGATCCACGCCTGCAAATTCGCCCCACGCATACCCTGACGCCACATCAGCCAGGTGACCGCCTGATCGAACGGCGCCTGCAGCGGGTGCACCCTTATCTGGTTGCGCCCAGGCAGGCTGTCGAGCATCGACTGGGCCATCATCGCCACCCCGGCGCCGGCGATCACGCAGGCTAGCATGCTCTGGTACGACTCGATCTCCATGACCCGGCCCATGGGCGTGTGGGCATGGGCATACCACGCCTCCAGGCGCATGCGGTACGAACAGCCCTGGCGGAAGGTGAACACCGCCTTGCCCGCCACATCCTTGGCAGTGTGCACCGCTGGGTGCTCGGGGCTGGTGATCAGCACCAACTGCTCTTCGCACAGCGGCACGCCATCCAGCCCGGCCAGGCTCGGCGGGCCATCTACCAAGGCAGCGTCCAGTGTGTGGCCAAGCAGGCCTTCGAGCAGCTCGCCGCTGGGCGCTGCGCGCACCTGCAGGTTCACCGTGGGGTAGACCTGGTGATAACGCGCCAACAACGCCGGCAGGTGAGTCGCCGCCGTGCTGTACATGGTCCCCAGTACGAAATCCCCGGCTGGCTGGCCGCCGCGCACAGCGGCCAGCGCCTCGTCGCGCAAGGCCGACAGGCGGTTGGCGTACTCCAGCAGCACCTTGCCGGCCGGCGACAGCTGCAAGCGCTGGCGCTCACGCAGGAACAACTCGACACCCAGTTGCTCCTCAAGCTGGCGCAAACGCGTCGAGAGGTTCGATGGCACACGGTGCAAGCGTTCGGCGGCACGGGTGACCGAGCCTTCCTCGGCCACGGCCTGGAAGATACGCAGCTGGCTGAATTCCACAGCATTCTCCAAAACAGAACAACTTGATCATCATTATTCAATTTTATTGAAAATGAAACCGCCCTAACCTGCCAGTCATCGCTTACATCCGTGCAGGAGACCTGTCATGTCGCCCCTCATTCAACTGCTGGCCAGCGCCGTGGCGCTGATGATGGCCATGGGCATCGGCCGTTTTGCCCTCACCCCGCAACTGCCGCAACTGATCGCCGAAGGCCAGTTCGACTTGACGGTCGCCGGGCTGGTCGCGGCCGCCAACTACCTGGGCTATTTCATTGGCGCGGTGGACGCCATGTTCGCCCGCTCACCCGGCCAGGTGCGCCTGCGCCTGCATGGGGGGCTGTGGCTGTGCGTGCTGCTGACCCTGGCCTCATGGGCCGCCGACGGGTTCTGGAGCCACCTGCTGCTGCGCTTTGGCACCGGCGTGGCCAGTGCCTGGGTGCTGGTGATGATCACCAGCCTCAGCCAACAGGTGGCCAACGCGCACAACCACCAACGGCTGGGTGCCCTGGTGTTTGCAGGGCCCGGCCTGGGCATCGCCGTGACCGGCCTGTTGGCACTGGTGGCGCACTTGGCTGGGCTGGGCTCGGCAGCACTGTGGCTGATCTATGCCGTGGCCGCGCTGGTGATGCTGCTGGCCGTGCGGCCTTGGTTGCCACGCGCTCTGCAAGCTGCGCCAACCTCATCGCCAGCGCACCCCGGCCCGACCCGCAGCGTCGGCATTGGCCGCCTGGGGCTGGTATACGCGCTGTACGGCGTGGGTTACATCCTGCCAGCCACCTTCCTGTCACAGATGGCCAACCAGCAGTTTCGCGGGCAGTGGATGGCCGACCTGTTCTGGCCGGCGTTTGGCCTGTCGGCAGCGCTGGGAGTGATGCTGGTGAGCCTGCGCCGTGGTGGCCGCACCTCGACCTGGCTCACCGCCACCTTGTGGTTGCAAGGGCTTGGCGTGCTGGCCTGCCTGATGGGCGGGGGTATCGGGTTGGCGCTGGGAGTGGTGCTGTGTGGCGGGCCGTTCCTGGCCTGCATGCAACTGGTGATGCAACGCTCGCGGGAGCTGGCACCGCATGCCACACAGCGCAATGCCGGGCTGCTGACCGCGTGCTTTGCCCTGGGGCAGTTGAGCGGGCCGTTGTTGGCTGCGGTCAGTAGCCATTACAGCGGCGGCCTGCAGCCGGCGTTGATGCTGGCGGCGGTGGGCCTGGGGCTGGCGGGCGTGCTGGTGATCACCAGCGGGCAGAGTATCCAAGGTTGCCAGGCAGCAACCCGCTCAGCCTGATTAACTGGTTTTGCCTGTACCGGCCCTATCGCCGGCAAGCCAGCTCCCACCGGTATCCGTACCACTTCAAGGCCTGAGGTACTCCTGTGGGAGCTGGCTTGCCGGCGATAGGGCCAGCATAGGCAACCTTCAACCCACCAGCTTGCGCAATTGTTGCTTCACCCAAGGCTCGGCACTCACCAGAACCACGCCCAGCAACACCAACAGCGCGCCGATCACGAAATTGACGCTTAGCGGCTCGTCCAGCAACAGCACCCCAAAGGTCACCCCAAACAGCGGCGTAATGAACGAAAAAACCGCCAGGTTGGACGCCAGGTACTTGCGCAGCAACCAGAACCAGGTCAGGTAACTGATGAACGACACCACGACCCCCTGGAACAGTACACTGCCCATCGCCAGGGGTGTCAGCGACACGGCGCCGATCTGCCCGCTAAGCAGGGCAATCAGCAGCAGGCCGGCAAAACCCACCGCCAGCTGATAGAACAAGGTCAAGGTTGCCGGTGCTTCCGACAGCCGCGAGCAGCGCACCACTACGGTGGTCGCCCCCCACGCCAGGCCGGCAATCACGCCAAAGGCATCGCCCAGCAGCATGCGGCCATCCATTTCCTCGAACGACATGCCGCCAGCAAACGCCATGGCTATGCCGCCAAATGCCAACAAAATCCCCAGCCACTGCAAAAACCGCAGCCGCTCGCTGGGTAGCCGGAAGTGCAGGCCCAACGCGGTGAACACCGGTGCGGTATAGAGGAACACCGACATGTGCGCCGCCGACGTCAGCTTCAGGCCTTCGGCGATGAACAGGAATTCCACACCGAACAGCCCGCCCGCGAGCAAACCCGCGCGCCATGTGCTGCCGACCTGATCCCAGCCACCGCGCCAGCACAGCATCAGCGCCACCAGCACAGCTGCGATGCCATTGCGCAGCGCGGCCTGCATCACCGGCGCGATGTCGACGGCGGCGGTCTTGATCAGCACCTGCTGGCAACCCCAGATCAGGCACAGCCCCAGCATTACCTGAAAGGCAAAGGCGTCAGGGTTCTTGCGGACCGCGCTCATAGGCGGGCCTCTAGAGTGTTCGCAGGCATGGGCATAGGCTCGGCAGTATTGAGAAGCTACCGATTATCGGGTTTCCCTACCCGCTCTTGCCAGCCTCAGAACGACCTCAAGCGATCTGCGCCTTCGAAGACACCTGCTCGAAGGTGGCTTCATCCAGCGCATCCGCCTGTTCGTCCAGCACCTGGCGCGGGTGTTCGAAGCCCGGGATGCTGCTGTCGATCAGGCTCAACAAGCGCAACCCGCGCTCGGTCAGCACAAAGTTTTCACCATTGCCGCCCTCTTCTTCAGGCCGGCTTTCGATGAAGCCACGCTCGAACAGCAGCTTTTCATACTCGCAGGCATGGGTTTTCAGGTGGTCCAGATCCCCCACCGGCTCACCCTTGGCGGCCTGGGCCGCGGCGTGCTGTTCGGCATAGGGGCGAGGCGTAAAGCTGTGACCGGCGCCGTTCTGCACTTCGTGCAGCAAACGTTCGATCAGGTCCCAATCGTAAGCGATGCTCATGGCTACGGGCTCCTGCTGTGGACGGAAGGGGTACACAGGTTGGGACCTGCCGGCGCAAGCGGTGTTCCGAAAGATGAAGGCTGGAGGGATGCCACGGTCTGAAGCCGCGTAGGCAGCAATAGACAGAAACCATTTGCTGTCTCGTCTTGTGTAGTTTAAAAACTACATTCACTTGATGAAGAAACCCGAATCCAGATTCTGCGTTCGTGGAGGATGCAAAATGACTGAAACCTTCTCTGAATTCGATCCTGCCGCGTACCTCACTACACCTGAAGCAATCGCGCAGTTCATGACCGATGCACTTGAAACCGGCGATGCCAGCTATGTCGCTAAAGCTGTCGGCGTGGTTGCACGCGCCAAGGGCATGAGCGAACTGGCGAAAGAGACTGGGCTGTCCCGAGAGCAGCTTTACAGGTCATTCAGCGAGCATGGCAACCCTACGCTGAAGTCGTTTCTGATCGTGATGAAGGCGTTGGAAATAGACATGACGGCGCGGCCTCACCTCGCTAGGGGATAACGCTTCTGCGCCATCGGTCGCCAAGGCTGAACTTGCTTGCCGCCGCAACGTTCCACCGCACATAGCCACCGCTAGAGGTAAAAAGGATGAAACCGCTGCTGCCGATTACCTGCGCCATTGCCCTGTCCTGCGCCTTGCCCGCCTGGGCGTGCACACCGGAAGAAGCCACGCAGAAACGTGAAGAGCTGGCCGGGTTGGTTACCCAGTTGACCGAGCAGAACCCGCAGAAGGCCAAGGAGATCAACGACGAGCTTCAAGGGATGGATCTAGGGACGGCGAGCAAGGACTTGCCCGACAAGTGTCAGCTGATAGACCAGCGGATCAAGGAACTGAAAACGGCGGAGAAGAAGGCTGATTGACCGGTTGCCTTCGATGGCTCCATCGCCGGCAAGCCAGCTCCCACAGGTCCCGCTGAAATCAGAATCTGGGTTTACAGTGGGAGCTGGCTTGCCGGCGATAGGGCCTTGATAGCTACTTATTCAGCAGCAGGCTTGCGCTTTTTCAGCGGCGCCAGGCCGTCAGCGCTGGCCAGCGGTGCATTGGCCCGCGGTTTGGCGGTGGGCTTGCGCTTGGCGGCAGCTTTCTTGTCGCCGGTTTTCTTGTCAACTTTCTTCTTCTTGGCGCCAACAGCCTTGCCCGAGGCCTTGACCTTCTTCGGCCCGCTGTAGGTGCCTTTCACTTCCTTGATCACACGGCGCTCGAACTGCTGCTTGAGGTAGCGTTCGATGCTCGACATCAGGTTCCAGTCGTTGTGGGTGATCAGCGAGATCGCCAGGCCTTCGCCACCGGCACGGCCGGTACGGCCCACGCGGTGTACGTACTCGTCACCGCTGCGAGGCATGTCGAAGTTGATCACCAGGTCCAGGCCGTCGATATCCAGGCCGCGAGCCGCCACGTCGGTAGCCACCAGCACCTTGGAGCTGCCCTGCTTGAAGCGCTCGATGGCCAGTTTGCGGTCTTTCTGGTCCTTCTCGCCGTGCAACACGAAAGCCTTCACGTCCTTGGCCACCAGGTGACCATAGATGCGGTCGGCCATGGCGCGGGTGTTGGTGAAGATGATCGCCTTGTCGAAGGTTTCGTTGGCCAGCAGCCACTGCGCGATGTGCTCTTTGTGCTGGTCGTGGTCGGCGGTGATGATCTGCTGGCGGGTGCCTTCGGCCAGCTGCGAGACGCTGTTGAGCATCAGGTGCTCAGGGTCTTTCAGCACCTTGCCGATGATGTCGCGCAGGGCAGCGCCACCGGTGGTGGCGGAGAACAGCAGGGTCTGCTCGCGGTTCTCGCACTCCTTGCACAGGCGCTCCATGTCTTCGGCAAAGCCCATGTCCAGCATGCGGTCGGCTTCGTCGAGGATAAGTACCTGCACGTGGGACAGGTCGAGGTTGCCGGCGTTGAGCTGCTCAAGCAGGCGGCCCGGGGTGCCGATCAGCACGTCCGGCACCTTGCGCAGCATGGCGGCCTGTTCCTTGAAGTCTTCACCGCCGGTCACCAGGCCAGCCTTGATATAGGTGAACTGCGAGAACAGCTCCACCTGCTTCAAGGTTTGCTGGGCCAGCTCGCGGGTTGGCAGCAGGATCAGCGCACGGATTTCGACGCGCCCGCCTTTCAGGTCAACCAGGCGGTTGAGCAGCGGCAGCACGAAGGCCGCCGTCTTGCCACTGCCGGTCTGCGCGGTCACGCGCAGGTCGCGCCCTTGCAGGGCCAGGGGGATGGCCGCGGCCTGCACCGGGGTCGGCTCGACAAATTTAAGCTCGGCCACGGCTTTAAGCAGGCGTTCATGCAGGGCGAATTGGGAGAACACGGAGGTAACCTCAGGCAAGTGCGGGAAATTCAGTTGCATAGGGTAACGTTTTCTGCCGCCTTAGCCGAATTTCTTTTGGCAACTTTGTCGCCATCCGCGCTCTAATGGCACCTCGTTTCACAACAAGACTGTACCCAAGCCCATGGATATACAACGAATCTGGCGTGACTCCCTCGACCTGTGGGGCACCCTCGACCAACATCCCATGCTGCACGCGGCCATCGGCCTGGCGGTGCTGCTGCTGATTTCCCTGGTGGTCGGCCGCCTGGCGCGCTTCCTGATGCTGCATGGCGCCCGTCTGCTGGCCCGCCAGCCTGCCCTGAAGTGGCTGGACGACCTGCGCCATAACAAGGTGTTCCACCGCCTGGCGCAAACCACGCCCTCGCTGGTGCTGCAGTTTGGCCTGAAGCTGGTGCCGGAGCTGTCCGACACTGCCCAGCACTTCCTGGGCAATGTCGCCCTGGCCTTTACCCTGCTGTTCATGACCATGGCGCTGTCGTGCCTGCTGGATGCCCTGCTCGACATCTACGCCCGCACCGAGCATGCCCGCACCCGCTCCATCAAGGGCTACGTGCAACTGGCCAAGATGATGCTGTGGATCTTCGCGTCCATCGTCATCGTCGCCACCTTGATCGACCGCTCGCCGCTGTTGCTGCTGTCCGGTCTGGGTGCCATGTCGGCGGTGCTGCTGTTGGTGTACAAGGACACCTTGCTGTCGTTCGTCGCCAGCGTGCAGCTCACCAGCAACGACATGCTGCACGTGGGTGACTGGATCGAAATGCCGCAGGTGGGTGCCGATGGCGACGTGGTGGACATCACCCTGCACACGGTGAAGGTGCAGAATTTCGACAAGACCATCGTCTCCATCCCCACCTGGCGCCTGATGAGCGAGTCGTTCCGCAACTACCGCGGCATGCAGCAGTCCGGTGGCCGGCGGATCAAGCGCAGCCTATTCATCGACGCGGCCGGTGTGCGCTTTCTGACCCGCGAAGAGGAGCAGCGCCTGAGCCAGGTACAGCTGCTGGGCGACTACCTGGCCGGCAAGCGCCAGGAGCTGCAGAACTGGAACGAAGCCCTGGGGCCTGTCGCCGAGCTGTCGGCCAACCGCCGCAAGCTGACCAACATCGGCACCTTCCGCGCGTTTGCCCTGGCCTACCTGAAAAACCACCCCAACGTGCACCCGAACATGACCTGCATGGTGCGGCAGATGCAGACCACGGCCGAAGGCGTGCCGCTGGAGATCTACTGCTTCACCACTACCACGGTGTGGGCGGACTATGAGCGGATTCAGGGGGATATCTTCGACTATTTGCTGGCGGTGTTGCCGGAGTTTGGCTTGAGCCTGTATCAGCAGCCGAGTGGCAATGATATGCGCGTGGGTTTGGCGGGGCGTTCAGCCCAAGAGCCATTGCCTCGTCGCCTGGAAGAAATGAGCGAGGCTTGAGATTGCCGGGGCTGCCTTGCAGCCCTTTACGAGCCAAGGCCGCTCCGCAAAGGAGCGGCGGGATGATGGTGTTCAAGGGGTTTTCATCATGCCCAGTTCAGCATCATCCATCAGCGCCTTGGCCAAGGCACAGAGGTAGTGCGAAGCCCAGATTAGCTGAGGTTTGTCTTCCATCAATCCGTCCAGGGTCATGTCACGTGCGTAGCCCATCAACTCCGAAGCTTGTTCGCGGGCGCTCTGGCAAGGGATGCCGGCTTCGATGCGGAACAGTGGATGGGTCTGATTTTCACCTTGATAGAAGGTGGTTTTGCCGACGGTGAATTTGGTTTCTTCTGTAGACACTGCTCAATCTCCCCGAAATCTTTATTGCCTGGGCTGGCCCTAGCGCCGGCAAGCCGGGCACCTTCAGGGGCCACCCAGGCGAGTCATGATGCGGTTAATGCAACGGCTGAGAGTCCGCTGGCTTTTGGACTTGAGCCAGCGCCGATTCGAGCAACTTGCGGAGGGTCTCCAGCTCGTGCATTGAGGCCATCATCAACACCGAGACGGGTGATCTCGGTTGCATCAAAACGGCTTGCTGAGCAACGGCTTCCGCGCACAGTGCGTAGTCCGCTGCCATCAGCAGTGTGTCTTCAAGGGAGTGAAGATTGTAAGGTGGATCGGGGACTATTTTCAGCATGGTGTAACCCTCAATTTGTGGTTGGGACTACCGCCATTCGCTGTCAAACAAAGGGTGGCAGCTGTGCACGGGTTGACAGACCGGTCAAATTGAGAAACCCGGCGCACCCGAAGGCGCCCCACGCACAGCCACCATTGAAGGTACAGCTATGGATTGCAATTTGAGTCGGCCTGTCAAAGCCGGTCGTTGAATGGCAACGACCAAGCGAGACTAGTGGCCAACTCGGAACTGCACAATGGGCGACAGTATCTTTGGGAAATGTCCTACAAGAAAGGGGCAAAATCTGATTTTTTTAGCCGTTAGGCGTAACGGCATGTAACGCGCACAGACCGTGAGTAAAGTGTTTTTCTGCGTGGAGGCACGCCTGGCGGTGCATAGCGCATAACGCTCAATCAAGGGCACTCGCCTTGTAACTATGCGCGCGTCTTGAGTCGCTGTGCATTCTGAATGACCACGAGCAATCAGACGCATAATACATAATGTGTCCACGCCGCCCGCCATATCTTGGCTTCAACTTCAGTGTCCAAGCCAATCCTCATCCAAGTTCCAACCAGGAGGCTATCCCCCCCCTGGTTGGAACTTCAGTTACTCGGCAATCAGACCGCGCGTTCTCCACCGAGCGCGGACGAAGTCCTCGAAGACATAGTTGCCCTGCAACGGCAGGCCATCCGCGTGATCGCAGACAATGATCTGCGGCTTGACGCCGGTTTCCTTGAACGTCGTGTCGCAAAACTTGGCCAGGGTAGTGAACATCTTCGAAACCGCGTCCACGTCTTCGTCGACCGTCTTGGTAGTCTTCCGATCCCCACGTAGCTCGTCGGCTTTGAAGGCTTCAGCGTTGTCAGTAGAAGGGAAGTAGACCTGGGTCGGCTGATCCAAGAAAAGGATCGGCGGCACCTTACACTTGGGATGTGCGGCGAACTGGTAATGCAGTGCCATGAAGAGCGTCAGGTGGGAGTACAGCCAGTTGGCACCGCTGCCCATCGAGCGCAGAAACACCTTTTTCACATGTCCCCCAGCAATGGGCTTCTCATGCCAAAGATCGAAGGTATCGACATCAAATTTCAAAGAGCCATTTTTGTACGTCTCTTCGAAGTCGAAATGCTTGCCAAACGCCTTCATTGCCTGGTTGATGTCGTTCCCCAACGCCCAAAGCTTGGACTCGACATCGTACTGGGCCATCTGAAGATCGTACTTTTCAACCTCCTTTTCCCAGAAGTCGACCACCCCCTTGGCTTCTGACGGTGGGTTCGCGATCCGTTTCTCAATGGCAAGCTCCAACTTGATCTTGGCCTTCTGCGCAGCACCATCCACGGACTTGGACTTCTCAAGCCGGTCTGCTTCCTGATCAAGCGGCTTCAGTGCCTGCTCAACCTGTGCCAATTCCTTGCGAAGCTTTTTGAGATCAGCGTCCACCGCCCGGCGCTCCTCGCCAAAGCCTTCACGCGCGTAAGTGGAAACTTTGAGCTCGTCGTTCAGCCAGTGGATTGCTGCCGACAGTTTGTTCGCTTCATCCTCAGCCACATCCGATTGCGAGGCGCAAACGGGGCAGACCGCGTGTTCAAGGTTGGCAGCTTTCGGGATGGGCAGCGCGGTGACCGAGTTGGCAAAGCCGGTCGCCTGTTCGGTGGAAACTTTCAGCAGATAACGGGTGTTGAGCGCTTTCTGAATGCTGGCCATCAACTCGGCTTTGCGGTCGCGTAGCTCGTTTCTGCGGGTCTCGAAAGCGTTGGACAGACCATCGACCCTGACCGAAATGCCCGTGAGACGCTCCAGTGCAGGCTTGGGTTTTGTCCAGATCTCCGCAGGGGTGAGCTCCGTCAGCGGCAAACCGGCTAAAGCTTCATACTCCTTCAGCAGAGTGTCGAATTCGGTGATGTAGTCATCCCTGATCTTGTCCTGCTTCGGAATCTGCGCCTTGGCACGTTTGAGTTCGTACAGGGCCTCAGTGCGCAGCTTCGCAAGGTCGAAGTAGTCCTCACCAACGATGTCCATGAAGATCTTGAAGTGATCGATGGCTTGGTCGCGTTTGCGCTTTTCTTCAAAGCGGTAGAAGACCGCATGCCGGTTGGCCACCAGGTTCTGATGCTGCAGCATGAAGGATGGGAAACTGCGAACAGAGGGCGTTGCACTCCATTTGCCAGTCATCTCCTGCTGCAGAGGATCGGTGTCGATGTTCTCCAGGGTGACACCAAAGTAACGACCCAGGCTCTTCAGAAAATCGGCCTTGGGCTGGAAGAAATTCGAGGCAAAAAAGGTGTCAACATCCTCAATCAGAGGCAGCACGTTGTCCACCGCAGGCCCGGAAACCTCACGTAGGAAGCACCGATTGCTGGCCGCTGCCCGCCCTACAACAACCGCCATGGTCGCAAAGCGCAGCACGGTGAAGAAGTACTTGGCGCGATCCGTGATGATGCCCTCAGGGATCGTGTCCTCCGAGCTGCCGAGGCAGTAATCGAAGATATCGAGGATGGCGCTCTTACCCTTCGAGGACTTGCCAGTGATGATGTTGAGGCCTGGAGCAAGAGGTACATGGTGAACGCCATTATCCTTGTCTACGACCCCGAGGTAGTTTACGTAACACTTCATAGCGATTTCAGCCCCAACATCCTGTAGATAGAAACAACGTTTTCACCAGACAGCACCATGGCCAGCTTCTGGCTGTACTTCAGCAACGACTTGTCCGAGTTGATGGACTGCGGCTTCTGGAGCGACCGCACCGACAGCTCGGGTGTGATCTCCAAACTGTTCTCAGCGGTCAGAATCAACATGGCCGCGTTGGTGATGGGCTTGAACTCCTCCACACGCATCGCCAAGCCGATAAGCCTCTCAGCGTCCGAAGCCATGGTTCGGATTGAGCTGTCACGCCGAGCCCTGTTCAAGAAGGCATGCATCGGCTTGTAGGTGACAATGGGGAGGATCAAATAGCTGAGCAAAATGTCCTTCTCCACCGGCTCCCAGTGCTGGTAAAAACTCTGGATTACAGGTGCCAGCGCAAAGGGTGTCCTGTGAAGGGTGTATAGATGATCAGAGACTTGTGTGGTCATCACCAGAGCCTCCAGTGAAACTCGTCATCCTCATCCTCAGGTTGCTCTCCTGCGAGCATGTGATAAATGCCGTTCCGGAACTCGGGCATCGTGTGTTCAAGGCCGCAAAATGAATCGGCGGGCAAGCCATTGCGCATAAGGAAGAACTTCATCGACTTGGTGTTTAGCTCGGTCGTACAGGTAACGCCAGTGCAGTCCAGCATGGCCAGCTCACGCCCGTACTGATGCTGGGTCAGGTGATTGCTGAGGTAGAGATCCACCATAGGCTTGAAAAGCACACCGTCGGTGTACAAATCGGAGATCGTTGTCTGGGCAACCACTCGATGCAGGGCCGCCCGCTTCAGTTGCTGCTCGCCGCCGATTTCCAAAATTTTCTGCGCAAAGCGCATAGGCCGAATTTCCTCGATGTCTATGCTCTTCTTGAGCGCCGCCATGTCCACCGAGGGGAAGGTTTTCGGGTGTTTCATGTACCTATGGGTCAGCTCTGACAATTTGTCAGTAAAGGCTTGGTACGTGATCTGCCATCCGCCGATCACCAGATCCGGACTGCACATGAATCCCAGCAACTCGTGGATGAAGGTCGGGTATTTGGACGGTCGGATCGGCTTGAGGTGGCGGGTCTCATAGCCCTTCAGCCGTTGCTCAAGTGAGTCGGCCCCCGTCGTGATGTGCATCCGCTCAAGCACCTCCATCAAGGCATCACGGCGCTCGGGATCCATCACGTATTGTTGAAGTTTTTGGGATTTCGAGGGCTTGGCACCCCCTGCCTCGGCCTCCGGGTCGCTAGGCGCCTGCGTGCCGGCAGTGGCCTGGGAGCCTGCAACGATGCGCTCCATGACCGACAGCCGTTCTGCCGGCGTGGCCGTATTCCACCCCTTGAGCAGAGTCTGAGCACCAAATTCCTGGGTCGTCAGCAGCACCAGACTCTTGAAGGACGTGCGATCGAAATTCTTGTGGAGCCAGTTTTTCAGGGTATTCCAGAAATTCGCATGACTGTCCGTCAGGCTGTCTGAGTAGAGCTTGACCTCAGTCTGCGTTTTGCCGGGTACCGTGACATCACCCATAACCTCAAGCCACAGAGATTCGTCGGGCGCCAAGTCGTAGCAGTACTCCACAGCAACGAGCAGTTGGTATTGGAGCGCCTTGAACAGCAGGGTCGCGTCAAACGGTAAGGGGGCGGCGCCGGGTAGCGTCACATTCGGGGATTGCGTCGTTTGCATACACATTCCATTGGTGGGCATGCCTCCACGACCAACGATTCGCCAGCACAACAACCACACGCATTGCCTCGTGGCATTTCAGCAAATCAACGCCGGGAACCACCCAGCGTTGGCGAAGGGCACATACCGTTATTCTCTTGCTGTATATAAATACAGTAAAAATCAATATTCCGGTATATGCTACCAGCACTTAGACGTCGTAGTCGCGAAAAGCCATCAGTCCCGCCCTCAAGGGGATCAGATCTAAGCCTTCCGGCGCAGCCAAGTGAGGCAGCGGGTCACTATCGACAGCTTGCGATAGAAATTGTCGGCATCGACCAGCCAGCCCAGTCGATCACCAAGAGCATCCCTCTCCTCGACCACAGCTCGATACTCTGGTGTCTCAGTCATCCCCGCCACGATCATGCCCTGCTGTGTTTTGGTTAGACTGCGGTGACGCTCGATCTGAGGGAAGTGGCGACGAACATACCGACCGTTTAGAAAACGATGCCGGCAGAGCAGGAAGCAGTAAGCACCGAACCCGGCTTTGAAAACCTGCCAAGTGTTGACTTCAAGCCCCATCCCTTGCAGAGCCTCAGTCGGTGGTGACAGGAGGCAAGCGGCGGCGAAAAGGATGGGACAGGCAATGATGGCGAACAAGGCGCTACTGGTTGAAGGAAACGCGCTTCCCTTGGTGAACATGCGTTGCAGTCGAATCATCGTGACTCCTGATGGTTGAAGTACGGTTCTGACAGAGACCGCCGGAACCCGACCACCAGCATCCTCGCTTCATCCGAGGCAGGCAAACGTAAACAGCCCCTCGAAATTCAGTACCCGTCCTTCATTTGACCAGTTCACCCTGGAGGCCGCGCGCTCATTACTCATCCGTTGGCGCTACCCACCACGCTCAATGATTCGGCTAGGCCAGGTTTGTGGCCGAGGGCCCGCTTGCATCCAGGTGCCGCAACAAGTCGGCATGGCCACTATGTAGCTACCGCCCGAGAGGCGTCGATCCTACAATGTCGCTACACAACCATAACGGACACGGTGAGGGATCATGGCACGCAAGTGGTTAACACAGGAAAAGCGGTCTAATGATGAGCTTTTCGATGCCTTGGTGCGCAACGCCTTAGAATTCGTCAGCACCTCCATTGGCCACCTACAACACAAACCCAAGAACGCGATCGTCGACCTGTACACGGCGGTCGAACTCTTCCTGAAAGCCCGGCTGATGAAGGAGCACTGGACGCTCGTGCTTTCATCGCCTGAGAGCGGCGACCTTCAACGCCTTGCAGAAGGGGATTTTCTCTCCGTCAACTTGGACGCAGCGCTCAAGCGCATCAAATCGATCATCGGCGAGAAGATTGGTGATAATGCTTCTGACAACTTCAGAGCGCTCGGTGAACACCGCAATCAGATCGTCCACTTCTCACACTCAGACATGGACAATCCAGGCAAGACCCAGGCGAGGGTAATTGTCGAAGCATGGGCATCCTGGCACTACCTGCATGCGCTTCTGACCGAGACATGGAAAGCGATCTTTAAGCCGTACGCCACGGAACTGCACGTACTCAACCAGCGAATGATGAGCCAAGGCGAATTCATCAAGGCTCGATTCGACATCCTGAAATCCCAGATCGAAATCCAGGAGAGGAGAGGCAATACAATCACCGAGTGCGGCCATTGCCATATGCCTGCCGCAATCGCGGGAGAAACCCATTCATGGGGAACTGACTATGCTTGCATGGTCTGCGGGGTTGATGACACGGCGCCGGTTGAGTGCAACGCAGAGCTGCCCTGTCCGAGCTGCAATACTCCTTTCAGGTTCTTTCATGGGGAAGTGCACGCCTGCCCAAGCTGCGGCCACAAAATTGATACTGACATCCTGATCGACCTCTGCACCGAGCATTTCGCTGAAGGCGATGCCTGGTGCGATGAAGACCAGATAAACATCGCTTCGTGCCACAAGTGTGAATGCCCTCGACCCTCGGTTTTTGTCATCGAAGGCATGTGGAGCTGCGTATCGTGCTTCGACAGGGGCTGGGCGGCTGTCACATGCGAGCGCTGCAGTGAATTCGTCACCGGCGACATGGAAAGAATCCAGTACTTTGCCTGCCACAAGTGTGAACCCCAAGTCAGAGAGGATTTTCGTCGTATGACCGAGAGTGCTCAGGCCGCTGCCTCAACTGAAGGCAGTGAAGCGCCCGCAGCGCAGGCAAATAGTTGACGTGGGACTTCAGTTAAGTCTTACCTCTCTACTCATCCGCCCGATACTTAGAGTGCTTAGTTACCTAGATTAGCTGGGTCAGGCAAGCGGAGTGCAGCCGTGCAGGATGGGAGCCCGCAGGGCCAAGCCAGGCCATGATGGCCTGGTTTGGTTCACGACAGCCGCCCCGACAGGGCACGGCAAATCACCACCTTCAGGTGCAGACCATGACCGTGGGGGTGTAAACCAAAAAATTACCTGTAATGCACTGAGCTTTACAGGTCATTTCCTAGGTTTACAGCTCGATCCCATCGGACTCAAATTGCGCTCTAATTGGCGCTCATCAATTTCAGAACTATGACGTGTACCAGTCGCGCATGAGCATTGACCACCTCCTGATTGAAACGACCAGAGCCAGGCCAAGGGCCACGGTTTCAGCCAGGGCTTTTTCCAGGACAGCGGACAGGTTCACCTCCAACGCCTCTGCCTTGCTCAGCAGGTCAACATTGATCAGCACTTCAACTGTCTGGCTGGGGGCATCCGGTTCGTAGTCGATAGGCATGGCCAAAATCCTCGGTTGGGCAAAGGGTGTTGACTAGCCTGTACCAAGCCTCAATCTTGGGTAGTCCCTTAATTGAAAGCCTACCTGGCGCGCTTAGCTGGGGGAAAAGGTTAGAGATTACCAGCATATTTGTAAGGCGAAATTTCTAAAACAAAGGTTTGCTCCGATTTCAGCTGCCGCCAGCTATACGTCACATAAGCCTGATCTAAGATGCCTGTTGGGTGAAGCGCTGGGACTGTATGTCACAGCATCACCATGATCACGACCGTCGGCAGCAAAGTGCTAAGAAGATCGATCTCAAGGAGTGAAGAATGGCTTTTAAGACCCCGCCTACCGCCTCATCTGTGCCAGAAACACCTGACAAGCTTTTTCGAGAACTGACCCGCCGCAAATTCCCCGACGTACTGCCGCACCAAGCGAGCATGATGCAGGCTTATGCTGCTAAAGCCGTCGGAACGCCAGATGTTGCTCTCCAGCTACCGACGGGCAGTGGTAAGACCCTTGTAGGGTTGCTAATCGCAGAGTGGCGCCGCCGCAAATTCCGCGAAAGGGTTGTGTACCTTTGCCCTACGCGTCAGTTGGTTCACCAGGTCGCTGAACAGGCGAATGAGAAGTACGGCCTCTCTGTAGCAACCTTTGTGGGGAAGCAGCGCGATTTCTCCCCGGCGGATAAAACGGACTACCTGCAGGCTGAAAAAATCGCGGTTACAACCTACTCCAGCTTGTTCAATACAAACCCTTTCTTCGACCAAGCCGATGTCATCTTCGTCGACGATGCCCATGCCAGTGAAAACTACATCGCATCTCATTGGACATTGCGCATAGGCCGCCTGGACGAGCGCTATGCAGGCCTTCACCAAGCTCTGTGCAACGCTTTCACCCCTCACCTGTCCGCTACCGATCTCTCCCGGCTGCGCGGCGTCTGGGAGGACGTAGTGGATCGTACCTGGGTCGACAAACTCGCGACGCCCACGGTCACTGCTCTGACTCCACAAATCATTGAGATTCTGGACGCACACACACCAGGCACCGAACTGACCTACCCCTGGTCATTGATCCGAGGGCACCTTGATGCCTGCCATATCTATCTGTCATCCCAGGAAATCCTGATCCGCCCGCTGTTGCCTCCAACGTTCTCTCACCCTGCGTTCGAAAGCGCCAAGCAGCGCATCTACATGTCGGCGACATTGGGTGCGGGTGGTGATCTAGAGCGTCTGACCGGACGAAAAACCATCCAGCGCCTTCCAGCCCCGGAAGGCTGGGATACACAAGGCGTCGGTCGCCGATTTTTCATCTTCCCCGAGATGTCGCTCACCACTGATGAAACCGCCGAGTTGAGAAAGCAACTGATGCAACGCGCAGGTCGTAGCGTTGTACTTGTACCCAGCGACAAGACTGCAGATGCCATCGCCGAACAGATCGATGAGAAGCTAAAATTCCCCGTGTTCCGCGCGAGCGACATCGAAGAATCCAAAGCGGACTTCGTCGCACTCCACCAGGCAGTAGCCATTGTGGCCAACCGTTATGACGGCATTGATTTTGCGGGTGATGAATGCCGCTTGCTATTCATCGAAGGGTTGCCCAAGGCCATGAACGCTCAAGAACGCTTCCTGATGACCCGCATGGGAGCTAATGCCCTGTACAACGAACGAATCCAGACTCGGGTCGTTCAAGCGATTGGCCGATGCACTCGATCGCTGGAAGACTATTCAGCGGTGGTTGTGTCCGGTGAGGAGCTGCCCGACTACCTGGCCGACCTTCGCCGCCGCCCGTTCTTCCATCCAGAGCTACAAGCCGAAATCACTTTTGGTGCCCATCAATCAAAAGATACCGCGCTGACCGACTTGGTAGAGAACTTCGAAACCTTTTTGGAGAACGATCGAGACTGGGAGTACGTCAACCGGCAGATCCTGGACGAGCGAGATCGTGCTCACCAGAAATTTCTGCCTGCTATCAACGAACTGTCCCAAGCAGTCGGGGCAGAAATTGACTACCAAACGGCGCTGTGGCGACATGACTATGACGGCGCTGTAGCGGCTGCCGATCGTGTCCTGGGAACACTGACAGCATCCGATCTGCGGGGCTATCGGGCGCTCTGGAATTACCTCGCGGGTTCCGCATGCCATCTCGCGGCTCAACGCGGCAATGCCGCCATGGCTGCAAAGTCTCGGCAGTACTTCAAAGATGCCCATGGCTGCGCTCCAAACATTCCTTGGCTCACAGCCTTTGCGCGCAAAGAGGTCGGCGAAGCTGTTACAGCCCAGGCTGATGACCTAGCGCTGCAACAGCAGGTGGAACGCGTGGGAGCAGAACTGACACGGTTGGGCCCCACCCATGACCGCGATTTCGCAAAGCTGGAGCAGTCTATCCTTCAAGGGCTGCGGCACCATGAGACCTTTGAGCGTGCTCAGAAGGATCTTGGATCGCTATTGGGCTTCAATGCAGGCAAAGTCGAAAGCGAAGGCTCTCCAGATCCTTGGTGGATCTCGGGAGGGCGGTGCATCGTGTTCGAGGACTACGTGAACACCGTTGACGGTACGCTGAGTGTCACCAAGGCTCGCCAAGCCACATCACATCCTGACTGGATGCGAGCAAACGTGGCCGAGTCCGCAGAGTGCGAATTCCAAACGGTACTCGTCACGCCGGCAACCAAGATCAGCGCCGCCGCTACAGTCCACGCTGCGGGGCTGCTCTACTGGGGGCTCGAAGACTTTAGGGCCTTCGCTGCCCATGCATTGCAGGTGATCAGGCAGTTGCGAACAACCTTCTTCGAACAGGGTGACCTGGTCTGGCAGGCTGAAGCCGCCGAGCATCTGAAACAACAAGGCTTGGATTTTGCCTCCATCTGCAAGCGCTTGCTGGCCAAGCCTGTTGTGGAGTGCATGCAGGCGGTCTAATCGAACCTGCGGACGTGTGTAATCAGGGGAAGGCTAGCCTTCCCCTTTTCGATTTTGAGGCCATTGGCCTGCTTCAAGCAAAACCCTATGAGGGTTCAAAAATATTCAGGCCAATGAACAGTGCATTAAATGGTCAGAAACGTAGGCTTATCAAAGTCTGTGTCGTACCGCAGACTTCGGTAGAGTGAACCATCCTCCCAGGGTGGAGTGGAAAACGAATCTCCTATGTGCCAGTCATTTTGACTAGCACATGCTAATTCGGCTTGTGCGAGGGGCTGATAGGTAGAGGCTAACTTGAATCGTTCCGTCATCGCGGAGCTAGTACTCGGATGCCAGGACTGCTCAAGCAAGATAGCTCGATTTCTTAGCTGCTCGATTAGTTCGTGACGCTGCTTCGCATCAAGGCATTCTACAAAGTAACCTATTACTGCGTAATCAAGAGAGCTTGATGAAATCGAAAACAGATGCTTAGACTTATCTTTTGCATCGAAACCCCAATCTTTCCACCTATCGAAAGATGCCTGCCATAGCCGCTTTCGCTCCTTTAGGGGCGCCCTCTGCCGAAAGACTGATAACGCCGATGCTACCGGTTTCCTAGCCATATCTGGCGTGATCAGTGAAATCGAGCTCACATACATATCGAGCGCCCAGCCCTCAGCCTGCGCTAGCGCACTTCCTAATGCCTCTTGGATTTGAGGGTAGCGAGATGGATATTCATTTATAACCGACAACCAACGTGGCCACTCCGCTGGATTCTTGGAAGCCTCCTGCAACAACAACTCCCATTCGCTAGGGTAGGATTTCAAATTCCGATTGGGACTCGTAATAGTACGATGAAAAGCCCAAAACTTGAATGTCCAGTTCTGGCTCGCCACTGCCAACGGCATGATTTTTTCAATAGGGGCGTGACGTGTGTAGGACGCCACTTCAAAAAAATCTTTTTCACCTTCGATGAGGCTCTGCAGGAGGGGTACATTATACCGGTGCAGTGCAGCTGCCGCCTGGAGCTTTATTGGTGAACGATAGTCCATCCAAAACTGGTCGACTATCCACTCTACCGACTTCCAATCCTTATTGGCAATGTCCTCCTTAATTTCACGGGCATAGCTATCACTACAATAATGCCTATTAATTACTTGCTCGCTATCGACATGACTTTCCTTTATCAAGCCGGCAAGAGCAGCAACAACCCACTCAGGAAGAATGGGATTTATCCTGTGAATCTCATCCCACAGTTGATCATCGCAATCAAGCGCCGCCGCAACTGCTAGTAATTTTGCTAGATCTGCCTCAGGCCTCATCAAACCACAGGGAAAATCGAAAATCTTTCGCACAAGCCAGCAGAATAAACGATCGAACTGTTCAGGCTCACACCCCACGAAGTACTCTCTGCCATTCCACAGAAAAGGGAACTCATCAACTAGATTACTAAGCACCAATTCGAATGCAGCCTCTCCATATTCAAGAAGGGAGAAACCAAGCGATTCAGGCTGCAGAGGCTCAGCACCAGTAATTCTATCCGCGACACCAACTAAAGCCTCTTGCTGCTTCATGAGTACTTCCATATCAGGTGTTCAGGTTTAGCACTTTGATTCCAAAAGCTTTGGAAAGCCTGTAGTACGGGTTCAGGATAGGTTACTTCCTGAACAATACAATGCTGCGCACCAATGTGATTTATCGATGCACCAAGAGACCATACTCGTGTGCGGCCTCGGCCTAACCCTGGGAAAATTAGAAACCTATCATGAAAGCTTTTCTGAATACCCCAGCTCATGCGAAATTCAAGCTTCATACATGGCGAGCCCGTAAAAGCCTGATTCAGTAATTCGTGCTGAGCAGTTATCCATTTCACGCGATCTGGCGCGTCAGCTGGATCGGCCTCAGTTAACTCGTCGTCCGCATCATCTGAGCAGTCCGGACGCCTCTTTGATGGTTTAGCAGACGTTAATCCCCAGAGCTGAGTTCCCGCGTCAGTACAAAAAGCAAGAGTGTTGAGAATGTCGTTTGCCGACAAGTATGGATCCCATAGGTAGACTGCCCCTTGACTGACGGAGCGAATCAGTACGCGCAAATCATCCAACGCTCGAAGCCTCTCATCTTGCCTATTACTTCCTTCAAGGCCATATTGCAAAAATTTACGAGATGCCACCAACTGCTTCATCTTCGCTTTCAGCTGCCTTATTGCTTTCCAATCAACTTCCTCAGGGTGTCGTGGTTGCCGATGATTTCGCCATCCTCCTGAGGGTTCCATCAGCGCGATTTCGTGTGTTTCGACGTCTCCGCTAGGGCCAGTTACTCTGAATCGCCTTGGTGCCTCCATTCCACTACTAGTTTCTGAATAAACACGCCACTTCCCTCCCTGTGCAAACGTAGTTGACGCAGCAAGGAGGATGTTATTTTCCACATCCCATACCGAAAACTGTAAATCCCCGGACGCTTGCGGTATATCTATCACCGTTACACCCTCGCTCAAATCAAAGCGAGTAAGGCAAGAAATTATACCGTCATGCTCAATACGATACTCCGCAAGTATAGCTCGTGGCGAAACGACAGGACTCCAAGCCAAGCATATCTCAAGCGGCCTGTTAGGGCGCCGACGAAACTCGGCAAGCAATGCATTGGCGGGAATTTGGAACAGCACATCGCCTATGCGATCAGGGACACTTGCAAGGTTCAGCGGCACCATAGTCACGAGCCACTCAGATAGCTCTTCGAAAAGCGCCTCTTTACGAACTAAATCCACCAATCTCGACTTACCATCATCCTTGAGCTCAACAAGGTATGACCCAGACCAATAGTTATTCTTTAAAACGGCGTTAAGTGGCACTTCAATCCGCGAGTCCGGAGGGCAAAATACTGGTGAAGCGGCTACTAAATTTCCAACCTCAAGAGCAGGCTGCCCTGGTGGCGCCCAAGTCCCACTACGACCATAAGAGCGGAGACTTGCCATAAGCTCGCCGATATCCACGGGACGCTTTGAAACTCTAAAACTCCACCCATCAAAGCCTTTTAGCTTTTTTGATTTTGCATCTAGAAAAGGCGATTCAGGTGAGATTGGCTTTTCACCCTGTTCCGCCACATAAATAGAGAAGATATTTCGTACAACTTTATTACCATCCGAATCGGCACCAAAAGCAATGACTTCAACTGCTTCAAACCATGTAAACTGGCCCAGCAGACCCGGAGCAATTAAATCATTTAATGCACCAACTGCATCTTTAATATTCTGTAGTCTAGCCTGAGTCATTATCCCCCCGGAGTATTTTGCCTTGCTCGCGACCACCGCCCCTGCCCAGCTCAACTTGGTAGATAAATACCGTAACTCGAACTAACACAGGCCGTTATGACCGGCACTCAAGATCTGATTTATCCGATCACCGTATCATGTGATAGGTGGCCGAAATCCTGGCAGTGTCGAATTAGCCTCTTACTGGAAAGAAACCACATTCAAGGTCAACGGGATGAAAAGCGTATCCCCGCTTACGTCCCACCTTCTGTTCCTGCTCGCCCATGCATGGGTACCTTAGCTATTGAAATTTGTTCGGCAGCGCGACTCGTCAAATCTCAGGCACGATGAAACCTCCCGGATTGATGCTTCGGGATAGTGTCGGTGTCTTCGGTGGCGCAGCTGATCCATGCCATGCTCCTACGGCCCTCCTCGCCTTTCAGGCGAGGGTTACTGGGCATCCGGGTGTCCATACGCAATGGCACAATACTATCGTCATTGCCCTGCTCTGGGGAACCAAGTGCCTTTCCGCTGCGGCTACCTGGTGGGGCTGGGGGCTCGCGTGGTGAGGTGGAGGGGAATGTTTTGGCGGACTTTATGGATTGCAGGAAGGAAGGGTGTCCATGGATTTGAGGAAAAATGGACAATGGACAAAAAAACTTAACCTGTTGATCTACATCACTTCTCAATGTCCATTTCGGATAAGAGCTCACACGTACAGAATTTCGACAAGACCATCGTTTCCATCCCCACCTGGCGCCTGATGAGCGAGTCATTCCGCAATTACCGCGGCATGCAGCAGTCCGGTGGCCGGCGCATCAAGCGCAGCCTGTTCATCGACGCCGCCGGCGTGCGCTTCCTCACCCGCGAAGAAGAACAGCGCTTGAGCCAGGTGCAGCTACTGAGTGACTACCTGGCGGGCAAGCGCCAGGAACTGCAAAACTGGAACGAGGCGCTGGGGCCGGTGGCGGACCTGTCGGCCAACCGCCGCAAGCTGACCAACATCGGCACCTTCCGCGCGTTTGCCCTGGCCTATCTGAAGAACCACCCCAATATTCATCCGAACATGACCTGCATGGTGCGGCAGATGCAGGCCACCGCCGAAGGCGTGCCGCTGGAGATCTACTGCTTCACCACCACCACGGTATGGGCGGATTACGAACGGATCCAGGGGGATATCTTCGACTACCTGCTGGCGGTGTTGCCGGAGTTCGGCTTGAGCCTGTATCAACAGCCGAGTGGCAATGATATGCGCGTGGGGTTGGCCGGGCGCACGGCGGCAGAGCCGATGCCGCGTCGCATTGAAGATATGAGTGAGGCTTGAGATTGCCGGGGCTGCCCTGCAGCCCCCGGATCCAAGGGCGAGTCAGGCCTTGCCGGCCAGCGGCGCCTGTGCGCGCCCACCCAGGCGGCTCAGCCACACCGACGCCAGGATGATCCCCCCGCCGATCAACAGCCGCCCCAGCGGCTCGTGCTGGTTCCAGATCAACAGGTTCAGCAGCAGCCCCACCGGCACATGCAGGTTGTTCATCACCGCCAGCGTACCGCCAGAAACCAGGCATGCACCTTTGTTCCACCAGTACAGCCCCAGCGCCGTCGGACACAGCCCCAGGAACAACAGCACCAGCCATTGCACGTCAGTGCTCGGCAAGTGCTGGGTATTGCCGAACAGCAGGAAGGCCGGCAGCACCACCAGCAAGGCACCGAGGTAGAAGTAACCGAAGCGGGCGTAGTGTGGCAGGTCGCTGGGGTGGCGAGCGACCAGGTGACGGTACAGCACCTGGCCGGCAGCGTAGGTGAAGTTGGCCAGTTGCAGCAGCAGGAAGCCGATGAAAAACTCGCCGCTGATGCTGTCGAAGCGGATCACGGCAGCACCGGCCACGGCGACCAGCGCGGCCACTAGCGCCCAAGCGTTGAAGCGCCGGTTCAGGGCATCTTCGATCAAGGTCACGTGTAGCGGCGTGAGGATCGTGAACAGCAGCACCTCCGGTACGGTAAGCACGCGGAAGCTCAGGTACAGGCAGACATAGGTGATGCCGTACTGCAGCGCGCCAATCAGCAGCATGGAACGCATGAAGCGTGGCTCGACCTGGCGCCAGCGGGTCAGCGGCAGGAACACCAGGCCGGCCAGCAGCACCCTGGCGAGCACTGCGAAATAGCTGTCGACGTGCCCGGCCAGGTACTCGCCGATCAAGCTGAAGGAAAACGCCTGGATCAGCGCGACGATTATCAGGTAGCCCATGGTTGCCTCTCGTGAATCAAGGCCGCGACCTTAGCGGGTTGCAGCGAATGAGTTCAACCATGAGGAATGTAGGGGTGACGGCGAACGCGGTCTTTGTGGGAGCGGCCTTGTGTCGCGAAAGGGGTGCGAAGCGCCCCCAGGATTTCTGCACAGCAGCACATATTGCCGGGGCTGCTTTGCAGCCCTTTCGCGACACAAGGCCGCTCCTACACAGAGCACAAGCAGACCGCATATGCACAAAAAATAAAAAAGCCCGGCCATTGGCCGGGCAGTACACCCAAAGGAGCAAAAACAGGTGTCAGGGTTGGGAATTCAGAACCTCAGGCCACCGCCGCCAGTTTGGCCTTGGCCTGGTTGACGCCTTTCTCGTGGAACTCGCCGCTCATGTTCAGGCCTTCGGCATGGATGAAGTCGACATCGTGGATGCCGATGAACGCCATCACCTGGCGCAGGTACGGTTCCTGGTGGTCGCTGGTGGCGCCGGTATGGATACCGCCACGGGCAGTCAGGACCACGGCGCGCTTGCCGGTCAGCAGGCCCTGCGGGCCAGTGGGGGTGTACTTGAAGGTGATGCCGGCACGCAACACGTGGTCCAGCCAGGCCTTGAGGGTGCTGGGGATGGTGAAGTTGTACATCGGCGCAGCCATGACCAACACGTCGGCTGCCAGCAATTCATCAGTCAGTTCATTGGAACGGGCCAGGGCCTCAAGTTCGGCGGCGCTGCGCTGTTCTTCCGGCTTCATCCAGCCACCCAGCAGGTTGGCGTCCAGGTGCGGCACCGGGTTTACGGCCAGGTCACGCACAGTAATCTGATCAGCCGGGTGAGCGGCCTGCCATTGCTGAATGAAATCACGGGTCAGCTGACGGGAAACGGAATCCTGCTGGCGGGCGCTGCTTTCGATGATCAGTACGCGGGACATGGGGGTGCCTCCATCGGCAAAAAGGGTGCGATTCGATGGAGGTGAGATTAAGGCTTGACCTATCGATAAAAAAGCGTAAAAAGTGGGTTCAATCAATCGATTAATCAGTTTTATTCCGCGCTGCAGTTCAAGGCGATCCGCAGTTTGATGATCTGCCGATTGAATTTGGCGGTGACATCGACGCTTTTGCCGGCCGGAACGTTCACCCGGCGTACCCGCGGTGCTTCTGGGCCGTTGCGGAAGGTGACCTTGCACGCCGCCGGTACTTGCCCATAGTTGTTCAGGGTAATGGCGCCAATGTCGTAGGCCGTGTCATAGGCGGTGTAGTCGAGCTTGACCCCGGTCAGTTCCTTCTCCACATCGATGGGATAAGCCATGGCCCCGAGGGGCAGGCACATCAGTATTGCCGCACAACATTTCTTCATGGGCCGCTCTCCTTGAAAGAGCGCAGCTTAGGACAACAGGAGCGAAAGATGAAAGCGCCGCGCGTAACCCTTGACCAGTGGCGGACCCTGCAAGCAGTGGTCGATCACGGTGGGTTTGCCCAGGCCGCCGAGGCACTGCACCGTTCGCAGTCCTCGGTCAGCTACACGGTGGCCCGCATGCAGGAACAACTGGGCGTGCCATTGCTGCGCATCGACGGCCGCAAGGCGGTACTCACCGAGGCGGGCAACGTGCTGCTGCGCCGCTCACGCCACCTGGTCAAGCAGGCCAGCCAGCTCGAAGACCTTGCCCACCACATGGAACAAGGCTGGGAAGCCGAGGTGCGGCTGGTGGTCGATGCCGCCTACCCCAGTGCGCGGCTAGTACGTGCCTTGGCCGCGTTCATGCCGCAAAGCCGCGGCTGCCGGGTGCGCCTGCGTGAAGAAGTATTGTCTGGCGTAGAAGAAGTGATGCACGAAGGTATCGCCGACCTGGCCATCAGCAGCTACAGCATTGGCGGCTACCTGGGCGCCGAGCTGAGCGCGGTGGAGTTCGTCGCCGTCGCCCATCCTGAACACAGCCTGCACCGCCTGGGCCGGGAACTTACCTTCCAGGACCTGGAAAGCCAGTTGCAGGTGGTGATTCGCGACTCCGGCCGCGCACAGCCACGCGACGTTGGCTGGCTGGGTGCCGAGCAGCGCTGGACGGTCGGCAGCCTGGGCACCGCCGCCACCTTCGTCAGCAGCGGCCTGGGCTTTGCCTGGCTGCCCCGGCACATGATCGAGCGCGAGCTGACTGAAGGCGTGCTCAAACCGCTGCAACTGGATCAGGGTGGCAGCCGCCACCCACTGTTCTACCTTTATTCGAGCAAAGAGAAGACCTTGGGCCCGGCCACGCAGATTCTCATCGACCTGCTGCGCAACTTCGACACTGCGCCACTGGACGTGCCTTTCGCAGCCCCCCCGCAAGCTTGAGAGAACCAGCCCATGGCCTATTTCGAACACGAAGGATGCGCAATGCATTACGAGGAATATGGCCAAGGCGAACCCTTGGTGTTGCTGCACGGCCTGGGGTCCAGCTGCCAGGACTGGGAGTTGCAGGTGCCGGTGCTCAGCCGCCATTACCGGGTGATCCTCATGGACATCCGCGGCCACGGCCGCTCCGACAAGCCGCGCGACGGTTACCAGATCGCCACCTTCAGTGCCGACCTGCTGGCCCTGCTCGAACACCTGCACACAGGCCCGGTGCACTTCGTTGGCCTGTCCATGGGCGGCATGGTGGGTTTTCAGTTCGCTGTCGACCACCCGCAGTGGCTGCGCAGCCTGTGCATCGTCAACAGCGCCCCCGAGGTCAAGCGCCGCACCCGCAGTGACTGGGCCTGGTGGCTCAAGCGCTGGGGCCTGGCGCGCCTGCTCAGTGTCGAAACCGTCGGCAAGGGCCTGGCCGAGCGCCTGTTCCCCAAGCCCCATCAAGCAGACCTGCGGCAGAAGATGGCCCAGCGCTGGGCACGCAACGACAAGCGCGCCTACCTCAAGAGCTTCGACGCCATCGTCGACTGGGGCGTGCAGGAACGCATCGGGCAGATCCACTGTCCTACCCTGGTGATCGCCGCCGACCACGATTACACCCCGATACAACTGAAAGAGCGTTACGTGGCCCTGATGCCCAACGCCAGGCTGGTCGTCGTCGACGATTCCCGGCACGCTACGCCACTCGATCAACCCGAGGTCTTCAACCAGACCCTGCTGCAGTTCCTTGCAGCCGCTTCCACCTCTCAAGGATCTTTGAGCCCATGCTGAAAAAACTCCTGCTCACCGCCTGCTCGGTCGCCTTCGCCACCAGCGTCATGGCCTCCGACAAGACCCCGCACGTCATGCTCGACACCAGTTTCGGCCAGGTCGAAATCGAGCTGAACGCCGAGAAGGCGCCGATCAGTACCAAGAACTTCCTCGAGTACGTCGACAGCGGCTTCTACAACAACACCATTTTCCACCGTGTGATCCCCGGCTTCATGGTCCAGGGCGGCGGTTTTACTGACCAGATGGTACAGAAGAACACCAACGACCCGATCAAGAACGAGGCCAGCAATGGCCTGCTGAACACCCGCGGCACCTTGTCGATGGCGCGCACCTCCGACCCGAACTCGGCCACCAGCCAGTTCTTCATCAACGTGGCCGACAACGACTTCCTCAACCCGGGCCGAGACCGTGGCTACGCCGTGTTCGGCAAGGTGACCAAGGGCATGGAAGTGGTCGACCAGATCGTCAACTCGCCCACCACCATCAAAAAAGGCATGCGTGATGTACCGGCCGACCCGGTCTACATCAAGTCGGCCAAACGCATCGACTGACCGCAGGCTGCACAGGGACGTGCAACCGCCTGAGGGCCGGATGGAACAGGAGTGTCGTTACCCATGCTGTACCGTCGTTTTGAACAGCTGATCGATATCTTTCGCGAAGCACCCAGTGAATCGCCCCCCACCACCGTGTGGCCGTTCTACCTGTATTACCTGCGCCAGGTCTGGCCCAGCTTCCTCGCCCTGTTAGTCGTCGGCTTGTTCGCCTCGCTGATCGAGGTGGCAATGTTCAGCTACCTCAGCCGCATCATCGACCTGGCCCAGGGCACGCCGAATGCCAGCTTCTTCAGCGAGCACAGCGGTGAACTGATCTGGATGCTGGTGGTGATCCTGCTGCTGCGGCCGTTGTTCTTCGGCCTGCACGACCTGCTGGTACACCAGACCATCAACCCCGGCATGACCAGCCTGATCCGCTGGCAAAACCACACCTATGTGCTCAAGCAGAGCCTTAACTTCTTCCAGAGCGACTTCGCCGGGCGCATTGCCCAGCGCATCATGCAGACCGGCAACTCGCTACGTGACTCCGCCGTGCAGGCGGTGGAAGCGTTGTGGCATGTGCTGATCTATGCGATCACCTCGCTGGTGCTGTTTGCAGAAGCCGACTGGCGCCTGATGCTGCCGCTGCTGGTCTGGATCGCCGGCTACATCGCCGCGCTGTTCTACTTCGTGCCACGGGTCAAGGAGCGCTCTGTGATCTCCTCCGACGCCCGCTCCAAGCTGATGGGGCGCATCGTCGACGGCTACACCAACATCGCGACGCTGAAGCTGTTCGCCCACACCGACTACGAGCAGCAGTACGCACGTGAAGCGATCCGCGAGCAAACCGAGAAAACCCAGCTGGCCTCGCGGGTGATCACCAGCATGGATGTGGTCATCACCACCCTCAACGGCCTGCTGGTGGTCGCCACCACGGGCCTGGCGCTATGGCTGTGGAGCCAGTCGCTGATCACCGTTGGCGCCATCGCCCTGGCCACCGGCCTGGTGATCCGCATCGTCAACATGTCGGGCTGGATCATGTGGGTGGTCAACGGCATTTTCGAGAATATCGGCATGGTCCAGGACGGCCTGCAGACCATCGCCCAGCCGGTTACCGTCACCGACCCGCCCAACGCGCCGGCGCTCAAGGTCAGCCGCGGCGCGGTGCATTTCGATGATGTCGACTTCCACTATGGCAAGGCTGCCAATGTGATCGAAGGGCTCGACCTGAACATTCGCCCGGGCGAAAAAATCGGCCTGATCGGCCCATCCGGGGCAGGCAAGTCGACCTTGGTGAACCTGCTGCTACGCCTGTATGACGTGCAGGGCGGGCGCATCCTCATCGATGGCCAGAACATTGCCGAAGTGAGCCAGGCCAGCCTGCGCGCACAAATCGGCATGATCACCCAGGACACCTCGTTGCTGCACCGCTCGATCCGCGACAACCTGCTGTACGGCCGCCCCGATGCCAGCGAGGCAGAGTTGCACGAGGCGGTTCGCCGCGCCCGCGCCGACGAGTTCATCCCGCAACTGTCGGACGCCCAGGGGCGCACCGGCTTCGATGCCCATGTGGGTGAGCGTGGGGTCAAGTTGTCGGGCGGCCAGCGCCAGCGCATCGCCATCGCCCGGGTGCTGTTGAAGAATGCACCGATCCTGATCATGGACGAAGCCACTTCGGCGCTGGACTCGGAGGTGGAGGCCGCCATTCAGGAAAGCCTGGAGACGCTGATGCAGGGCAAGACGGTGATCGCCATTGCCCACCGGCTGTCGACCATTGCGCGGATGGACCGGCTGGTGGTGCTGGACAAGGGCCGGATTGTCGAAAGTGGCAGCCACGCTGAGTTGCTGGAGCAACAAGGGTTGTATGCCCGGTTGTGGCACCACCAGACCGGGGGCTTTGTCGGGGTCGATTGAGTACTGCACCGGCCCTATCGCCGGCAAGCCAGCTCCCACAATTACTCCACAGATCTCAAGGCCTGTGGTAATCCTGTGGGAGCTGGCTTGCCGGTGATAGGGCCATTACAAGCAATACAAAACCCTCAGTCCCGGCGGTAGGGCAACATCCCCCTCGCCTCCTCGGCATACCCCTTCACCCCTTCCCGCTCCTGCAGCAGAAAATCCTCCACCGCCCGCCGCAACCCCGGGTGCAGCAGGTAATGCCAGGACCGCGTCAACACAGGCTCAAACCCGCGTATCAGCTTGTGCTCGCCCTGCGCCCCGGCATCGAAACGCTGGTAACCCTCGGCAATGGCAAAATCCATGCCCTGGTAGAAACACGTTTCGAAATGCAGCCGGTCGAACTCATCCAGGCACCCCCAGTAACGGCCAAACAGGCTGTCACCCCCCACCAGGCTCAAGGCCATCGCTACATCGCGCCCACCCTGACGGGCCATCACCACACGCAACGCCTCGGGCATGCGTTCGGCCAGCAGGCTGAAAAACTCGCGGGTCAGGTAAGGCGCGCGTCGGCGCACCGCATAGGTGTTGGCATAACACTGAAAGACGAAATCCCACTGTGCCTCGTCCAGTTCATCACCGCGGTACCAACGGAATTCGATGCCCTGCCCCGCCACCTGCTCACGCTCCTTGCGCATCTGCTTGCGCTTGCGCGAGCTCAGGCTGTCGAGAAAATCCTGAAAGTCGCGGTAGCCCCGGTTTTGCCAGTGGAACTGACAGCCCAGGCGCTCCAACCACCCTGGCAGGCCCGACAACTGCGTGTCCAGCGCCGGGTCGGTGAAGTTGATGTGCGCACCGGAAAGCCCACCCTTGCCCAGATACTCCGGCAGGGCCTGCAGCATCAGCAAACCGTCAGCCGGGTCGGCCGTCAGCAGGCGTGGGCCGCTGACCGGGCTGAACGGCACAGCGCCGAGCAGCTTGGGGTAGTAGGCAATGCCGGCCCGCTCACAGGCATCGGCCCAGCCATGATCGAACACATACTCGCCAAACGAATGCCACTTGCGGTACGCCGGCAACAGTGCCCGCACCTGCCCGTCACGCTCCAGCACCAGGTGCTCGGCGGCCCAGCCGGTGTTTCGCTGCACGCTACCGCTGTCTTCCATCGCGCTGAGGAAGGCATGGCGCAGGAACGGTTGGCCGGCCGGCACCAGGGCATCCCAGGTGGCCGCCGGAAGATCACGCAAATGGGCAAGGCTATACAGGCTGGTCACGGTTTCGGCTCGCTGTCTGAAGGCCCTCAGTATCCCCAAGGATGGCCCGGCACTCAAATGACGAACGCCGGGCTGATCCTTTTATTCTCAATTACTTAACAGCAGTGCCACTAATTAGACATTAATCTGTCATTGGCCCCCGCAATACTTGCGCCTGTTTTCCGGAACCCCAGAACCTGTCTATTCAGGCCCTTTCCGAAGACATGCCAACGCAGGGGCAGGCGCTTGAGCCTCCCCCATTTTTTTCAGTAGGGAGAACCTTATGCGTCTTGTTTCTACACTTACCGGAGTGAGCCTCACCGGCATGATGCTGGCTCTGAGCGCCCCGGCCAGTGCTGCTGTCGACGCCAAGCTGCTCGAAATGCTCCGCGCCAACGGCTCGATCAACCAGGCGCAGTACAACGAACTGCAGGGCGACCTGGCAAAAGAAACCAAGGAAAAGGCCGACCAGAAAGCTCAGTCCGAACGCATGAGCTCGTTTGAACAAAAAGTGGCATGGGCCGCCAAGACCCAGATCAAGGGTGACGTGCGCCTGCGTTACGAAGACGTCAACGTCGATGACCCGAACAGCAGCAGCGGCAACCAGGACCGCCAGCGAGTGCGTGCCCGTGTCGGCTTCTACAGCGAGATCAACCCGCAGGTCGACGCCGGCGTTCGTATAGCCACCGGCAGCAGCGCCGACCGGCGCTCGACCAACCAGAGCCTCGACAACTACTTTGACAAGAAGTCGCTGTGGGTCGACCTCGCCTACCTCGACTGGCACCCTACTGCAGTCCCTAACCTGCACCTCATTGGCGGCAAGATGCCACAGCCTTGGGTAAGCATGGGCGACATCATCTGGGATAGCGACATCAACCCGGAAGGTGTGGCTGCCACTTACAAGGCTGACCTGGGCGGAGCCGAAGTCTTTGCCAGCGCGGGTCAGTACACCCTGAAAGACAACGTCGATGGTGATGGTGTCCAGTACAAGCACGATGCGCAGGTTTACCACGGCCAGTTGGGCGCCAAGTTCGCCCCTGCTGACGTGCTCAAGCTCACCGTGGGTGCCAGCATCTATGGTTACGACAACGACAAGGAAGCAGCCATCCTGCAGTCGTTCGGCAACACCACCAACGAGTTCAATCTGGTGGAAGGCTTTGGCCAGATCGATTTCACCGGCTTGGCCATTCCATTGTCGGCCTATGGTCAGTATGTGAAGAATACCGAGAGCACCGATGGCGAAGATCAAGCCTGGCTGGCTGGTTTGAAAACCAAGGTGGGAGCCTGGAGCCTGGACTACAACTACCGCGATGTGCAGCGTAACGCGGTGGTCAGCCTGTTCACCGATTCGGACTTTGGCAACGGCTTCACCGGTTCGCGTGGTCACAAGTTCAAGGTCGGTTACGAGATCGACAAGAACTTCTCCCTGGGTGCTGCCTACCTGATGGCCAAGACAGATCTGTCGCAGCTGCCGAACAGCAATGCTGACGTAGACACCCTGCAGGTGGACCTGGAAGCCAAGTTCTAAGCGGCAACCTCTCTGCTTCACGCTGAAGCGGGAAACGCCGACCCCATCCGGCGTTTCCCGCTTTTTTTTGCCTGTGAAATTGTAAGGGGCTGCTTTGCAGCCCATTCGCAGCACAAGGCTGCTCCTACAGGGGGACGCGATCCCTTGTAGGAGCAGCCTTGTGCTGCGAATGGGCCGCAAAGCGGCCCCGGCTATCTCGGATCAGATCAAGCAATCAGCGCTTGCGCAGAATCACGCTACCAATCGAATACCCCGCACCAAACGAACTCAACACGCCCAGCGAGCCCTTGGCCAGGTCATCCTGATAAAGGTGGAAGGCAATCACCGACCCCGCCGAACTGGTGTTGGCATAACGGTCGAGAATCACCGGTGCATCTTCCTCGGCCACTTCACGCCCCAGCAGCTTCTTGACGATCAGGTGGTTCATGCTGAGGTTCGCCTGGTGCAGCCAGAAGCGCTTCACATCGCTCGGTTGCAGGCCGTTTTCCTGCAGGTGCTCACCGATCAGCTCGGCCACTTTCGGGCACACCTCGCGGAACACCTTGCGGCCTTCCTGGATGAACAGTTTGTCTGCCGCACCCTCACCCTCTTCCGCCGCACGGTTGAGGAAGCCGAAGTTGTTGCGGATGTTGTTGGAAAACTCGGTCCACAACTTGCTGCTGACGATGTCGAACTGATGCGCCGAGGTGGCCTGGTCGGCACGCTCGATCAGCACCGCCGTGGCGGCATCACCGAAAATGAAGTGGCTGTCACGGTCACGGAAGTTCAGGTGGCCAGTGCACACCTCCGGGTTGACCATCAGTACCGCGCGCGCCTGGCCCAGGGCCACGCTGTTGGCGGCGGTCTGGATGCCGAAGGTGGCCGACGAGCAGGCCACGTTCATGTCGAAGGCAAAGCCCTGGATGCCCAGCGCCTGTTGTACTTCGATAGCAATGGCCGGGTATGGGCGCTGCAAGTTGGAGCAGGCGACGATCACCCCGTCGACATCGGCAGCCGTGCGGCCGGCGCGCTCCAGGGCCTGGCGAGCGGCGGCCACGGCCATTTCGCAGAGCACCGACGGTTCGTCGTTGGAACGCTCTGGCAGGCGTGGTTTCATGCGCTGGGGGTCGAGGATGCCGGCCTTGTCCATGACGAAGCGGCTCTTGATGCCCGAGGCCTTTTCGATGAACGCCGCGTCGGACAACGGCGCCGCTTCGATTTCACCGCGCTCGATGGCGGCGGCGTTGTCCTGGTTGAACTGTTGCGCCCAGGCGTTGAAAGAGGCCACCAGTTCTTCGTTGGAAATGCTCTGGGCCGGGGTATACAGGCCGGTGCCGCTGATCACGACGTTATGCACGGTCGTTCCTCTGGTCAAAGGCCATCGCCACGGGGCGCTGGCTGGAAATATGGCAGGTTAATGGCACTTTAGTGCCAATTTAGGGGCGTAGGCTTATCCCTGTGGGAGCGGGCGTGCCCGCGAAGGGCCGCAAAGCGGCCCCAAATTGCACCAATATTGCCACAACTGTAGAAGTTTAGCCTTCCACCTGACTCCACTGTTTGCTCAGTCGCTTGTCGGAAATCGGCACCTTGGTCCCCAACTGCTGGGCAAACAACGACACCCGATATTCCTCCAGCCACCACCGGTACAAAGCCAGTTGCTCATCACGCTTGCCCTCCTGGGCATGCTTGTCGGCACGGGCCTTGTACTGCGCCCACAGGTTGGCCAGTTCGCCGGACCAGACCCGGTCCTTCTGCACTTGCGAACCCAGCTTCTCCAGGCGCAGTTCCACCGCCTTGAGGTAGCGTGGCAGCTCCTTGAACCACGCCGCGGGCGTTTCGCGCACAAAGCCCGGGTACACCAGGTTGCTTAGCTGCTGCTTGATGTCGTTCAGCGCCACCGCCTGGCTCAGGTCGATCTTGCCCTTGAAGCGCTTCTGCAGGCCATGCCAGAGTTTCAGTACCTCCAACGTCAGGCGCGCCAGGCGCTCGGCATGCTCGGCCCAGCTGCCGCGCTTGCGCTCAGCCAGCCCGGCCAGCGCCGCGCCATCACGAGGCAGTGGTTGTTCGCCCTCGAGAATGCAGCTGTCCAGGCTGGCCAGCAGAATGTCTTCGACCAGCGCCTCGACCCGGCCCATGTCACGGTACAGCAGGCCCAGTTCGGTCAGCCCCGGCAGCTTGCCGCGCAGGAACTTGGCCGGCTCGGCCAGTTGCTGCAGCAACAGCCGTTGCAACGCGCGGCGGTGCTGGAACTCGGCTTCGGCCTGGGTCGAGAAGCGCCCTTCGCGCACGGTGCCGTTGTCTTCGACCAGCGCCGGGTACACGGTCATCGACAGGCCGGCAATCTTCTGCTGGGCGGTCTGTTTCACTTCGCTGAAGGCTTTGGCCTGTACCGGCTGTTCGCTTTTGGCATCACGCGGCACAGCCAGCGCTGCCTGGCTGGCAGCGGCAAAGCGTGCGGTGAGCTCGGCCAGGTCGCGGCCTTCGCCAAGGAACTTGCCTTGGCCATCGACCACTTCGATGTTCATCCGCAGGTGGCCTTCGACCAGCTTGACCGATTCGTCCCAGGCCTCATCGGACACCCGCGCACCGGTCATGCGTAACAGCTCCTGGCCCAGGGCCTGCGGCAGCGCCCCTTGGCCGAACGTCATGCGCGCCAGCGAGGCCTTGACGAAGTCCGGCACCGGCACGAAGTTCTTGCGCAGGGCCTTTGGCAGGTTGCGCACCAGCGCCACGCACTTGGCTTCCAGCAGGCCCGGCACCAGCCATTCCAGGCGTTCACCGGGCAGGCTTGGCAACAGCGGTGCCGGCACCCGCACAGTCACGCCGTCACGCGGGTGGCCGGGCTCGAAATGGTAGCTCAGCGGCAGGCGCAGCTCGCCCACCTGCATGCTGTCGGGGTACTGCGCTGCGGTCACTTCGCTGGCCTCGCGGGCCAGCACGTCTTCCTCGCGCATGATCAGCAGGTTGGCGTCCTTCTGGCTGCCCATGCGGTACCAGCTGTCGAAGGTCGCGGTCTGGTGGATTTCCGCCGGCAGGCGCGCTTCGTAGAAGGCGTACAGCGTTTCTTCGTCGGCCAGGATGTCGCGCCGGCGGGCCTTTGCCTCCAGCTCGTCAAGCTCCTCAAGCAGGCGTTTGTTGGCAGTCAGGCACTTGGCTCGCGACTGGATTTCGCCCCCCACCAGGCCTTCGCGGATAAACAGCTCGCGCGAGGTAACCGGGTCGATCGGGCCGTAGTGCACCGGGCGGCGGCCAACCAGAATCAGGCCGTACAAGGTGATCTGCTCATAGGCCACCACCTGCCCGCGCTTCTTCTCCCAGTGCGGTTCAAAGTGGTTCTTCTTGACCAGGTGGCCAGCCAGCGGCTCGATCCAGTCCGGCTCGATCTTGGCCACCATGCGCGCATACAGCTTGGTGGTCTCGACCAGTTCGGCGGCCATTACCCACTGCGGGCGCTTGCGCCCCAGGCCCGACGACGGGTGTACCCAGAAGCGCCGTTGGCGGGCACCCTGGTAGTCGCCCTCTTCGGTCTTCTGGCCGATCTGGCTGAGCAGGCCACTGAGGATGGCCTTGTGCATCTTCAGGTAGTCGGACGGTTCCTTGTTCACCGTCAACTGCAGCTCACGGCAGATCAGTGCCAGCTGGCGGTGGGCATCGCGCCATTCACGCAGGCGCAGGTAATTCAGAAAGTTCTTGCGGCACCAGTTGCGCAGCGGGTTGGCCGTCAGCGCCTGGCGCTGCTCTTCGAAACCACGCCACAGGTTGACCAGCGCGGCGAAGTCGGAGTCCACGTCCTTCCACTGTGCGTGGGCCTGGTCGGCGGCCTGCTGGCGCTCCGGCGGGCGTTCGCGCGGGTCCTGGACCGACAGCGCACTGGTGACGATCAGCACTTCCTGCAAGCTGCCCAGGCGTGCGCCTTCAAGCAGCATGCGGCCCAGCCGTGGGTCGACCGGCAGGCGCGCCAGCTGGCGGCCGATCGGGGTCAGCTGGTTCTCGCGGTTGACCGCCGACAGCTCTTGCAACAGGTTGAAGCCATCGCTGATGGCCTTGCCATCCGGCGGCTCGATGAACGGGAAGGCATCGATCGCGCCCAGGCGCAGGTGCAGCATCTGCAGGATCACCGCCGCCAGGTTGGTGCGCAGGATCTCAGGGTCGGTGAACGCGGGCCGGCTGTTGAAATCTTCTTCGCTGTACAGGCGTACGCAGATGCCGGGCTCGACCCGGCCGCAGCGGCCTTTGCGCTGGTTGGCACTGGCTTGGGACACCGCCTCGATGGGCAGGCGCTGTACCTTGGCGCGGTAGCTGTAGCGGCTGATGCGCGCGGTACCGGTGTCGATCACGTAGCGGATGCCAGGCACGGTCAGCGAGGTTTCGGCAACGTTGGTGGCCAGCACCACGCGGCGCCCGGTGTGCGGTTGGAAGATGCGCTGCTGCTCGGCCGGCGACAGGCGCGCGTACAACGGCAAAATCTCGGTGTGGCGCAGCTGCGCCTTGCGCAGGATCTCGGCGGCATCGCGGATTTCCCGCTCGCCCGGCAAAAAGATCAGCACATCGCCCGGGCCCTTGCCCTCACTGCGCTCATGGTGCGCCAGCTCATCCAGGGTAGCGAGGATGGCCTGGTCGACGGTGAGGTCGTCCTCGATCTGGTTGCCTTCCTCGTCCTGCTCGCTGGTCAGCGGGCGGTACCAGGTTTCCACCGGGAAGGTGCGCCCGGACACCTCGATGATTGGCGCGTTATCGAAGTGCTTGGAGAAACGCTCCAGGTCGATGGTCGCCGAGGTGATGATCAGCTTCAGGTCTGGCCGGCGATGCAGCAGGGTCTTCAGGTAGCCGAGCAGGAAGTCGATGTTCAGGCTGCGCTCGTGGGCTTCGTCGACAATGATGGTGTCGTAGCGCTCCAGCAGGCGGTCGTGCTGGGTTTCGGCCAGCAGGATGCCGTCGGTCATCAGCTTGACCAGGGTATTGGAGTCGCTCTGGTCTTCGAACCGCACCTGGTAACCGACCAGCCCGCCCAGCGGCGTGCCCAGCTCCTCGGCAACCCGTGCCGCCACGCTGCGCGCGGCGATCCGGCGCGGCTGGGTGTGGGCGATCAGGCCATGGCTGCCACGGCCCAGCTCCAGGCAGATTTTCGGCAGCTGGGTGGTCTTGCCCGAACCGGTTTCGCCGGCGATCACCAGCACCTGGTTTTCGGCCAGGGCCTTCTTGATCTCATCACGCTTGGCGGCGATCGGCAGGTTGTCGTCGTAGCGCACGGTCGGCACACTCTGCTGGCGCGCGGTGACCTGGGCACAGGAGGCCTGGACCTTTTCCACCCACTGCGCGAGCTTCGCCTCGTCGGGGCGCTTGCGCAGTTCGTGCAGCTGCCGGCGCAGGCGATGGCGGTCGGCAATCATGGCGTGGTCGAGGTTTTGCAGCAGTTTGTCGATGGCGTGGTCAGTCATGGGGCTTTTTAGTGATGCAGGTGAGCCTGCTTTTTCATGATCGGCATTCGAAGGATGCGCGATTGTCGCAGATTTGCCGGCTTTCTGCTGCCTGTGCCGGCCCTATCGCCGGCAAGCCAGCTCCCACAAGTACTGCACAACCCTCAGGCCTGTGGTGATCCCTGTGGGAGCTGGCTTGCCGGCGATAGGGCCGGTCCAGGCGGCCTGAATGTTTAGCCAAGTGCGATGTAAAGGTTGCCATTCACTGCTTTAATCAACCTTACGCCGCATGTGAGTATCAAAGGCATGACTCCCGTCCAGCCCATCGCGCCACCGTCCTCCCGCCCTTCGCTCCCGAAGGCCCGGAGCCGTGCCGGGGAAAATCCGCTGGTTCACATCATCCTCGCCTTCTGGGCTTTGTGGCACTGCCGCCACGCGCGCCCACCGGACACCTCGCTCACGCCATTGTGACCAAACCCGGCCTCCTTCTGGCCGTTTGACTCAACTGGGCCGCCTGCTTGTGCGGTGGCCCTGTGCGCCCGTGAGCGAATCAATCATGCACTTTGCACCCGTAGAGCAGGCTTCCCGTTTTCTGGCCGAAAACCCCGATATCGAGCTGTTCGAGCTATTTATCCTCGACGCCAACGGCGTACCGCGCGGCAAGCTGTTGCACCGCGAGGAACTGCTGGCCGTTTACCAGACCGGCCGGCCGCTGCCCAGCACCATCCTCGGCCTGACCCTGAACGGTGACGACGTAGAAAACTCGGGCCTGGTGTGGGACGTGGGCGACATCGACTGCCGCGCCTACCCGCTTGAAGGCAGCCTGGTGCGCTTGCCCTGGCGCCGGGTGCCAACCGCTGCCGTGCAGGTCAGCATGCACCCGAGCGAAGGCCTGCCGGCCAGCATCGCCGACCCGCGTCATGTGCTGCTGCGCACCATCGAAGCGCTGAAAGCCGACGGCTACCACCCGGTAATGGCCTGCGAGCTGGAATTCTTCCTGCTCGACCAGCAACGCGATGCCCAAGGCCGCCCGCAACCGGCGCTGGACAACGACGGTGGCCGCCCGCGCGCCACTCAGGTCTATGGCCTGCGTGAACTGGAGCAGATCGAACCGTTTCTTGCCGACCTGTACGCCGCCTGCAAGGCCCAAGGCATTCCGGCGCGTACCGCCATTTCGGAATACGCCCCAGGCCAGGTGGAAATCACCCTGGAGCACGGCGATGCGCTGCAGGCGATGGACCAGGCCGTGCGCTACAAGCGCCTGGTGAAAGGCGTGGCCCATGCCCACGGCATGCAGGCCTGCTTCATGGCCAAGCCGTTTGCCAACCTGGCCGGTACCGGCATGCACATGCATCTGAGCCTGGCCGACAGTGCGGGCAACAACCTGTTCGCCAGTGAAGACAAAGCCGGCACCCCGCTGCTGCGCCAGGCTGTGGCCGGCATGCTGCGCCACCTGCGCGACTCGCTACTGCTGTTCTGCCCCAACGCCAACTCGTTCCGCCGCTTCCAGGCCAACAGCTATGCGCCGCTGGCGCCGACCTGGGGCGTGGACAACCGCACCGTGAGCCTGCGTGTGCCAGGCGGCCCGGCCAACAGCCGGCATGTGGAACACCGCATTTGCGGCGCCGATGCCAACCCCTACCTGGCCGCAGCGGCCATTCTCGCCGCCAGCCACCGGGGCATCCGCGAACAGCTGGACCCGGGCGCACCGGTGGAAGGCAACGGCTATGCCCAGGCCACCGAACACCTGCCCACCGACTGGCTGACTGCCCTCGATGCCCTGCAACATTCCCATTGGGCCCGCGAAGCATTGGGCGAAGACTTCCTTGGCGTGTACCTGAAGGTCAAACGCGCCGAGTACCGCCAGTTCATGGCCGAAGTCAGCGAGCAGGACTGGCGCTGGTACCTGCACCAGGCCTGAGCCCCTACATAACAAGGAACACCCATGAACGCAGCATTCAACAAAGGCCCGGCGCAACGTGCGCCGTCCTACTACAGCGCCACCCTCAACGACCACACCGAGTACCCGCAACTCAAGGGCACGGTGCAGGTGGACGTGGCCATCATCGGTGGCGGCTTCACCGGCGTCGCCACGGCGGTGGAGCTGGCCGAGCGAGGCCTGAAGGTGGCTATCGTCGAAACCAACCGCATCGGCTGGGGCGCCAGCGGGCGCAATGGCGGCCAGGTCACCGGCAGCCTGTCGGGCGACGAGGCCATGCGCACGCAGATGCGTAGCCACCTGGGCGCCGACGTCGACGATTTCATCTGGCACCTGCGCTGGCGCGGGCACCAGGTGATCGAACAGCGCGTGGCGCGCTATGGCATCGACTGCGACCTCAAGCACGGCCACCTGCATGCGGCGATGAAGCCCTCGCACATGGACGAGCTGCGTGCCTTCGAGGCCGAGGCCCGCCGCCGCGGCATGGGCGAGCAGGTGCAATTGCTCGACCGCGCGGCAGTGGCCGAGCACCTGCAGAGCCCGCTGTACCTGGGCGCGTTGAAGAACCTGCGCAACCTGCACCTGCACCCGCTTAACCTGTGCCTGGGTGAGGCCCGCGCTGCCCACAGCCTGGGTGCGCTTATCTTCGAGAACTCCGAGGTGCTGGACATCGTCCACGGCCCGCGCCCGGCGGTGGTTACCGCCCATGGCCGGGTCGAGGCACGCCAGGTGATGCTGGCCGGCGATGTGTACCACAAACTGGAAAAGCGCCAGCTCAAGGGCAAGATATTCCCGGCCATGGGCGGCATCGTCACCACCGCGCCGCTGGGTGAGCTGGCCGAGCAGATCAACCCGAAGGACCTGGCGGTGTACGACTGCCGCTTCGTGCTCGACTATTACCGCCTGACCGCCGACAAGCGCCTGCTGTTCGGGGGCGGCGCCAACTACTCGGGGAAGGATTCACGCGACATCGAAGGCGAACTGCGCCCGTGTATCGAACGCACCTTCCCGGCCCTCAAAGGCGTGCCCATCGAGTTCCAATGGAGCTGCGCGATGGGGATCGTGGTCAACCGGATCCCGCAGCTGGGCAAGCTGTCGGACAACGTGTGGTACTGCCAGGGTTATTCGGGGCACGGCATTGCCACCAGCCACATCATGGGCGAGATCATGGCCGAAGCGTTGACCGGGACACTGGAGAAGTTTGACACTTTTGCCCAGTGCAAGCATGTGCGGGTGCCGATGGGGGATTTGCTGGGCAACCCGCTGCTGGCGGCGGGGATGTGGTACTACCAGATGCTGGAAAAACTGCGCTGAGCCTGAAAGCGGTGCAACCTCTGTAGGAGCGGCCTTTCGCAGCACAAGGCTGCTCCTACAGGGACCGCGCTGGCGGGGCGTCAGGCGATCTTCTTCAAGCCCTGTTTCTTGAGCTCTTCATCGCGCAGCTCGCGGCGCAGGATCTTGCCCACGTTGGTGGTCGGCAACGAATCGCGGAACTCGATCAGGCGCGGCACCTTGTAGCCGGTAACGTTGGCACGCATGTGCTCCATCACCTGCTCCTTGGTCACGGTCATGCCCGGTTTGACCACGATGAACACCTTGATCACTTCACCCGACTTCTCGTCCGGCACACCAATGGCTGCGCACTGCAACACACCTGGCAAGGCCGCCAACACGTCTTCCAGCTCGTTGGGGTACACGTTGAAGCCCGAGACCAGGATCATGTCCTTCTTGCGGTCTACGATGCGCATGTAACCGTCGGCCTGGATCAGGGCGATATCGCCGGTCTTCAACCAGCCTTCGCTGTCGAGGATCTCGGCGGTGGCGTCTTCGCGCTGCCAGTAGCCCTTCATCACCTGCGGGCCCTTGACGCACAACTCGCCCACCTCGCCCAGCGGTAGCTCGTTGCCGGCGTCGTCGATGATCTTGCACAAGGTCGATGGCACCGGAATGCCAATGGTACCCACCTGGTTCGCTTCTGCCGGGTTCACCGCTGCCACCGGGCTGGTTTCGGTCATACCGTACCCTTCGCATATGGCGCAGCCGGTAACGGCCTTCCAGCGCTCGGCCACGCTCAATTGCAGGGCCATGCCGCCCGACAGGGTGATTTTCAACGACGAGAAGTCCAGCGCACGGAACGCCTCGTTGTTGCACAGGGCAACGAACAGGGTGTTGAGGCCGACAAAGCCGCTGAACTTCCACTTGCCCAGTTCCTTGACCATGGCCGGCAGGTCACGCGGGTTGCTGATCAGCACGTTGTGGTTACCGATCAGCATCATCGCCATGCAATGGAAGGTAAAGGCGTAGATATGGTACAGCGGCAGCGGGGTGATGAGAATTTCGCAGCCTTCGTGCAGGTTAGCGCCCATTAGCGCCCGGCACTGCAGCATGTTGGCCACCAGGTTGCGGTGGGTCAGCATGGCGCCCTTGGCCACGCCGGTGGTGCCGCCGGTGTACTGCAACACAGCCACGTCGTTGGCCTGCGGGTTGGCCTCGGTCACCGGCTGGCCCTTGCCCAGGGCCAGGGCGTCGTTGAAGCGCACGGCCTGCGGCAGGCTGTAGGCCGGCACCATCTTTTTCACGTACTTGATCACGCTATTGATCAGCAGGCGCTTGAGCGGCGGCAGCAGGTCGGCCACTTCGGTGACGATGACATGTTTGACCTGGGTCTTGGGTACCACCTTTTCGGCCAGGTGGGCCATGTTGGCCAAGCACACCAGGGCCTTGGCGCCGGAGTCGTTGAACTGGTGTTCCATCTCCCGCGCGGTATACAGCGGGTTGGTGTTGACCACGATCAACCCGGCACGCATGGCACCGAAGACCGCGACCGGGTATTGCAGGACGTTGGGCAGTTGCACGGCAATGCGGTCACCCGGCTTGAGGTCGGTATGCTGCTGCAGCCAGGCGGCAAACGCCCCCGACAGCGCATACAGCTCGCCATAAGTGATAGTCTTGCCCAGGTTGCTAAAGGCCGGTTTGTCGGCAAAGCGTTGGCAGGATTGCTTGAGTACTGCCTGGATATTGGGGAATTCGTCAGGATTGATTTCCGCCGTAATCCCGGCTGGGTACTTATCCTTCCAAAAATTTTCGATCATGGAAGCCCACTCCTTCAGCAACAGCGAAGTTCGATTGGCGCGTCGATGCGCTTATTATTGATATGAGACGGCGGTTCGTTGCAAACCGGATCGTCTGAAAGCGGGCCGAGAGTAACAGCTTTGCCTGGGGTCGCCTAGAGGCCAAAACAGGCCTTGCAGTCACAAAAATGACTCAATGAACAATACAGGTCATTTTTAGAGTTTTTAACCAAAATGTCGCAGATCGGGCTGAAACAGGCCTGTTAGAGCACCTTCAAGGCATTCGCGGGTGAACCCGCTCCCACAGGGGACCGCACAAAGCTTGGAGGCTGTGCAGTACCTGTGGGAGCGGGTTCACCCGCGAAACAGCCAACATAGACTCAAGCTATGTCCCGCAACTCCCGCCGCAGGATCTTTCCAACCGGCGTCATCGGCAACGAATCACGCAACACGATGTGCTTGGGTACCTTGTAGCCGGTGAAGTTGGCTTTGCAGTAGGCCTTGAGCTCATCCACGCTCACCCCGCCCTCGCGCGGCACCACAAACAGCTTCACCGCCTCGCCTGAGCGCTCGTCCGGCACGCCGATGGCTGCACAGTTGGCAACCTTGGGGTGGCCCATCACCACGTCCTCGATCTCGTTGGGGTACACGTTGAAGCCCGAGACGATAATCATGTCCTTCTTGCGGTCGACGATGCGGGTGAAACCGTCCGGGTCGATCACCGCGATATCCCCGGTCTTGAACCAGCCGTCCGCATCCAGCGCTTGAGCAGTGGCCTCAGGCTGCTGCCAGTAACCCTTCATCACCTGCGGGCCCTTGATGCACAACTCGCCCCGCTCGCCCAGCGGCAATTCGTTGCCGTCATCGTCGATAACCTTGAACGCGGTACCCGCCACCGGGATGCCCACGGTGCCCAGGCGCGCCAGCTGGCCATAGGGGTTGGTGCTGGCCACCGGCGAGGTTTCTGTCAGGCCGTAGCCTTCGACAATGCGACACCCGGTAAGGGCCTCCCAGCGTTCGGCAGTGGCCTTGACCAGCGCCGTGCCGCCGGAGTTGGTGACCTTCAGCGCCGAGAAATCCAGCTGGCGGAAACCGGGGTGGTCCATCAGCGCGACAAACAGGGTGTTCAGCCCCAACAGCGCCGAGAAACGCCACTTGCCCAGCTCCTTGATGAAGCCGGTGATGTCACGTGGGTTGGTGATCAGGACGTTGTGGTTGCCGGTGACCATCATGCACATGCAGTTCGCGGTGAAGGCATAGATGTGGTACAGCGGCAGCGGCGCGATCATCACCTCCTGGCCGTCCTTGAGCAGCTTCTGCCCGTCGGGGCCGTGCTGCGAGAAGCAGGCGAGCACCTGCAACATGTTGGCCACCAGGTTGCCATGGGTGAGCATGGCGCCCTTGGCCAGGCCAGTGGTGCCGCCGGTGTACTGCAGCACGGCAATGTCGTCCAGGCTCAACGGTACCGGTTTGGGCGACTGCTCGCGGCCCTGGCGCAGCACCTGCTTGAACGCTATCGCCTGGGGCAGCTGGTAGGCCGGTACCATCTTCTTCAGCTTGTCGACCACCGTGTTGATCAGCCAGCCCTTGGCGGCGGGCAACAGGTCGCCCATCTTCGCCTCGATCAGGTACTCGATGCCGGTATCGGGCAGCACCTCCTGCACGCGCTTGCCGAACATGTTCAGGTACACCAGCGCACGTGCGCCACTGTCCTTGAACTGGTGGCGCATTTCGCGCTCGGTGTACAGCGGGTTGGTGTTGACCACGATCAGGCCGGCACGCATGGCACCGAAGACGGCGATCGGGTATTGCAGCACGTTGGGCATCTGCACCGCGATGCGGTCGCCCGGCTTGAGGTCGGTGTGCTGCTGCAACCAGGCAGCAAAGGCTGCCGAATGGCGCTCCAGCTCCGCGTAGGTCAGGGTCACGCCCAGGTTGCTGAACGCCGGGCGGTCGGCAAAGCGCTTGCAGGAGCGCTCGAACACCTCGACGACCGAGGTGTAGGCATTGATGTCGATGGTGGAAGGCACGCCCGCCGGGCGCTTGTCATTCCAGAAGTCGGCTTGCATTTATTATTGTTCCTCTGCCTGGACCTGCACTGCGTCCTTTAGTCCTTTACCTGATGGCCTGCTGGCGAAAAGGCGTTGATCCGACGTTAGCAGGTAAGCCCAAGGCGGCATATACGCCAAGTGCCGCCATTAACATTGTGAATCTTATTTGTGCCCTTCCTGCAATCCGGCCGGTTGTGCATACACTGTTCGGGTACCCGCGCGCACAAGGACCCGCCATGCCCCACGACGCCTTCTGGCTACCCGCCAGCGAGCACTGCAGCCTGCACGTGCACCAATGGCTGCCGGCCACACCGGTAAAGGCCGTGGTGCTGCTGGCCCATGGCATGGCCGAGCATGCCGGGCGCTACCAGCGCCTGGGGCATGCCCTGAGCGAGGCCGGCTTTGCCCTGATCGCTGCCGACCAGCGCGGCCACGGGCGCACCGCCGAGCTGGGCAGCCTCGGCCTGTTCGCCCGCCATCATGGCTGGAATGCCGTAGTCAACGACCTTGGACTGCTGGCCCAGCACATCGGCCAGCAGTACCCGGGCACACCGTTGTTTCTGTTCGGCCACAGCATGGGCAGCTACATCGCCCAGGCTTACCTGCTGCACCACAGCGCCAGCCTTCACGGGGCGATTCTCAGTGGCTCCAACTACCAGCCGGCGGCGCTGTATCGCGTGGCGCGGCTGATTGCCAGGCTGGAGGCCTGGCGCCAGGGGCCGCAGGGCAAGAGTGCGCTGATCGAATGGTTGTCGTTCGGTTCGTTCAACAAAGCGTTCAAGCCCAACCGCACGGCGTTCGACTGGCTTAGCCGCGACCCAGCCGAGGTCGACCTGTACGTCAGCGACCCGTTGTGCGGCTTTCGCTGCAGCAACCAGCTGTGGCTCGACCTGCTGCAAGGCTTGGCGCAAATCAGCCAGCCGAGTAACCTCGCGCAGATCGATCCGAACCTGCCCTTGCTGGTAATCGGTGGTGAATGTGATCCGGTCAGTGCCGGCAAGCGTCTCACCCATCTGGCCGACGCTCTGCGCGCGACCGGCAATCGACATGTACAGCTGCGCGTCTATCCTGAGGCGCGGCACGAAGTACTCAACGAAACCAACCGTGACGAGGTCACCGCCGATATTCTCGGCTGGCTTGAACAGGCGCTGGCCCTTGGCCGCCCTGTGCGCAGTGAATGATAGCCGCCCTCGCCCAACGCTTAAGGAAGCACCGATGTCCCAGGTCACCAACACGCCTTACGAAGCCCTCGAAGTTGGCCAGACGGCCGAGTACAAGAAGTCCGTTGAAGAACGCGACATCCAGCTGTTTGCTGCGATGTCCGGTGACCACAACCCGGTTCACCTGGATGCCGAGTTTGCCGCCAAGAGCATGTTCCGCGAGCGTATTGCCCATGGCATGTTCAGCGGCGCGCTGATCAGTGCTGCAGTGGCCTGCACCTTGCCAGGCCCTGGCACCATCTACCTGGGCCAGCAGATGAGCTTCCAGAAGCCGGTAAAAATTGGCGACACCCTGACCGTGCGCCTGGAGATTCTCGAGAAGCTGCCCAAGTTCAAGGTGCGCATCGCCACCAATGTGTACAACCAGAACGATGAGCTGGTGGTGCAGGGTGAGGCCGAGATCCTTGCGCCGCGCAAGCAGCAGACAGTCGAGCTGGTGTCGCCGCCGAATTTCGTGGCTAGCTGAAAACCGAATTAGCCAGTTCCGGCGATAGGGCCGGTACCGCCACCCTCATTCAAGCGCTTGTAACCGCTGTTCGATATGCCGCCGCTCCGGCGCCTGCCGGGTCAGCGCCAGCGCCTGCCGCCACGCCGCACGCGCCTCCTCCACCTGCCCCAGCTGATAATGCAGCTCGGCCCGCGCCGCATGCGCCAGGTGATAGTCCAGCAGTTCACCCCGCGCCAGAATCCCTTCGACCTCCCGCAGGCCAACTTCCGGCCCGTCCCGCTTCGCCAGCGCCACCGCCCGGTTCAGCTCCACCACCGCTGACGGCCAGTGCCGCTGCAACACGTCATACAGCCCGACGATTTCCACCCAGTCCGTCTCTTCTGCCGTTGCCGCTTCAGCGTGTACCGCGGCAATCGCCGCCTGCACCGTATAGGCCCCGAATGCCCGGCTTTGCAGGGCCTGGCGCACCAGTTCGCAGCCCTCGTCAATGCGTTGCCGGTCCCACAGGCTGCGGTCCTGCTGTTCCAGCACCACCAGGTTGCCGTGGGCATCGGTTCGCGCCTGCTGCCGGGACGCCTGCAGCAGCATCAAGGCCAGCAGGCCGATCGCCTCCGCATCAGGCAACAATTGCACCAGCAGCCGCGCCAGGCGAATGGCTTCATCGCTCAGTTCCTGCTGCAGCAGTGACTCGCCCGAGGACGCCGAATAGCCTTCGTTGAATACCAGATAGATCACCCGCAACACGCTCTCCAGGCGCTCGGGCAGCTCGTTCAGTTCCGGCACCTGATACGGGATGCCGGCGTCGCGGATCTTGGCTTTGGCGCGGACAATGCGCTGGGCGATGGTGGCCGGGCTTTGCAGGAAGGCGCGGGCAATCTGCTCGGTGGTCAGGTCGCAGACTTCGCGCAGGGTCAGCGGCACCTGGGCATCGGCTGACAGCGCCGGGTGGCAGCAGGTGAAGATCAGCCGCAATCGGTCATCCGCCAACAACTCTTCTTCACTGGGGTCGTGTGCCTGGCCGTCGAGCAGCATGCTCAGGTCTGCCTGAGAGCGGTCGAAACGGGCCCGTCGGCGCAGCGCATCGATGGCCTTGAAACGCCCGGTGGAAACCAGCCAGGCCCGTGGGCTATCGGGGATACCATCGCGCTGCCAGCGCTCGACGGCGATGAAGAAGGCATCATGCATGGCCTCCTCTGCCAGGTCGAAATCACCCAGCAGGCGGATCAACGTCGCCAGGATGCGTCGCGAATCCCGCCGGTACATGGCCTCGACTTCGGCGCGCACCTGCGCCAGTGCTGTCATCAGTCGGGCATCCGTTGGGTCACCACCTCCACCAGGCGGTCCAGGCTTTCTCCCCAGCCCTGGTAGAAGCCCATTTCTTCATGGGCCCGGCAGTCGGCAGCATTCCAGTGCCAGGCGCGGGCGGTGTAGCGAGTTTTGCCTTGCTCCTCGTCAAAGCTGATGACGGCGGTCATGAAGGCCTTGTCCGACGGCACCCAACCGGGGCCAAAGGCATCGGTGAACACCAGCCGGCGCGGCGCGGCAATTTCCAGAAAAACGCCCTGGGTTGGGTATTCACTACCATCCGGCGCCCGCATCAGGGTGCGGAATACCCCCCCAACCCACAACTGCATCTCGCACTCCGGGGTGGTCATGCCGTGCGGCCCCCACCACTGCATCAGCCACTGGGGTTCGGCCCAGGCGCGAAACACCTTGGCCGGCGGTGCGTCGATCAGGCGGCTGATGGACAACTCGTGTTGTGCTTGCGCGGGGTGTGCAAGGCTCATGCTGATGGTTCTCCGTAGCTGTCAGGGTTGCAGTTCGCGCACCGGTCGCACCTCGACACTGCCGACCCGTGCCGCCGGGATGCCCTTGGCGATGTTCAGCGCTTCGTTCAGGTCGCGGGCTTCCACCAGATAGAAGCCGGCGAGTTGCTCCTTGGTTTCGGCAAACGGGCCGTCGGTCAGGCTCATGTGCCCGTTACGCACCCGCACAGTGGTGGCGGTTTGCACAGGCTTGAGCGCCTCGGCCGCCAGCATTCGCCCAGAGCCATGCACGGCTTCGGCGTAGGCCATGCATTCGGCGTCTTCCGGGCTGTCGGGCAGGCTATGCAGCAGCCCCTCGTCACAATAGACCAGGCACAGGTATTTCATGGTCGCCTCCAGGGCAGCGGCAAAGTGCGTTTGGCGATAACGGCTCAGGGCTTGAGATCGAACAGGGCTTTTTGCGTTTCCATGTCGAAAGGCGCCGACCAGTGTTCGTGGATCACCTGCCACTGGTCACCTTTCCGACGATAGCCCACGGTGGCGCGCATGAAGCCGCACTGGCTTTCGTCGTCGCCCGGGCCGCAGCGGTTCAGCCAGTGGGCCAGGGCAAGGTCGCCATCGGCGTGGACAGTAAGTTGTGCAAGTTCGAAGACCATGGGACCGGTGCACATGTTCATGCACATTTCCCAGTGCGCCGTGTAGGCGGCCTTGCCTTTGAATTGCAGGGCCTGGATGGCATCAAAAGCGACGATGTCATCGGCATAGGGGGCGGTGATGTTGGGGATGTCACGATCGCGCACGGCCTGCATCCAGCGCTCGATCAGTTGGCGGATCTCGGTTTCGGCTGCGGTGCTCATCGAGGTTTTCTCCGACAGTAGTTAGGTTTTGACACGCAGTGCGGCGTGCCTTCACCTATGGTCGAACGGAGAACGGAGGAATCGACAGGCCCTGGAAACTATTCCGTTCAGTGACGGCAGGATATTACCTATGCGCTGGGTTAGAGCAGCGTGGCTCAAGCCATCGCGGCTTGTTCAAATACCTCATCAGCCCACTGATTCAGGCTTTTTCCGGCAGCACGGGCAGCGACACTCGCCGCAGCATGAACCTCAGGCCGAATTCTCAGCATGACCTTACCCGAAGCAGGCTTCTCCGGAGTAATGCCCTGCTCTGCACAATCGGCCAGGTAATCCTCCAGTGCATCGCGGAACGCTTCATGCAATTCGGGCACCGACCTTGCGTGAAAACTGATGATGTCTCGCATACCGAGCACACGGCCAACGAAGATGTCATCACGCTCGTCGTACTCGATACGAGCGGCGTAGCCTTTGTAGCGCATGCAACTCATGTCCTGACTCCTGCCCGCGATAGAAATTCGCGAGCTTCTTCAATCTGATACCGCTTGGCTTCTTTGCCTGGATGAGGCCGGTGACACCTCCAACAGTGCTCACCAAGCAGCAGCTTGACCCTTGACCCCTGCCGTTCCTGCACCTGGCCACCGAGATGAAGTATCAATGCCTCAATCTCGGAAAAAGCCAACGACGCCGTGATCGGCGTTCGGAAAATTGCTTCGAAAATTTTGCGATATCGAGTGTTCATCGAAAAATGCTATCAAATTAAGATAGCACTTTTTCCTCGATATTCATTCAGGATTTTACATTGCTGAGCTGCAAGACCGCTGATGGCTCTCGAGCCTAAGTTAGCAAGAGAGCCATCAAGCTCTGATAAGGCCTGATCAACCCTGCTGACAACCTTCACCCATGGCCCGGTACTGGATGGTGTGCACCTGGCCCTGGTGGTCTTCGTAGGTCATGGTCGCAGGCACCACTTCGCAGACATTGGGGATGGTCGAGAGGTTGATCACCCGTTTGATGTCCAGGTTCATGGTGTAGTCGTACTGCTGGGCCACAGGCTGGCTGGAGACAGGTTGGGCCTCGTCGGCAAGGGCGAACGAGGACATACCGACCAATGCAAGAATCAGTAATGGTTTCATGTGGGTTTGCCTTTTGAGCATTCAAGCTGATCGATTGACTTCTAATGCCGTCAATGGCGCGGAGAAGTTGCCATCTACGGTGAAGATGGCACGAAGTACCGATCCCGCTTCGTACTGCCAGGGGGGATGCGTAAAATTCTACTCCCGGTTGGCAATAGTTGAACCCTGAAGTCGGATATTCACCCTTGCCGTATTTGCAACAATCTGCGTCAAATTGGCCGCAAAATCTCATGCCAGAGCCTTTGGCCAGCTTTCAGGGCAGGACCCGCCATCTCATTAAAAAATATTCACTGCTCGATACTCTCGGCCACAGAACGCCGGCTGCTGGACCACTTTTACCGCCACCACGGCTCGCGTATGCGTGCTGCAAGCGACGCTAACCTGTGGGTGGCGCGCGCCCCAGGCATCGTTGCGGGCTTGAGCCTGAGCGCGGTGGGCGAAGGCTTATGGCTGACGGGGCTGTTTGTCGACCCGCAACAGCGCGGCCAAGGGGTGGCCGGGCAATTGATCGAGGCGGCGCTGAAACAGGCAAGGGGGCCGACCTGGCTGTTCTGCCACCCGGACCTGGTGCCGTTCTATGAGCGCCTGGGTTTCCACATGGCCGGGCAACTGCCAGAACCCCTGGCCAGCCGCCTGCAGCGCTACCAGCGCAGCAAACGCCTGGTGGCCCTGCAGCGGGGTCAGTCGTCGCTGACCTCAAGCCCGGGGAACAGCACCTCGGTGTAGCCGAACTTGGCAAAGTCCTGGATACGCGACGGGTACAGCCGGCCGATCAGGTGGTCGCACTCGTGCTGCACCACCCGCGCATGGAAGCCGTCGGCAAAGCGGTTGATCGGGTTACCCTGGGGGTCGACCCCTTCGTAGCAGATATGCTTGAAGCGTGGCACCACACCCCGCAGGCCGGGCACCGACAGGCAACCCTCCCAGCCGTCCTCCACTTCAGTGGACGTCGGCGTGATGACCGGGTTGATCAAAATGGTCTGCGGCACCGCTTCGGCATCCGGGTAGCGCTCGCTGCGCTCGAAACCGAAAATAACCAACTGCAGGTCGATACCAATCTGCGGCGCGGCCAGGCCCACTCCGCCCACATGGCGCATGGTTTCGAACATGTCGTCGATCAGTTGCTGCAGTCCGGCAGTGCCGAGCATGTGCTCGGGCACTGGCGGGGCGATGCGCAGCAGGCGTTCGTCGCCCATCTTGAGAATGTCACGGATCATCTGGGGTTCGGCTCGGAAGGTTGGTGCTGGCTCGGTTGCGGGTGTTCATGGCCCAGCACGGTGATGGTTTCCGGGGCCTTGTGCCCTTCGAAATCCTTCTCGCCAGGGTTCTTGCCCTCGCTCGACATGTGCTCGATCACCGCATTCATCTCCGCGCCCAGCAGCAACACGGCAGCGGAAATGTAGAAATACAGCAACAGCACGATGATTGCACCAATACTGCCGTACATGGCGTTGTAGTCGGCAAAGGTTTTCACGTAGTAGGCAAAGCCCAGTGACGCCACGATCCACACCACCACTGCCAGTACCGAGCCGGGCGTGATGAAGCGAAACTTCTGTTTCACGTCAGGCATTACGTAGTAGATCAGGGCCACCGCCACCATCAGCAATATGATGATCACCGGCCAGCGCAGGATGGTCCAAAGCGTGACGATGAACTCCTGCATACCGATCTGGGCGGCGATCCATTCCATCACCTGCGGGCCCAGCACCATCAGTGCTGCAGCCGCCAACAGCATGCCGGCCAGGCCGATGGTATAGAAAATGGAAAGCGGGATACGCTTCCATACCGGGCGGCCCTCAGGCACATCGTAAGCGGCGTTCATCGCGCTCATCATCAGGCGCACGCCGGCCGACGCGGTCCACAAGGCGATCACGATACCCACCGACAACAGCCCGCCCTTGGACTGTTGCAATTGGTCAATCACCGGGTTGACCTGCTCCAGCGCCTGAGGTGGCAGCACCAGTTCCGATTGCAGGCGCAGCCACGAAAAGAAGTCCGGCAAATGCAGGAAACCAATCAGGGCAATCAGGAACAGCAGAAAAGGGAATAGCGAGAACAGCGCCTGGTAAGCCAGCGCGGAGGCGTAGGTGGACATCTCGTCATCAAGAAATTCCTTGATGGTACGAACCAGCACGCGGTGCAAGGGCAGGCCCTGCAGGGCGGAAAAAATCATAGCGTCTCCTTTCGCCGCTCGATCGATTCAACAGACAAGTCTAATAGACCATACCGCTGCTGTGCTGCTCCCGGCCAATGCATCAAAAAATGTGTATGCCTGTATCAGCCTCTTCGCGAGCGTGCCCGCGAAGAGGCCGGTTCAGGTTGCCTCAAATCAAGGCTTCTTCACTGCATCCTTTACATCGCCCTTGACCTGCTGCGCCTCGCCTTTCAGCTCCTGCGCCTTGCCTTCTGCGCGCAGCTTGTCGTTGTCGGTCACCTTGCCAACACCCTGTTTCACGTTGCCGATTGCTTCGTTGGCCAGACCTTTCGCTTTGTCTTTAGTACCGCTCATGGCAAAACTCCTGCAAATGGAGACACGTGAACCGTGTCGACAGAAAGTGGACCCACCACCCTCGCCGGGAGTTTCAACGGATTTTCCCGCCACAAGCCGAGCGGTAAAACTGCGGGCGAATACCGCACCAAATCACCCCGGCGCACCTAGGCAGCTGGCGAAGCTGCCCTAGAATCCCCGCAAACGTCCGCCCAGAGCAGGCTGACACTCGATAAAAACAATGTTTTCCGGATACCCGCACCCATGCGTCTGATGCCTGCGCTGGTGGCCTTGCTGCCACTGCTCCCCCTGCCCGCCCTGGCCGCCGCACCGGCCAACCCCGAAACCCTGCGTGTCGAGCGCTACGCTGACGACGACCAGCCCGGCTCGCTGCGCTGGGCCATCGAAACCAGTAACCAGAACCCCGGCCACTACAGCATCGACATTGCCGCCGTCGGCCAGCCGCCCTACGTGATACGCCCCAGCCGTGCGCTGCCGGAAATCAAGGGCCCGGTGCGCATCACCGGCCTGCCTTGGGCACGCGATGGACAATACATCGCCATCGACGGTTCGGCCTACATCAAGGACCAGGGCGTACGCACCTGCCCCGGCGCCCTGCCCGGCCAGTTCGGCACCAACGTGCGCACCACCACCAACCCCGGGCTGGTGCTGCGCGACACCCAGGGCGTGCACCTGAGCGGCCTGGAAGTGCGCAACTTCTGCATCGGCATCCTGGTCAACCGCGCCAGTAGCAACGTGATCGAAGACAACCGCATCGTCGCCAACAAAGGCGGCGCAGGCATCATGCTGACCGGTGACGACGGGGCGGGTAACCCCACCGCTACCACCACGAACAACAACAAGGTGCTGCGCAACCAGCTGATCGACAATGGCGACGGCCTGGAGCTGACCCGCGGGGCGGCATTCAACCTGGTGGCCGACAACCTGTTCCGCTCTACTGCGGCCAACCCCGAACCCTCCCAGGGTATCGAGATTCTGCTGGGCAACGACAACAGCGTGGTGCGCAACCGCTTCGAAAACTACTCCGACGGTTTGCAGATCAACTGGGGCAAGCGCAACTACCTGGCGGCCAACACGTTCAGCGGCAACTCGATCGGCGTCAGCGTCACCGGCGAGGGCAACATCCTCGACGGCAACCTGATCCACGGCAACCGCATCGGCGTTGCCCTGCGCCCGGAACCGGATGCTACCGCCACGCGCCTGAGCGGCAACCGCATCTGGGGTAACAGCCAGGATATCCGCCGCTGTGAGGCTGGCGGTTCGTGCGTGCCGGGCCAGCGCACCGGCGCCATCGTGTTTGGTGTGCCGGCGCAGGCGCATGCGCTGTATGTGGGTTCGCGCGGGGTGGGCGCCGACTTGCCGAAGAAAGACCAGGCGATCATCTGCGATGCCAACGGCGAGCCCAAGCCTTGCCAGCCGCTGCCCAACCATAACCAGCCGGCGCCACGGCTGATTGCGCTGGAAGGCAATGTGTTGCGCGGTGAAGTGCAGGGGCCGGTGTCGAGCCTGCTGCGGGTGGAGTTCTTCGGCAATGCCGAGGCCGATGGCACCGAGGCGCAGCAGTATCTTGGAGAAGTGCTGGTGAACAGCGACAAGCAGGGGCAGGCGCGGTTCGCGCAGGTGCTGGAGAACATCGACGGGCTGCGCAGCTTTACCGCGACCGTGACCACTGCCGATGGGGCAACCTCCGAGTTGAGCCAACCCGTTCGGCGCTAACAACACCGACCCTCACCGGTTAATACGGCCGTTGTAGGAGCGGCCTTGTGCCGCGAAGGGGCTGCAAAGCAGCCCCAAGGTTCTAGCAACAAAGCCGATATTGCCGGGGCCGCTCCGCGGCCCTTTCGCGGCACAAGGCCGCTCCTACACTGACCGCGTCAGCCCCAACGCAAAGGTCTTCATCAAACCTTGCCCCGCCCCGTGCCACCCCTCACAATGCAGGCCTTCATAGCGTCAACCCGCAGGAACCTGCATGAAACTCGACAAACCCGCCGCCATCGCCCGGCGCAACGAAGCATTGGCCAAGCCGGTGCTGAACAGCAGCAATACCCTGTTCGCCATCCTGGACAACAAACGCAACCTGTGGTGGTTCGAAGTGCCCGTGAAGCTGCTGGGCAAGGGCCAGGCCGACTGGGTCAACCTGCTGCTGCACACGCCAGAAAGCGATGAGCTGCAGCACCTGAAGGTGCCCACCAACTTCCTCAAGGCTCACCTGGAGCAGATGGAAGTGCGCAAGCCCGGCAAGCGCCGCTCCACCATCAGCCTGGCCCTCAGCGCCGACCGCGACTCGCTGCTGCGCGACACCCGTCCGGGTGGCGAGCAGCTGGACTTCCGCAACTTCGTACAGCCGTAAGGCCGTCAGACCTTTTCGATACGATCGTCATGGATGACGATCAGGCCCTGCTTGAACAACGCGCCGATGGCCTTCTTGAAGTTGCCCTTGCTGACGTTGAACAGCTTGCTGATCAGGGCCGGGTCGCTCTTGTCGCACACGCCCAACACCCCGCCTTCAGCCTCCAGGCGCGCCATGATCTGCTCTTGCAGGCTGTCGGCCAGGGCCGCACCTACCGGTTGCAGGCTCAGGGCAATCTTGCCGTCGTGGCGCACTTCCTTGATGAAGCCTTTCTCGTGCATGCCCGAACGCAGGAACTTGAACACCTCGTTCTTGTGGATCAGGCCCCAGTGACGGTTGTTGATGATGGCCTTGAAGCCCATCGGCGTTTCGCCGGCCACCAGCAACTCCACCGGTTGCCCGACTTTGTAGTCGGCCGGGGTGACGTCGAGGTAACGGTCCAGGCGGGATGTGGCGGTGATGCGGCGGGTGCGCTTGTCGAGGTAGACGTGCACCACGCAGTAATCGCCGATCTTCAGCTGCCGCGCCTCTTCCGAGTACGGCATCAGCAGGTCCTTGGGCAGGCCCCAGTCCAGGAAGATACCGGCACCGTTGATGTCCTTGACCTTGAGGCTGGCGAACTCACCCACCTGCACCTTGGGCTTTTCGGTGGTGGCGATCAGCTGGTCTTCGCTGTCCAGGTAGATGAACACGTTCAGCCAGTCATCCACCTCGGTTTCGGCGTTTTTCGGGATGTAGCGCCCCGGCAGCAGGATTTCGCCATCGGCGCCGCCGTCCAGGTACAGGCCGAAGTCCACGTGCTTCACGATTTGCAAACTGTTGTAACGCCCAAGCAGAGCCATTTCTGATGATCCTCAAGACAAGGGGGCTATTTTCCAGACAGACATGGGGTGGTGTCAAAGCTTCCGGACGGTTGCCCCTTTGTGCTTGAGCTTTCGGGGCGATGGATCAGAAATCGTAGCGCAGGTTCAGCATGGTGTTACGCGGGGCACCGTAGTGGGCGTAGCTACCGGCCATGCCTGCGTAGTACTTCTCATCGAACAGGTTGTTCACGTTGAGCGTGGCCGACAAGTTGTCATTGATCTGATAGCGGGCCATCAGGCTGGCAACCGTGTAGTCATCTTGCGTCACCCGCGTGTTCAAGCGCACATACGACAGCGACGAACTCGAATTCCAGCTTGCGCCACCGCCAATGGTCAGTTTGTTCCAGTCACCCTGCAGGCGGTAAGTTGTCCACAAACGGAAGGTGTCCATGGGGAGCTGAGTATTCTGACGATTGCCATCGGAATCTTCTGTGCGTGAATGGCTGTAGCCTGTCTGGATGTTCCAACCCGGTAGTACTTCACCAGCCAATTCAAGGTCAATGCCCTTGGTTTCCGCACCATCAATGGCCCGATAGGCTTGGGTATGATTAGGTGTCTCGTTGGTGCCATCTACGACTGCGAAATTATCGCGCTGAATGAAGTACACCGCCGCATTGGCATTCAAGCGCCCGCCATAAAACTCACCTTTCCAGCCCAGCTCGTAGTTTTTGCCAACTACAGGTTCGAGGGTCTGCCCGGAAACATCTTCCGAAGACTGCGGCTTGAAGATGTCGGTGTAACTGGCATAGACAGACTGCTCATCCGTGAGGTCGTAGACGATGCCAGCATAAGGGGTGACAACGCCATTTTCGCTTATCTTGGTTGGTGGCGTCCGGATGGTACTTGTCAGCACGTTGAGCGAATAATCGTAGTTGTACTTGGAAACACGAGCTCCGAGAATGAAGTGCAAGTCTTCAGTAACGTTGAATCTGCCTGCGAGGTAGTACCCGCTCTGCCGGCTAGCGACGTTGTAATCCAGAAAAGGCACGTAGCTGTTGTCAGCAGGCCTCGACATCTGGTTATTCCAGTTGTAATAGTCAATTGTTGTAGAAGGCGCATCGGCTTCGTCGTGCTGGTTTTCGTAATCCTGGAAGTTGTAACCCATGATCAATTCATGGCGCTGCCCCAGCAGCTCAAATGGCCCTTGAAGGGTCACGTCGACACCTTTCTGGGTCTGAGTGGCCTTGGCCCTGGCCGGGATGATCGGTACAGCACCGGTTGCCTGGTTGATATAGGCAACGTTTGTTGTCGTACGCAAATAGGCGGAATCGGTATCGCGGTCCACATCCATGTAGTTGGCAGCGATCTTGAACTGCCAGTCATTGGCCAGTTCTTGCTCAAGACCGAACGTGTAATTGGTGGTCTCTATTTCGTCGTACATCCAGCGTGCGCCAGAGCTTTTTGAGCGAGAAAAATCAGTAGGCTGTCCGTTACTGAACAGCATGGGAACGCCCGGTCCCCCATCGGCCCGATACTTCTGGCGATCAATGCTGAAGCGGCCAACGGTAGTGTCGCTCAGGTCTGCCTCAACCACGCCATAGACCAGATCACGCTTCTGACTGTACCAGTCCATGAACGTGTCGTTGTCCTGTTTCACCGCAACGAATCGGCCACGCACATTACCGCTATCTGTCAGCGGCCCTGAAACATCCGCCTCGGCACGGTAGTAATCCCAAGAGCCAACATCTGCCTGAATGTGAGACTTGAACTCACGGGTCGGGCGCTTGCGGATCAGGTTGACAACCCCACTCGGATCACCCGCGCCTGTCATCAGGCCTGTGGCGCCGCGAATGATTTCGACCCGATCATAAAGGGCCATGTCCAACAAGGTGCTGGGCATGTTGCGTGTCTGGTTCTCCTGCGTGGTGGTTACGCCATCAATCTGATAGGTGTTGATCGCACTGCCACGGGAGTAGATGTTGAAGCGCTCTCCGCCGTCCTGGGACATGGTGATGCCCGGCGTCTGGTTGAGCACATCGGTCATGCTCGCCAAGTGCTGGTCATCCATGCGCTGGCGGGTGATGACGGTGATCGTCTGCGGCGTTTCGCGGATGGACAGGTTCATCTTGGTAGCCGTACTGGTCGATCCGGTCGTGTAAGACCCGGTCCCCTCAGTGATAGCCCCCAGCCCCATGGCATTGATGCTGGTCGCACCGAGTTCGAGCGCCCCATCCGTCGAGCGAGGCAGCAGCACGTAGTTGCCATTGCTCGCGGCCATCACCTGCAGGTCAGTGCCCGCCAGCAACCGGGCAAAACCTTGCTCGACGCTGTACGTCCCCTGCAACCCCGGGCTCTGCTTGCCTAGAGTCAGTTCGGCTTCAAACGACAACACCACCCCGGCATCGCTGGCAAAGCGGCTGAGCACCGCCCCCAGTGGCCCTGCGGCGATGGCATAGCTGCGAGCGGCTTCGGCGGCACTGGCCTGCCCGGCGCTGGTCAGTGGATGAACTACCCCACCCTGCAGCAGCAAGGCGGCGCTGACCATGGCAACGACGAGGGGTTTTCTGGGGTAGCTGTGGCGAGTAACACGGGGGTGCATGGGGGGCTCCTTCAAATGCCTGTGGTGGCGGTTTGCAGGAGGGGTCGTGTGAAACCGGAAAACCGACAATGCAAACGAGAAATCTTTTAAAAAACCCTCGATCGAGCGCTGTCCCCTTGTAG
>NZ_JBLZWV010000019.1:0-133959 GCF_056098905.1 Pseudomonas sp. TSO6 | reverse complement strand
GTCGCGAAAGGGCCGCAAAGCGGCCCCGGCAATCTTGCGGCGGAGCTGAAAACCTGGGGCCGCGTTGCGGCCCTTTCGCGACACAAGGCCGCTCCCACAACGACCGCGTATGGCGCATCAACTCAGTGGCCGAACCCGTACCCAGAACCGCGTGCGGGTCTCGATTCGCACCGGCAGCGCCTGTGCAATCGCCTCCAGCGCTCGCGCGGTATCGTCCAGCGGGAAGGCCCCGGAAAGGCGCAGGTGCGCAACCTCCTTCGAACACTCGATGAAACCCGGGCGATAGCGCTGCAACTCATCCAGCACCCGGCTCAATGGCCAGTTGTCGATCACCAGGCGGCCATTGATCCATTCGTCCCGGTTCGGGTCGAGCACCTGTGGCGCAGGCAATGGCCCGGCCCCGAAGCGCAGGCTCAGGCCCGCCTCCACCCGCAACGGCTCGGCGTCTGCCCGGTTGCGCACGGCAACGGCATGCTCAAGCACATCCAGTTCGGTCTGCCCGTCCAGCTGGCGCACGACAAAACGCGTGCCCAACGCGCGCATTTCGCCCTGCTGGCTGCGCACGCTGAGTGGCCGGACATCCTTGGCCGTGGTCACCATGATTTCCCCCGCGCGCAGGATGATCAGGCGCTGCTGGTGGTCGTAGCGGATGTCCACGGCACTGGCCGTGTTCAGCGTTAACTGGGTGCCATCTTCCAGGCGCAGTTGACGCCGCTCGCCCGTGGCCGTGCGCACATCGGCCAGCCACAGCGGCGTCTGCCGGTAGCCAGTCCAGGCCAGGCCCGACACGCCAAGGCCCAGCACCAGGCCCTTGAGCACGGTACGCCTGCCTGCCAGTGGTTGTTCCACCGCCAATGTGCGCTGCGCCATGGTCGCCGGCACGCTGCTCAGCTCGGCGTGAAACGCCTCCAGCCGCTGCCAGGCCCACTGATGAACAGGGTCGCCCTGGTGCCACGCCTGCCAACGCTGATACAGCGCCGGGTAGTCCGCCCCGGCACTCAAGCGGGCATGCCACTGCGCCGCGTCACGCAGCGCCTGGCGTTGCTGCGCCGGGCTCACAGCTCGGCGTCCAGCGCGAACAGCAGGCACCGTTCGGTGGCCTTGGCGATGTATTTGGTCACCGAACTTACAGACACCCCCAGGCGCTCGCCGATTTCGGCATAGCTCAAGCCTTCGAGGTGCGACAGAAACAGCGCCTGACGCACCTTGTGGTTCAGGCCGTCCAGCATGGCATCGAGCTGCAACAAGGTTTCCAGCAGGATCACCCGCTGCTCGGCAGACACCTCCAGCAACTCCGGCTCCAGTACCAACGCCTCCAGGTAAGCCTGCTCCAGCGAGCGCCTGCGCAGATGGTCGACCATCACCCGCTTGGCCACCGTCGCCAGAAAATTGCGTGGCTCACGCAACGGGTGGGCCACCGTGCTGGCGATCAGCCGCACGAAGGTGTCCTGGGTCAAGTCCGCCGCCCGCTCCCGGTCGCCCAGGCGCCGGCGCAGCCAGCCTTGCAGCCAGCCGCTGTGGTCGCGGTACAGGCAGTGCATGTCATCGTGCGGTGCAGGCGGGACCTTGTACACGCAATCATCCTTGTAACGATGCGGATAAGAATTAGTCGCAATAATAGTGAGATTGCCGATGGAAGGGAATCGCCATTGCTGCGATGCAATGGAACCCTGCGGCTACCCTTACCTCTACAGATTGGCCGCTACTGCAAGGAACAGCACATGCCTGCACGCCTGTCCAAAGCCCTGCTTATCACCCTCGGCTTCGCCCTGGCCCTGGCCGCCTGCAGCCGCATCGACCTGGCCTACCGCAACCTGGACCGCCTGGTGCCTTGGTCGCTGGGTGATTACCTGGACATGAACAGCGAGCAGAAGGCCTTGCTCGACGACCGCTTGCGCGAACACCTGGCCTGGCATTGCAAGACCCAGTTGCCCGGCTACATCGACTGGCTGGACCGGGTACGCGGCATGGTCGCCGATGGCCAAGTGACCGACCAGGCGCTGGAGCAGCGTACCCGCGAGGCCCGTGAGGCGATTGGCCGGGTAGCAGAGGAGATCACCCCGTCGGCCACCGAACTGTTGCGCGGCATGAGCGACAGCCAGGTGGCGGAAATGCGCGAGGCGTTCCGCGAGGACATCAGCGAACGGCAGAAAAAATACGTGGATACCCCGCTGCCCAAGCAGATCGCCCGGCGTAGCGAGCGCATGGAGAAACGCCTGACCCCGTGGTTTGGCGAATTGACGGCAGCGCAGAAGCAGCGGGTGCAGGCCTGGTCCGCAGCGCTGGGCGACCAGAACCGCGAATGGATCGCCAACCGCGCCCACTGGCAGCAGCAATTGTTGCTGGCGATGAACCAGCGCAACGACGCAAGCTTCGAGCCACGCCTGGCGACACTGTTGCAGCGCAAGGAAAGCTTGTGGACGCCTGAATACCGCTCAGCGTTTCAAAATACAGAACAACAGGCGCGTAGTTTGCTGGTGGACCTGGTGCAGCAGAGTACGCCGCAGCAGCGGCGGTTCTTGCAAGAAAAGCTGGGCAAGGTGCGCACGGACTTCAGTGAGCTGAAATGCTTGAAGGGTTGAAGTCACTGGCTGCCTGTCTTGGCCCTATCGCCGGCAAGCCAGCTCCCACAAGTACCCGAAAAAGCTCAGCACTGTGGTAATCCTGTGGGAGCTGGCTTGCCGGCGATGGGGCCAAGACAGGCCAAGCATTTACCGGACCTTGCGCCGGTAGGGAAACACATCAATCACCTTCCCCTCGCGAATGGCTGCCTGCAGCCCCTTCCAGTAATCCGCGTCATACAACTCCCCATGCAAGCGGCTAAAAAGCCGGCGCTGGCCGAGATCGGCAAACAGGAACGGCGGAAACTCTTCAGGGAACACGTCATGCGGCCCGATCGAATACCACGGCTCGCCCGACATTTCGTCCTCCGGGTAACGCGGTGGCGGGATGTGGCGGAAGTTCACTTCGGTCAGGAAGCTGATCTCGTCGTAGTCGTAAAACACCACCCGGCCATGGCGGGTAACACCAAAGTTCTTCAGTAACATATCGCCGGGGAAAATGTTTGCCGCCGCCAGCTGCTTGATGGCCAGGCCGTAATCCTCCAGCGCCTCCAGCACCTGGCCTTCGCTGGCATGCTCCAGGTACAGGTTCAACGGCGTCATGCGCCGCTCGGTCCAGCAGTGACGGATCAGTACCGTGTCACCCTCCAGTATTACCGTCGACGGCGCCACCTCCAACAGCTCGGCCAGGCACTCCGCCGCGAACTTGCCCTGTGGGAAGCGAAAATCGGCAAACTCCTGGGTATCGGCCAGGCGCCCCACGCGGTCAACGCTTTTTACCAGCCGGTACTTGTCGATCACGGTGGCGCGGTCGACGGTTTTTGAGGGCGAGAAGCGGTCCTTGATGATCTTGAACACGGTGTTGAAGCCCGGCAGGGTGAACACGCTCATGACCATGCCGCGCACCCCAGGCGCCATGACGAAGCGGTCTTCGCTGCCGGCCAGGTGGTTGATCAGCGCCCGGTAGAACTCCGACTTGCCGTGCTTGTAGAAACCGATGGAGGTGTACAGCTCGGCAATATGCTTGCCCGGCAAGATACGCTTGAGGAAGTTGACGAACTCTGCCGGCACCGGCACATCGACCATGAAATAGGAGCGGGTGAAGGAAAAGATGATCGACACTTCGGCCTCGTCCGTGATCAGCCCATCGGCCTCGATACCATGCCCTTCGCGGTGCAGCAGCGGTATCACCAGCGGCCACTGCTCATCGCTGTTGTACAGCCGGCCGACCAGGTAGGCACCCTTGTTGCGGTACAGCACCGGCGAAAACAGCTCCACCGCCAGCGTCGGGTCCTTGCAAACCCAGTCGGGCAGGCACTCGCGCAGTTGCTCCTCAAGGCGCGGCACGTCGCTTTCAAGGTCGCCATACGCGAATGCGTAGTCGGAAAGAATCGCCCGCAGCAGGCCCTGCAGATTGCCATCGGGGCGGTAGGTACAGGTTTGTGTGGCACGCTGGTGGCTGCGGATGGACGGCCGGGTGGTGTGGATGAACATGCAGCCGTCGCTGATCTGGTCATGGCTGAACAGGCTGCAGAACAACGAGTTGTACCAGGTCTCGGACAATTCATCGTCCAGGCGCGGGTCGATCAGGCGTATGTAGGCACTTTTCACCAGAGGCCACTGCTCGACCTCCAGCAGCACCTCGTCATCGAACGCATCACGCAACCAGCCGTTGACCTCGCCGACCTTCTGTTCGTAAAGGTTGATCCGAGCGGCGGCTGCCCGCTGGCTGTCTTGCCAACGCGCCTGCTCGAAGCGCTCGCGGGCGCCGAGGGTGATGCGGCGGAAATGCTCGCGGTAGTCGTCGAAGCCATCGAGGATCATCCGGGCGATCTCGCCGGCAGGCCAGTGCTGGGTCATGCGGTGGGCCTCGGTGCAAAGATTGAGTACTGAGCTTAGCCGCCCTTGTGGTCATGGGTTAATGCCACACCTCGAAGGCCTGCATGGCCTTTGTAGGAGCAGCCTTGTGCTGCGAAGAGGCCGGTACAAGCACAGGTATTTTTCGCCTGTACCGGCCTCTTCGCAGCACAAGGCTGCTCCTACAAGGGCCGTGCAGAGCGCAATGGATTGCACCGCAAGAAAGCACAAGAATCCCCACGCCCCCTGGCGTACACTCGCGCCCTGCCCTGTACCCGGAGACCGCCGTGAGCCCCATCGCCCTAGCCCGCCTGCTGACACTTGCTGCCGTCTGGGGGGCGAGCTTCCTGTTCATGCGCATCATCGCCCCCGAGCTGGGCACAGTGCCGACCGCATTCTTCCGCGTGTCCATTGCCTGCCTGGGGTTGATCGGCATCGTCGCGGTCGCCCGCGTGCGGTGGGACTTCCAGGGCAAGCTGGGTGCCTGCCTGGTGCTGGGCATGATCAACTCCGGTATCCCGGCCACCTTCTATTCCGTTGCCGCTCAGGTATTGCCGGCGGGCTACTCGGCGATCTTCAACGCCACCACACCACTGATGGGCGTGCTGATCGGCATGCTGTTCTTCCGCGAGCCCATGACCCTGGCCAAGTTGTGCGGCATCTTCCTTGGCCTGTTTGGCGTCGGCATCCTCAGCGGCGCCGGCCCGGTCGCGCTGGACATGGCCCTGGTGCAGGGCGCCCTCGCCTGCCTGGCGGCCACCACCTGCTACGGCTTTGCCGGCTTCCTTGCCCGCCGCTGGGTCAGCGGCCTGGACAGCCGCCTTTCGGCACTGGGCAGCATGCTCGGCGCCACCTTGCTGCTAAGCCCGCTGTTCGCCTGGAGCGCGTTCAGCCAGCCGCCCGCCAGCTGGGGCGGCTGGCAGGTGTGGCTGTCGCTGCTGGGCCTGGGGCTGTTGTGCACGGCGTTCGCCTACATCCTGTACTTCCGCCTGCTAGAAGAAATCGGACCGGTCAAGGCCAGCACCGTAACCTTCCTCATTCCGGTGTTCGGTGTATTGTGGGGGGCGTGGCTGCTGGATGAGTCGCTGTCCATGGGGCACCTGTACGGCGGCTTACTGATTGGCATGGCACTGTGGCTTGTGCTGCGCCCGGCGCGCAACTGAAGCGGGGCACACGATGAACAGCGTGTACAAGAAGGTCTTGTTCCGCCTGGAACAGGACGAAAACGGCTACCCACCCGCCTCAGTCGAGGGCCTGTGGGCCAAGGCTGTGGAAGGCGGCTATACGGTCGACAACATCCCCTTCCATGTCTACGGCATTGCCCCGGGTGATGTGATTGCCACCCGTGAAGAAAACGGCGAAACCTGGTTCGACGCACTGCGCAGCAGCAGCGGCAGCTCGGTGTTCCGGGTGCTGGTAAAACCCCCGGAAACCCTGGACCAGGTTCGTGCGGCCTTGCAGGACTTCGGCTGCAACTGCGAAACGGAGCAGGCCGTGAAGATGCTGGCTGTCGAGGTCACGACGCAACGTTCACTCGACACCCTGCTCTACTACCTGCTCACCCAGCGCGAAGCCGGCCTGCTGGACTTCGAGGAAGGCGTATTACGCCACACCATCCCCGAAGAATTCCGCTAGGGCCTACGCCTCGGCCAGGCGCGCGGCGGGCTTGCGAAACACGAACAGCAGGCCGACCACGATCAACCCCATGCCCAGCAGGCTGAGCGGTGCCAGGCGGTTGCCGAAGATCAGGAAGTCCATCACCGCAGTGACTGCCGGCACCAGGTAGAACAGGCTGGTGACATTGACCAGGTTGCCCTTGGCGATCAGCCGGTACAGCAGCAAGGTCGCCAGCAACGAAACCACCAGGCCCATCCACAGCAGCGCGCCGACAAAGCCGCCAGTCCACTCCACATGCAGCGGTTGCAACGGTGCGAACAGCGCGCACATGGCAAAGCCGGCCAGGTACTGCAACGGCAGCGTGCCCATGGGGTTGTCGGTGATGCGCTTTTGCAGGATCGAACCCAGGGTCATGCTGGCCAGCGCCAGCAGGGCAAACAGCATTCCCGCCAGCGACACCCCACCCAGATTGATGCCCTGGTAGACCACCATGATCAAGCCAGCCAACCCCAGCCCAAGGCCGAACAGACGGCTCCACGAGCGCTGACGCTCCATCAGCACCACGGTGAGGATCGGTTGTACCCCCATCACCGTGGCCATGACGCCGGGCGTCACATGGGTATTGAGCGCCAGCAAGTAGAAGATCTGATAGGCACCGAGCAGCACACAGCCGGTACCCAGGGCACGCAGAATCGCCCCACGGCTGCGCGGCCAACGCAGCCCCAGCAGCGGGCCGATCAACAACAGGCCGGCCAGGGCCAGCGCCGAGCGCAACAGCAGGAAGGCGAACGGGCTGGCATGCGCCAGGCCCAACTTGGAGACGATTGCACCGCTGCTCCACAGCAAGACGAACAGGCTGGTAGTGGCCGCCGAGGCCACGGAAGTTTTGGAAAAGACAGACATGTATGCACCTGTATTCGGGCAAAAAAGCCGAACGGTGGGCGTGAACTTCAGCAGGGGAAGTAGCCGACCGTGTTCAGTAGGTTGCGTGTGCGAAGGGGGTCGGCAAGAAGCCGATCAGCCCAGCACGACCACGCAAGGAGGCGGAGCTACGCCGCCTACGACGCCACTGACAGGTGGTGGGTAGTGACTGATCATGACCGGCTGCTGGCTGCCACGCACGACCATGCCCGCGACTGGCGCGATGGCAAAGCATGTGGTGGAAGGAATGGCTGGCATGAACAGGGTCTTCGAGGAAGTGAATGCACTGGAATATAGCGTGGGATTCTTCGCGGGACAAGTCCCGCGAAGAGGCCCGATCAGCCTACAAAAAATCAGAACAACCAGCGGTACAGCAGATACGCCACCACTACCGCCAGCACCGGCCGTAGCACGCGGTAGGCCTTGGGGTTGGCGCGCTTGAACTGCTTTACGTGGGTGCTGATTTTATTGCTGAACCGCTTGCTCCAGGCATACGCCTGGTTGATGCCGCCCACGCGCTCGTCGTCGGTGTTCTGCGGCGCGGTGGCGCGGCCGAGGAAGGCACTGACCTGGCGGTTGATGCGGGTCATCAGCGGGCTGCTCAGCGGGCGCTCGATGTCGCAGAACAGGATAACGCGGGTAACGTCGGTCTCGTTCTTCACCCAATGCACGTAGGTTTCGTCGAAAATCACGTCCTCGCCATCACGCCAGGCGTATTCCTCGCCATCGACGTAGATGCGGCAAGCATCGGAGTTCGGCGTGGACAGGCCCAGGTGATAGCGCAGCGAGCCTGCGAACGGATCGCGGTGCGGGTTCAGGTGGCTGCCGCCGGGCAACAGGGCGAACATCGCGCCCTTGACGTTGGGGATGCTGCTGACCAGCTCGACGGTGCGCGGGCACAGGGCTTCGGCCGAAGGCAGCGGTTTGTCGTACCACTTCAGGTAAAAACGCTTCCAGCCCTTCTTGAAGAACGAACCGAAGCCGGCGTCGTTGTCCTTTTCGGCGGCGCGGATGTAACCCTCGTCGAACAGGCGCATGGCCTCTTCGCGGATGTCTTGCCAGTTGTCCTTCAGCAGGTCCAGCTCAGGGAAGCGCTGGCGGTCCAGGTAAGGCTTGGACGGCACGCCGGAAAACAGGTACATCAGGGCGTTGTAGGGGGCGAACAGCGCCGAATGGTTGACGAACTGGCGCAACACCGGCAGGCGAGCCTTGCCGCGCAGGTGCACGAACAGCACACTGCCGAAAAACACCAGCAGGACACCCGCCTTGGCTGCAAAGGAAAAGGTCATGCTTCACTCCTTGGAAAGGAGACAGGGCTGCGCAGCCTGGCTCCTGAAAATCATCCTGCCATCATAAACCGATCCCGCCGCAGTAAAAACAACCCGGGCGGGATCGCATTCATGAAGATTTTGCAATAAACCACGCCGCCAAAGGTTGCGCCGGATCAGCGGCGAGGCCGATTACTGCTGGTTCTCCTGCTCGCTGAACATGTCGCTGAACAGCATGCTCGACAGATAGCGCTCGCCCGAATCGGGCAAAATTACGACGATGGTCTTACCCTGCATTTCGGGTTTTTCGGCCAGGCGCACTGCGGCGGCCATTGCCGCACCACACGAAATACCACAAAGGATGCCCTCCTCCTGCATCAGGCGAATGGCCATGGCCTTGGACTCTTCATCGGTCACCGTCACCACTTGGTCGACAATCGACAGGTCGAGGTTTTTCGGAACGAAACCGGCGCCAATGCCCTGGATCTTGTGCGGGCTGGGTTTGAGTTCCTCGCCCGCCAGGGTCTGGGTGATCAGCGGCGATGACACGGGCTCGACAGCCACCGACAGGATTGCCTTGCCCTGGGTGTGCTTGATGTAGCGCGACACACCGGTGATGGTGCCGCCCGTGCCCACGCCCGCCACCAGCACGTCGATTGCGCCGTCAGTGTCGTTCCAGATTTCCGGGCCGGTGGTTTTTTCGTGGATGGCCGGGTTGGCCGGGTTCTCGAACTGGCCCGGCAGGAAATACTGGGCCGGGTCGGAGGCAACGATTTCGTTGGCCTTCTCGATGGCGCCCTTCATGCCTTTTGCCGGCTCGGTCAGTACCAGTTCGGCGCCCAGTGCCTTCAACACCTTGCGCCGCTCCAGGCTCATGGAAGCGGGCATGGTCAGCATCAGCTTGTAGCCACGGGCGGCGGCGACAAAGGCCAGGCCGATACCAGTGTTGCCCGAGGTAGGCTCGACGATGGTCATGCCCGGCTTGAGCTTGCCGCTGCTCTCTGCGTCCCAGACCATGTTCGCGCCGATGCGGCATTTGACCGAGTAGCCCGGGTTGCGCCCTTCGATCTTGGCCAGGATGGTCACGCCACGCGGGGCGATGCGGTTGATCTGCACCAGCGGTGTGTTGCCGATGGAGTGGGCGTTGTCTGCAAAGATACGGCTCATGGCAGGGGTCCTTGGCATGAAAAACAGCAGGGAAAGACCTCAAGGGTAAGCCCCGGCCGGTGGCCCGTAAAGCCTGTTCGAACTCGACCGGGCGCGTTGCGGTCAACCACACATCCCGCCTTGGAGACGCCCTGATGAGAGCCCGTTACCGCTGGCCGCTGATCGGCCTGGGCAGCCTGATCGTGCTACTGGTAGCCCTGCACCTGGCCCTGCCCTACCTGGTGCGCGATTACCTGAACGACAAACTGGCCGACATGGGCGATTACCGTGGCCAGGTCGCCGACGTGGACCTGGCCTGGTGGCGCGGCGCATACCAGATCAACGGGCTGAAGATCGTCAAGACCAGCGGCAAGGTACCGGTACCGTTTCTGGACGCGCCGCTGATCGACCTTTCGGTGAGCTGGCATTCGCTGTGGTACGACAAGGCCGTGGTGGCCGAAGTGACGTTCGTGCGCCCGGAACTGAACTTCGTCGACGGTGGCAGCAAGCAAGCGTCGCAGACCGGCCGGGGTACCGACTGGCGCCAGCAACTGGAAAAACTGCTGCCCATCACGCTCAACGAAGTGCGCATCGACAATGGCGTGCTGACGTTCCGCAACTTCAACTCAAAGCCACCGGTCGACCTCAAGGCCACCCGGCTGAACGCCAACATCCGTAACCTGACCAATGTTCGAGACCCCAAAGGCCGTCGCGATGCGAGTTTCGAAGGTACTGCCCTGATCGCGGGCGATGCGAAGGTAGAAAGCCGTGCCACGTTCGACCCGTTCAGTGATTTCGATGACTTCGAATTCAGGCTGCGCGCCACCGGCATCGAGCTGCGCAAACTGAACGACTTCGCCAGCGCCTATGGCAAATTCGATTTCAATGCCGGTCACGGGGACGTGGTCATCGAGGCGCAGGCGGAAAACGGCCGGCTAAACGGCTACATAAAGCCGCTGCTGCGTGATGTCGATGTATTCGACTGGCAACAGGACGTCGAGGAAAAGGACAAGGGCTTCTTTCGCTCGGTGTGGGAAGCGGTGGTGGGGGCGACCGAGACGGTGCTGAAAAACCAGCCGAAAAACCAGTTTGCCACCCGGGTGGAGCTCAGTGGCAGCGTGCGCAAGCAGGATATCAGCGCCTTCGAGGCGTTTTTGCAAATTCTGCGCAACGGGTTTATCCAGGCGTTCAATGCCCGATACGAGCGAGGGGCGCCGGATTCCGACTGAGTGGGCGTGACGGGGCATTCAGGGACTGAATACCCGGTCTGCGTTTCCAGCCGCTCAACCCCGCGTTATAGTCGGTAACAAATCAAATCATGTGTTGCCTGTGCCGGCCTATTCGCGGGTAAACCCGCTCCCACAGGGACCCCACAAACCTCTGGCCCTGTGGGGTTCCTGTGGGAGCGGGTTCACCCGCGAAAGGGCCGGTACAGGCTTACAGCAGAGGACAGACCCCATGAAGTTCGAAGGCACCCGCGACTACGTCGCCACAGACGACCTGAAACTGGCGGTAAACGCGGCCATCACCCTCGAACGCCCGCTGCTGGTCAAGGGCGAGCCCGGCACCGGCAAGACCATGCTAGCCGAACAGCTGGCGGCCTCGTTCGGTGCGCGCCTGATCACCTGGCACATCAAGTCCACCACCAAGGCCCACCAGGGCCTCTACGAGTACGACGCGGTCAGCCGCCTGCGTGACTCGCAGCTGGGCGTGGACAAGGTCCACGATGTGCGCAATTACCTGAAAAAGGGCAAGCTGTGGGAGGCCTTCGAGGCCGATGAGCGGGTCATCCTGCTGATCGACGAAATCGACAAGGCCGACATCGAGTTCCCCAACGACCTGCTGCAAGAGCTGGACAAGATGGAGTTCTATGTCTACGAAATCGACGAGACCATCAAGGCCAGACAACGCCCGATCATCATCATTACCTCGAACAACGAAAAAGAGCTGCCGGACGCCTTCCTGCGCCGCTGCTTCTTCCACTATATCGCCTTCCCCGATCGCACCACGCTGCAGCAGATTGTCGACGTGCATTACCCGAACATCAGCCAGTCGCTGGTCAGCGAAGCGCTGGATGTGTTCTTCGACGTGCGCAAGGTGCCGGGCCTGAAGAAAAAACCGTCCACCTCCGAGCTGGTCGACTGGCTCAAGCTGCTGATGGCCGACAACATCGGTGAAGCCGTACTGCGCGAGCGCGATCCGACCAAGGCCATCCCGCCGCTGGCCGGCGCGCTGGTAAAAAACGAGCAAGACGTGCAGCTGCTGGAGCGCCTGGCCTTCATGAGCCGGCGCGGCAACCGCTGACAGGAGCCGGGCCATGCTGCTCAACCTGTTCAATGAAATGCGCGCGGCCAAGGTGCCGGTGTCGGTACGCGAGTTGCTGGACCTGCACCAGGCCCTGCAAAAGCATGTGGTGTTCGCCGACATGGACGAATTCTACTACCTCGCGCGCGCCATCCTGGTGAAGGACGAACGCCATTTCGACAAGTTTGACCGGGCCTTTGCTGCCTACTTCAAAGGCCTGGAAAACCTCGACCGACACATCGAGGCGCTGATCCCCGAAGACTGGCTGCGCAAGGAGTTCGAGCGTTCGCTCACGGATGAAGAACGTGCGCAGATCCAGTCCCTGGGCGGCCTGGACAAGCTGATCGAGGAATTCAAAAAACGCCTTGAGGAGCAAAAGGAACGCCACGCCGGCGGCAACAAGTGGATCGGTACCGGCGGTACCAGCCCGTTCGGCTCGGGCGGTTTCAACCCTGAAGGCATCCGCGTGGGCGACGCTGGCAAACGCCAGGGCAAGGCGGTGAAGGTGTGGAACCAGCGCGAGTACAAGAACCTCGACGACCAGGTTGAACTGGGCACGCGCAACATCAAGCTGGCCCTGCGCCGGCTGCGCAAGTTCGCCCGTGAAGGCGCCGCCGAAGAGCTGGATATCGACGGCACCATCGACCATACCGCGCGGGACGCCGGCTTGCTGAACATCCAGATGCGCCCCGAGCGGCGCAACACGGTGAAGCTGCTGTTGCTGTTCGACATCGGCGGCTCGATGGACGCCCACATCAAGGTTTGCGAAGAGCTGTTCTCGGCCTGCAAGACCGAGTTCAAGCACCTGGAGTACTACTACTTCCACAACTGCGTGTACGAGTCGGTGTGGAAAAACAACCTGCGCCGCACCTCGGAGCGCTACTCCACCTTCGACCTGCTGCACAAGTATGGCGACGACTACAAAGTGATTTTCGTCGGCGACGCGGCCATGGCGCCCTACGAAATCACCCAGCCGGGTGGCAGCGTGGAGCACTGGAACGAAGAGGCCGGGTATGTGTGGCTGCAGCGCTTCATGGAGAAATTCAAGAAGATCATCTGGATCAACCCGTACCCCAAGCAGGCCTGGGACTACACCGCTTCGACCCACCTGGTGCGGGACCTGATCGAGGACAAGATGTACCCGCTGACCTTGCAGGGGCTGGAAGAAGGGATGCGTTACCTGTCCAAGTGATGTTGCCGGTGCCGGCCTTTTCGCGGGCTCGCCCGCTCCCACAGGTGCACCACAGACCCTGAGGTTTGTGGAATACCTGTGGGAGCGGGCAAGCCCGCGAAAGGGCCAGCAGCCTTACAACCAACGGCCCAGGTAAACCTGGTGCTCCCGCCAGGCCTCATCCTGCACCACCGCCCGGAACCGCACCACCGCCCCCGGCATGCACTGCGCCAGTTGCGCCAGCGCCAACGGCGTCAACGCCCCCAGCCGCGGATAACCACCAATGGTCTGCCGATCATTGAGCAGCACAATCGGCTGCCCATCCGGCGGCACCTGCACCGCCCCCAGCGGTATCCCTTCGGAAATCATCGGTGCGCCCTGGTAGACCAACTGCGGCCCCAACAGGCGGATGCCCATGCGGTCAGCCCGGCTGTCCAGCGTCCACTCCCGGTTGAAGGCTTCGAACAGGCTGGTACCACTGAAATCACCGATCTGTGCGCCCATCACCAGGTCGAGCACAGGCTTTTCTGCGTACTGCGGGCGCAGCGCTGGCGGCACCTCGCGCTGGGTTGCATCGCTACCGGTAAACGCTAACGCCTGGCCTTTGGCCAGCGCCGCACCCTGCCCACCGATGCCACCCAGTGCTTCACGTACCACCGTGGCACAACTGCCCAGTACATCTTCGCCCAGGAACCCGCCCGGTGCCGCCAGGTAAGCCCGCACACCCTGCTTTGGCTGCTTCAGGGTCAAGCGCTGGCCCTTGCCCAGGGCAAAGCTGCGCCAGGGCCCGACAGGCTGGTCATCGACTCGGGCATCCAGGTCGGCACCGGCCAGAGCCAGCACGCAATCCTGTTCGGTCACTATGCAAAAGCCCCCCAGCGCCACCTCGACCACCGGTGCCCCCAACGGGTTGCCCAGCAGCCAGTTGGCCCAGTGCATCGCCACCCAGTCCAGCGCGCCGCCCTGGGTCACGCCCAGGTGGCGTACGCCAAAGCGGCCAGCATCCTGCAACTGGCACAGCGGCGTGCTGGCCTCGATTTTCAATTGCTTCATCCTTGTGCCTCCACATCGCCGCCCAACGCCAGGAACTCGCTGCGCGAAACCGGCACGAAACGCACCCGGTCGCCGGGTTGCAACAGGCTGTAGCCCGCACGCTCACGGTCGAACAGGCGCACCGGCGTGCGCCCGATCAGGTTCCAGCCACCCGGCGATACCGCCGGATACGCCGCTGTCTGGCGCTCGGCAATGCCCACGCTACCCGCCGCCACCCGCTTGCGCGGGGTGCTCAGGCGTGGGCTGGCCAGGCGTTCGTCGACCAGGCCCATGAAACCGAAACCGGGGGCGAAGCCCAGGGCGAACACGGGATAATCACGTTCGCTGTGCAAGCGCACAACCTCGGTTTCACTCAACCCGCTGCGGGCCGCCAGCAAAGGCAGTTCAGGGCCGACGCTGGCGTCGTACCACACCGGGATCTCGTGGCGTCGGCCACCACTGCCGGTGTCTGGCTGCAAATCCTCCAGCGCTTGGTTGATCAGCGCCCTCGCCTGGCCTGGCGGCATGTCGAACTGCACCATCAGCGTGGTGTAGGACGGCACCAGGTCCAGCAGGTGCTCGCCGAACACGGCGCTCAGGCGCTGGCTGGCGGCGAGCATCCACGGCATGTTGGCCTCGTCGATCCGGTCGAACAGGCGCACCATCAGGCTGTCGATGGCCACCACTTCGATACGCGCTTTCATTGCGGCTCCAGGGCGTCGAGAGCCTGGCGTATCTGCCGCACCGCCGCCACCGAACTGTCGTTGTCGCCATGCACGCAAAGGGTGCTGGCCTGCAGGCGCAGGGCGCTGCCATCGTCCGCCACCAGCGCATCGCCACGGGCCAGGCGCACCGCCTGCTCCACCACCAACGCCGGGTCGTGATGCACCGCGCCAGGCAAACGGCGCGACACCAGGTGGCCGCTGGCGGTGTAGGTACGATCGGCGAACGCCTCGAACCACAGGGGCACACCGATTTCATCGCCCAGGGCCTGGGCGGCGCGGTTGTCGGCGGTGGCCATCAGCATCAGCGGCAGGTTGCTGTCGTAGGCCGCCACCGCTTCCAGCACGGTGCGCAGCTTGAGCGGGTCGGCCATCATGTCGTTGTACAGCGCACCATGGGGCTTCACATAAGCCACGCGACCACCCAGCACTTTGCAGATGCCGTCCAGCGCACCGATCTGGTAGTGCAGCAGGTCGCGGATTTCCTCGGGGCTGCAGGCCATGGAGCGGCGGCCGAAGCCGACCAGGTCCGGGTAGGCCGGGTGCGCGCCGATGGTTACCCCATGCTCCAGCGCCAAGGCCACGGTGCGGCGCATGATGCCGGGGTCGCCGGCGTGGTAGCCACAGGCAATGTTGGCGCAATCGATGTAGGGCATCACCTCGGCATCCAGGCCCATGCGCCAGCTGCCGAAACTCTCGCCCATGTCGCAATTGAGTAGCAGGCGTTCCACCACGCGGTCTCCCTTGTTGTTGTTCATAGGCCTACCTTACCGCGCCTGCAGCTGTTTGCCGCGTGTTTCCGGCAGGCTGAAGGCCGCCAGGATGCGCACGCCATGGGCGATCCCGGTAGAAAACAAGGTAAGCCTTGCGCACGGGCACCAGGGTGTGGGTGAAAAATGCCTTGGGACGAAGGTCGGGCAGGCAAACACAGCCGAGGAAGCGGAGTTTACGGATTGTGAATGAGCGTTCCGAGACTGTTTTCAACAGAGCATCACCGAGTACCAAGGCTTTTCGTACTGCGCCTGGAAAAGGGAGATAGCGAGCGTTGAATTCAACGCCCGGGTTCGAAAATTGTAATGATTTCACCGTCACCAATGGAAAAAGACAAATATCTAATTTCCATGCCTTGATCTTCTACCGTACGAAAGAGCTGACCTGTAGAATTCTCCGCGAACGCTTGAATTACGTCGTCACTTGGAACCCCCGCCATACTCCCTGAGAGTGCCGCATTACGAAGGAGATTCCTTTCAAACAACCGTCCCTGAGCGGCACCTGCTGGTAAGCCATCCTTCAAGCCTTCCATATAGCCCGCTTGGCCAAGCGCATCCCCCCAAGCTTCAAACTCCTCTACGGAAACTTCCTTACGCCCTTTTTCTACACCCTTATCGTAGGCTTCCTTAACATCCTTTTTAGCCTTCGCCTCTTTTTGGGCTTTTTTCTTGGCTCTATATTGCGGAGAGAGCTTTTTGAGAAATTTAGGCGTCAACCGACTGAGCAAAGAGGAAGATTTCCCGGTCGGGTCTATACGATTAATCGGATCCCCCAGACAATAAACATAGCTATTAAACCCACCCCGATCAAAGGGGCTGAGGGGGTCCGCCGAATAAAACCTCATGAGAGCGGGTGAGTAAATGCGGCGCCCAGCGCCTAACAAATAACTAGAAGAAGCCTGATCCAAGAGCTGCCCTACAAAACCGGTTCTTGACTCTCTAGCTTCGTGCTTACCCCCCAAAAAGCCATAAGGCGTATACCTCAGGTCTTGAGCGACGCCACCAACACCAAATACTGTTCCAGCCCTATCCACCAACGGCAACCGGCTTACGCCGGCCGCTTGTTCGCCCAACAGCAAGCGAGCATGCCGAAAGAACGATACAGCTCCACTAGTCTGCAAAGTGGCAACAGCACCATTCGAATAGAAGAATCTTGCAGCCGTCTTCAAAGGCTTCATGCTCATCACTCTGTGACTTGGCTTGATTTAAACAACAATCAAAATTAAGTCATGCATCCGCCCGGGCATCAACTAGCAAAAATGACAGGTATATTGGGAAGTATTATCGCCAGCTTTCCTTGACTGCCCTGCGCCGCCCGCCCAGGATCACCCAGCCAAGCCCCAGCAACAGGCTTTCGACCATAAAGGCCAGCACAAACCCCGCGCCAACACCCCAGCCTATCGCCTCGGGCACCAGCAGGATCTGGTAGCTGTAGCCATTGAGCGTTTCTTCGCGCAGCTGCGGGTCGGCCTGCACCAGCACATGCCAGGTACGCTGGGCCCACGGCCCTTGCAACGCCTGCCATTCATTTTCCAGCAGTTGGTTGCGGATCATCAGGCTTTCGATGCTGTTGGCATCACTGTTGAACACCGGGTCGTCACTGCTGCGGTAATGTTGCAGCAACGCCTGCAAGTCGCCCTTGAAGAAGCGCTCGGCCGTTTGCCGGAACCCATCAAGCGCCTCGCGCGATTCGAACAGGTGCGCCTCCACCCGTTGGCTATAGTCCTTGACCAGCCCCGGGACCTGGATACCGGCCAGCAGGCCGAAGGTGAACAGCAGCAACCGCAGGTAACTTCTGAACATGCAGCGTCCTTAGCTCTGGCCGTGCGCCACGCACTCGCCGTGCCGCCACAGGGCCCATTGGCCCGGCTCGTAGCGGTGCCAGGTCTCGTTCTCGGTCAGGGCCTCGGTGGCAATCACCGTGACCACGTCGTTGGGGGTGGTTTCGGTATGAAAATCGACGATCAGGTCGACATCCTTCAACCGCGCGGCACCAAACGGCGCACGGCGGGTAATGTGCACCAGCTTGGTCGAGCAGAAGCAGAACAGCCAGTCGCCGTCGCTGAGCATGCAGTTGAACACGCCCAGGCCACGGTAGCCGGCACAGGCTTCGACCAGCACCGGTAGCAGCTGTTCCACCGGCACCGGCTCGGGGAAGGCGCTGCGGATGCTGTTGAGCAGGTCGCAGAAAGCCGCTTCGCTGTCGGTGTCGCCCACCGGCCGGTAGAAACTGGCCAGGCCCTTGAAGTCGCCCAATTGCCCGTTGTGCGCGAAGCACCAGTTGCGGCCCCACATTTCCCGCACGAACGGGTGGGTGTTGGACAGGCAGACCTTGCCGACGTTGGCCTGACGGATATGGCCAATTACCACTTCGCTCTTGATCGGGTAGCGCTGCACCAGGTTGGCCACTTCCGACTCGCTGCTCGCGGCCGGGTCCTGGAACAGGCGCAGGCCACGGCCTTCGTAGAAACCGATACCCCAGCCATCACGGTGCGGACCGGTACGGCCACCGCGCTGCATCAGGCCGGTGAAGCTGAAAACGATGTCGGTGGGGACGTTGGCACTCATGCCCAGCAGTTCGCACACAGGCGTGTCTCCTCCGTTTACAGACGGGGCTCGACCCGGCCATTGCCGCGGGGTGCGGCAGGGCGTGGGTCGTCGCGGTAACGGTCGCCGCGCTCGGCGGCCAAGGGGGCTTGCCCGCCGACCTGGTCATCCTCGTCCGCCTGGCGCTTGGCGGCGGCCTCGGCTTGCGCACGGCGCTCGCGGGCGCGCTTTTCCAGCGGCCAGCGCAGCAGCACGAAGAGGAAATACAGGCCGAAGGCGATCATGCCGTACATGGCGAAGTCGGACACCGCACGCCAGGCGTTGTTGCCGACCTTGAAGGCGACATCCAGGGCGGTGATGGCGATGGCCGGGGCGAAGCTGTCCTTGACCGGGTCGACCACGGTCGGGGTCAGCAGCAGCACTGCCAGCACCACCCGCAGCGGTTCGCGCAGCCAGCGCCACATCCAGCCGGTGACCTTGAAGGCCACCAGCAGGCAGCCCAGGGCGGCCACGGCGTACAGGCCCCAGGCGAAGGTGTAGTCGTTCTCGGTCATGGTGTTCGTGCAAGCCAGGCAAAGAGATGCCTATGATAAACACTTTTCCGGGCGCAGACAGTGTTTGCCTGTCCCTAGCCAAGAGATCACCAATGCCCAACAAGCCTCAGCCGCCCATCGCCCACGCCGACAACGCCACCGACCCGTACGCCTGGCTGCAGCAGCGCGACACCCCCGAGGTACTCGCCTACCTGCAAGCCGAAAACGCCTACCAGGAAGCCTGCCTGGCCGACCAGGCGCCGTTGCGCGAGCAATTGTTCGAAGAGATCAAGGGCCGCATCCTGGAAACCGACCTGTCGCTGCCGGCACCCTGGGGCCCTTACCTGTATTACACCCGCACCACCGCAGGAGATGAATACCCACGCCACTACCGCTGCCCGCGCCCGGCCGACGACTCGAACACCGTGGATGAAAGCCAGGAGCAGCTGCTGCTCGACCCCAACGCCCTGGCCAATGGCGGCTTCCTGTCGCTGGGGGCGTTCAACGTCAGCCCCGACCACCGCCTGCTGGCCTACAGCCTCGATACCAGCGGCGATGAAATCTACACCCTGTACGTCAAGGACCTGGCCACTGGCAGCATCACCGCCCTGCCCTTCGACGACTGCGACGGCAGCCTGACCTGGGCCAACGACAGCCAGACGCTGTTCTTCGCCGAACTGGACGACACCCACCGGCCTTGGCGCCTGCGCCGCCACACCCTGGGCAACGACGATGCGCCGACGGTGTTCGAAGAACCAGACGGGCGCTTCTTCCTGCACTGCTACCGCACCAGTTCCGAGTGCCAGCTGGTGCTGCTGCTGAACAGCAAGACCACCAGCGAGGCCTGGGTACTGGACGCCGAAACCCCGCAGGCGGCGTTCACCTGCCTGGCGCCGCGGGTCGAAGGCCATGAGTACTTCCCCGACCATGGCCAGCTCGATGGCGAGTGGCGCTGGTTCATCCGCACCAACCAGGACGGTATCAACTTCGCCCTGTACCACGCCCCGGTCACACCGGTGCCCAGCCGTGAACAATGGCAGGTGCTGGTGGCACACCGCGATGCGATCATGCTCGAAGGCCTCAGCCTGAATGCCGGCGCCCTCACCCTGAGCCTGCGCGAAGGCGGCCTGCCGATCATCGAAGTTCGCCCGCAAGGCCTGCCGGCCTACCGCGTGGAACTCCCCGACGCTGCCTACAGCCTGTACGTGCAAGACAGCCTGGAGTTCGCCAGCACGCGCGTACGCCTGCGCTACGAAGCGCTCAACCGCCCAGCCCAGGTGCGCCAGCTGGCGCTGGCCACGGGCGCCCAGGCGGTGCTCAAGGAAACCCCGGTGCTGGGTGCGTTCGATGCCGATGACTACGTGAGCGAGCGCCTGTGGGCAACCGCCGCGGACGGCACCCAGGTGCCGATCAGCCTGGTGCGTCGCCGCCAGGACCTGGGCAAAACCGTGCCGCTGTACCTGTACGGTTACGGCGCCTATGGCGAAAGCCTCGACCCGTGGTTCTCCCATGCCCGCCTGAGCCTGCTGGAACGCGGCGTGGCCTTTGCCATCGCCCACGTGCGCGGCGGCGGCGAGCTGGGCGAAGCGTGGTACCGCGCCGGCAAGCAGGAGCACAAGCCCAACACCTTCAGCGACTTCATCGCCTGCGCCGAGCACCTGATTGCCGAGGGCGTGACTACTGCCGAGCGGCTGGCCATCAGCGGCGGCAGCGCCGGCGGCCTTTTGATGGGCGCGGTGCTCAACCTGCGCCCCGAGCTGTTCCGCTGTGCGATTGCTGAAGTGCCGTTTGTCGACGTACTCAACACCATGCTCGACCCCGAGCTGCCGCTGACCGTGACCGAGTACGACGAATGGGGCAACCCGGAGGAGCCGCAGGTGTATGAGCGGATCAAGGCGTATGCGCCCTACGAGAATGTAAAAGCGCAGGCCTACCCGGCAATGCTGGTGGTAGCGGGCTACAACGACAGCCGCGTGCAGTACTGGGAAGCAGCCAAGTGGGTGGCGCGCTTGCGGACGCGCAAGACCGACAACAACCTGCTGCTGCTCAAGACCGAGATGGGGGCTGGGCATGGCGGGATGAGCGGGCGGTACCAGGGGTTGAAGGATGTGGCGCTGGAATATGCGTTCGTGTTTGGCGAGCTTGGTATCGTTTGAACTAGCTGGGGGCGCCTTGCGCCCCTTTCGCGACGCAAGGCCGCTCCCACAGAGACCGCACCGGGTTCAAGCCATGTGCAGTACTTGTGGGAGCGGCCTTGTGTCGCGATGGGCTGCAAAGCAGCCCCAAATTTCCACCGGCAACCCACCTTGTCAGTCAATCATCCTCTACCGCCGGCCTCGGCGGGTCTTGGCGCAACCCCGGCAATGGCTGGTCCTTGGGCGGCCCGGGCACTGGCATTGGCGGCAACAAAGGCGCCCCCGGCTGGCTGTCGTAGGCCTTGGGCGGTGTACTCGGGGTTATCTGCGGGTATGGCGTGGGCGTGGGCGTACCCGGTGCACCAGGCACTGGCGTAGTGAGTCGTGGTGGCGTGCTGGCAGCTTCGGCCATGGGCAGGCCAGCCATCAACAACGCGGTGAGGATCGCGTGAAACATCAGCAACCTCCTGTCGGGAACCTGCTTACAGGCTACGCCTAAATCACCGCTTTCGCCTGTCCGCCTGCCCTGCAAGCGCGCTAGACTCAATGCCATAACCGTCATCTGCCTGATCAGAACAAAGGAAACACCATGAGCTCCACCTCTTCCGCCGCCGCCACCGCGCGCCTCGACCGCATCCTGGCCGATGCCAAGCGTGACAAGGAAATGGGCTACCGCGACAAGGCCTTGAGAATGTACCCGCACGTGTGCGGCCGCTGCGCCCGCGAATTCGCTGGCAAGCGCCTGAGCGAGCTGACCGTGCACCACCGTGACCACAATCACGACAACAACCCGCAGGACGGCTCCAACTGGGAGCTGCTGTGCCTGTACTGCCACGACAACGAGCACTCGCGCTACACCGACCAGCAGTACTTCAGCGAAGGCTCCACCAGCACGCCAAGCATCGCCAAGGCCACCCACAACCCGTTCGCCGCGCTGGCGGGCATGTTGAAGAAAGACTGACCATCGATTCGGCCCCCGCTACTACCGGGCAGCCCGTATAATCGCGCTTTTTTCGCGAAGGGCCCCGGTACGTGGCAAATAAACGATACAGCTGCATCGGCCTGTTCAACCCCAAGTCGGCAGAAAACGTCGGCTCGGTGATGCGCGCTGCGGGCTGCTATGGCGTCAATTCGGTGTTCTACACCGGCAAACGCTACGAACGCGCGCGTGACTTCGTCACCGACACCAAGCGCGTGCACTACGACATCCCGCTGATCGGCATCGATGACCTGCAGCGCATCATCCCGCTGGGCTGTACCCCGGTGGCGGTGGAGCTGGTGGAAGGTGCACGGCCACTGCCGGAATACACCCACCCGGACCGGGCCATCTACATTTTCGGGCCGGAAGACGGCAGCCTCAGCCCCGAGGTGCGGGCGTGGTGTGAAGAAACCATCTACATCCCCACCGAAGGCTGCATGAACCTGGCGGCGACAGTTAATGTGGTGCTGTATGACCGCTTGGCCAAAGGGCTGAATACCCGCTCGGGGCCCAAGTTCAAATAAACAGGCCACTTTTGCGCTGGCCTGTACCGGCCCTATCGCCGGCAAAGCCACCACAAAAACGGCCAGGTGCTGAGCTCCGTCAGAACAGCACCGCTCTTGCTCAGATCACGCAGCGTTGATCCAGATGGTCTTCAGCTCCGTGTACTGGTCGTGTGCCCAGATGGACTTGTCGCGCCCACCAAAGCCAGACTCTTTATAGCCACCGAACGGCGTAGTCACGTCACCTTCGCCGAAGCAGTTGACCGTGACCACACCCGCGCGGATTTCACGCGACAGGCGCAACGCATTGCGCAGACTGCCGGTGTACGCCGAAGCCGCCAGACCGTAGATGGTGTCGTTGGCCAGTTCGATGGCTTCATCAATGGTCTCGAAGCTGGTCACGCTCAGCACCGGGCCAAAGATTTCTTCCACGAACAGCTTGTTGTCGCGGCCCACGTTGTCGACGATGGTCGGCTGCACGTACACGCCTTGCTCGGTTTCGCCACCCTGGACAATGCTGAGTTTTTGCTCGGCAGCGTATTCCAGGTACGACTTCACCTTCTCGAAGTGCGACTTGCTGACCATGGCGCCCAGGCGATTGTCCGGGTCCATCGGGTCGCCCAGTTTCCAGTCCTTCAGGTGCTTGGCCATCAGGCCCAGCAGCTCATCCTTCACATCCTTGTGCACGATCAGGCGCGAAGAAGCAGAGCAGTTCTCGCCCATGTTCCAGAACGCGCCGGCGGTGACGAACTGGGCCACTTCGTCCAGGTCTTCGCAGTCGTTCATGACCACGGCCGGGTTCTTGCCACCTAGCTCCAGGACGATGCGCTTGAGGTTGGACTCGGCAGCGTATTTCAGGAACAGGCGGCCAGTGTCGGTGGAGCCGGTGAAGCTGACCATCGGGATGTCCATGTGGCGGCCGATGGCCTCGCCCACTTCACGGCCACCACCAGGCACCAGGTTGAACACACCGGCCGGAATACCAGCCTCATGGGCCAGCTCGGCCACGCGCAGTGCGCTGAGGGTGGTTTCCTTGGCGGGCTTGACCACGATCGAGCAACCGGCGGCGAGCGACGGGGCGATCTTCCAGGCCAGCATCAGCAGCGGGAAGTTCCACGGCAGCACCAGGCCGACCACGCCTATGGCTTCACGCACCACCATGGTCACGGCAGCGTTGCCGGTCGGGGCGGTGGCGTCGTAGATCTTGTCGATCAGCTCGGCGTGCCAGCGAATGGTGTGGATGGTTTCCGGCACGTCGACAGTCTGGCACTCGCTGACCGGCTTGCCGCTGTCCAGCGCTTCCAGTACAGCCAGTTCGTGGGCGTTGTCTTCCAGCAGCTGGGCGAACTTCTGCAGCACATGCTTGCGGTCGTTCGGTTGCATCTTCGACCAGGTGCCCTCTTCGAACACACGCTTGGCAGCCGCCACGGCCACGTTGACGTCATTGACGTCGCAGGCGGCGACTTCGGCCAGTTGCTTGCCGGTGGCCGGGTTGGTGGTGACGAAGGTGCGGCCGGAGATGGCATCGCGGAATTCACCGTCGATGAACGCCTGGGTACGCAGTTGCAGTTCGGCGGCGATGGCCGCGTATTGTTCCTTGTTCAGCAATTCAGCCATTGTGCCAGCCTCCTTATTTGATCAGGGCGATGGTGGCTTTCAGTTCGGTGACCACGCGCTTGAGTTCCTGCTTCTCGGCATCGTCCAGGTCGTACAGCGGCTTGCGCACGCCGCCGGTCTTCAGGCCGTTCAGCGCCACGCCGTTCTTGATGGCCTGGACGAACTTGCCACCTTCCAGGAAGTCCATCAGCGGCATCATGGCGGCCATGATCTTGCGGCCTTTGGCAAAGTCCTTTTCGATCACGCAGGCCTCGTACAGCGCCACGTGCTCACGCGGAATGAAGTTGGAGCCGGCGCAGACCCAGCTCTGGGCGCCCCAGGCGAAGAATTCCAGCGCCTGATCGTCCCAGCCGCACGACAACTGGATGTTCGGGCGCTTGATGGCCAGGCGGTGAAGCTGGGCCATGTCGCCGGAGCTTTCCTTGATGGCGACGATGTTTTTCACATCGGCCACGGCATCGAAGAATTCGTCGCCCATGCTCACGCTCATGCGGCCCGGGTAGTTGTAAAGCATGATCGGCAGGTCAGCCGCGGCGTCGACCGCTTTGACGTGCAGGGCGATTTCCTGCTGGGTCGGCAGGGCGTACGGCGGGGTACCCACCAGCAGCGCGTCGGCTTTGATCTCCCTGGCGTGCTGGGCAAAAGCCACGGCATCTTCGGTGCGGATGCCACCGGTGCCGACGATCAGCGGCAGGCGGCCGTTGAGCACGTCCTTGGCCTGGGCAGCCAGCTCGATGCGCTCCTGGGTGGTGTGGGCGTAGTACTCGCCGGTGGAGCCACCAATGATGACGCCGTGAACCTTCGACTCGACCAGGTATTCGAGTACCTCGGCGAACGCCGCCTTGTCGATCGAGCCGTCCGCAGCCAGCGGGGTGATTGCCGGGGTGTAGATGCCTTCGAATTTCACGGTATGTTCTCCAGTGCGTTGCTCAGTGTTGTAAAGGCGCGCCACGCAACCACGCGGCGGCGTAAGGTTTCAGCTCAACGAAGCCGCTTGTTGCAGGTTCAGCGAACGGGTTTCCGGGGCCAGGGCGACCGAGAAGGCCAGGCCGACAAAGGTCACGGCAGCAGCGGCATACATGGTGGCGCCGATGCCGTAGCTGTCGAGGGCGATGGGCACCAGCCAGGTGCCGACTGCGGCACCTACCCGCGACATGGAGGTGCCCACGCCCACGGCGCCGGCACGGATTTCGGTAGGGAACAGTTCGTTGGGGTACACCAGTTGCAGCACCTGTGCGCCACCGATGAACAAGGCATAGGCACCGAACAGCACCAGGATGAGCATCTCGTTGCCATTGCTGAAGGCACCCAGGCCCAGCAGTGCCAGCCCCGACCAGAAGAAGCTGTGCAGCAGCGTGGTGCGCCGACCGATGGTGTTGAGCAGGCGGGTGCCCACGATGCAGCCCACCACGAACAGGAACGTGATGGCGATGGAGCCGATCGATGCCCAATCACCTTTCAGGTTCAACGCGCCCAGCACTTTCGGGGCAAATGCGTACACGGCGAACACCGGGATCACCGAGCAGGTCCAGAACATGGTGACGAACAGCATGCGTTTGCCGTAGCCAGAGTGCAGCAGGCTGAGGAACGACAGCTTGCGGGTCTTGGGCTCTTCCGGCAGGTTCTTCAGCGAAAAACCGTTGCCGTACACCCGCTTGATCACCTGCTCAGCCTCGGCCGAGCGGCCTTTGCTGATCAACCAGCGTGGCGATTCGGGGGTACCCAGGCGGATGGCGAACAGCAACGCACCAATTACGGAAGCACTGGCCAGCACCAGGCGCCAGGCATCGTCGCCCCCCTGGCGCAAGATTGCCTCACCGGCCAGGTAGGCAGTAGCGGCGCCGGCAAACCACAATACCGTCAGGGTTGCCAGGCGCGGGCCCCGGTTCTTCCTGGGCAGGAACTCCACCAGCAGCGACGTTGCAACCGGGTATTCGATACCTACGGCGATACCGATGGCGAACCTTAGCAGGAACAAGACCAGCGCCGACTCCACCCAGAACTGCGCCACCGAGGCCAGGATGAACAGGGTCGGGCCAACGAAGAACACCCGTTTGCGGCCAAAGCGGTCGGTCAGCCAACCGCCGAAAAAGCCACCGAAAAAAATACCGATCAGCGCCGAAGCGGCGATCATGCCCTGCCAGAAACTGTTCAGGCTCAGGCCTGCAGACATCTGCACCATGGCCACGCCAATAATGCTCAGTACATAGCCATCGACGAACGAACCGCCGCCGGAACGCAGGGCCAGTAATTGGTGGAAGTTGTTGATCGGTACATCTTCAATCGAAACATTCGGATTTGTCATTGTTATTCCTACCCCGTCTGCTATATGCACATTTTCAAGGCGAGCGTGTCCGCGAAACTGAAAACCGCCTTCAGCCCCGGGTGTTCGGACGACGCATCTCGATCATCAATTTCGGGCAAGCCGCGCCCGTGCCGGCCAACTGACGCCGACGTAAAATGCTTTATGGTCTAACTCAGATAACGATCAGCTTTCTTTGCCGGCGCGGAACTGCCCCCACATCAGGTTTGCGTTCAAGCCTAGGGAAACCAGAGGCTTGGGCGGGTTTACACAAGGCCCTGGGGCATTGAGTAAAAACTCGATCAGTTCGTTCTTGTCACCGGCCAGCCAGTCGGCCAGCAACTTGCCGGTGACCTTGCCACGGGTAACGCCCAGGCCGTTACAACACAGTGCGCCGACGACATTCGGCGCCAACTTGCCGAAGAAGCCCATGTGGTTGCGCGACAGTGCCAGCGCACCGCCCCAGGTATATTCAAAGTTCACCTCAGGCAGCATCGGAAAACGCCGGGCGAACGATTCGCGGTGGCGCTGAACAAAGCGTTCCAGATATTTGCGGTTGCTACGGCCGTCGGGGTTGTAGCTGAAGCTGTTGCGGATCAGCAAACGGTTGTCGACGGTGCGGCGCAGGGTAGTGCCGAACGGGTCGGCCGGGATCACGCCCCAGTAGGGTTTGCCGCCCAGGCGCGCCTGTTCTTCCTCGGTCAGCGGGCGGGTGATGCTGGCGTAGGTAAACACCGGCAGCATGCGCCCCTTGAGGAAACCGAAGCTCATGCCGAAGGCGTTGGTGGTGAGCACCAGCTTGTCGGCGGTGATCGAACCCTTGGCGTGGCGCAGCACCACCTTGTCGCCGTACTCGACGTCGGTGATCGGTGTGTGCTCGTACAGCGAGACGTTGGACGGCAGGCTATCGGCCAAACCTTTGACCAATGCCGAGGGTTGCAGCAAGGCGGTGCCGGGCGTGAACAGGCCCTTGCGGTAGAAGTCAGTGCCGATATGATCGGGCAGGTCGCGGCCCTCGATCACTTCGTAGGGTTGACCCAGTTTGTCCAGGCCGCGGCGGTAGGCATCCAGCACGGCAATGCCGCGGTCTTCGATGGCCGCCTGGTATTTGCCGCAAGGGCGGAACTGGCAATCGATGTCGTAGCGCTCGACCAGGTCCTTGAGGCATTGCTGGCCACCCAGGTTGAGCTTGAGGATCGTCTTGGCGATGTCGATGTCACCAATGTAGTCCTCGGCGCCGATATCGTGCGGCAGGTCGATGGCAAAGCCGGCATTGCGCCCGGAAGTGCCAAAGCCAACTTCCTGGGCTTCGACCAGCACGATCTCGTCATGCGGAAAGTTCGTTGCCAGCTGCCGTGCGGCCGCCAGCCCGGTGAAGCCTGCGCCGACCACCACCCAGCGCGCCTGGCTTTGCCCACTGTGGGCCGGCCGTGGCGTACGCGGTTTGCTCAGGTGGTACCAGCCACAGGTGGCATCATCGGCAGGTAACGAACTTATTCTTGTCATCTCACTAACCTGGATCTTGTTGTCGACGGGTGGTCAACGCCGGTGGCCTGACCTTGGTAATTCATATCTGAATCGGTACATCCAGCCCTTGCGGCGCGGCGTACTCGGCCATGCGACGGCGCGACAGTTCGAAGTGATCGCGCACCAGCTGGCCAGCCGCTTGCGGGTCGCGGCGCTCGATGGCCTGAATCATTTGCTCGTGCTGCTCGCAGGCGATTTCGAGGTCGCGCTGCATGTCATCGGTAGTGGGATGGCGATAGAAGATCTTGCCCAATCGGGTGTGATCGATCAGCAGGCGACGCAGGCTCGGCATCAGGTAGTCGTTGTGCGCCATCTTGCCGATTTCCAGGTGGAAGGCGTCGTTGTAGAGCACGCGGTTTTCAACGTCGCGTTCTTCGATGGCCTGACGGAACTGGGCCTGGATAGCCTTGAGCACCTCGATTTCTTCAGCGCTGGCGTAAGTGGCTGCCAGCTGGGTAGTGGCCACGTAGATAAGCGGCGCCGCAACGTAGAAGCTGTGCAGCGACTCGTGATTCATGGCGGCGACGCGTGGCGCGCGGTTGGCTTCCAGCTCGATGTAGCCTTCAGCGGCAATCTGGCGCAGCAGCTCGCGGACCGGGGGGCGCGACAGGCCAAACTCGTCGCACAGGGCCAGTTCGTCCACCACGGCGCCCGGGGCCAGTTCCATGCTCATGATCCGGCGGCGCAGTGCTTCGGCGAGGACGGCTTTGCGGTCCTGCGGCACGTCTGCAGCGAGTGGTTGGACGGTGGCTTTCATGGCGGCCTTCTTTGTTGTCATAGAGCTGTGTCTACTATTTGTATAACGACTATAGGGCACTGTTAGACAATGTGTCTACAGCATTCTCGATGAACGGTGAAAACTGCCTGGCCCTTTGTTTTCAAGGGTTACAGCGGCTCCCGGGGTGTGATTAAACACCCTTGGGGGTGCATTGCCAAACCAGACAGGTAATTGGCCAAATGCGACACAGCGAGCACTTTTGGCGCCGCTGGGCGACCCGAATGAACGCCGGCGGCCTCCGGCAGGTCAGCTGCTTACATTTCACACGGAGGTCTTGCCATGCTCGATATCCACGCTGCTGCGGCTTCGCAGCATAATGTTCATGGTCTGGAGCGGGTCAGTTCGCTGGCCGGCGGGGCGCTGATGCTCAGCAAGGGGCTGCGCCATGGCGGGCTGGTCGGCTTGCTGCAGATGGTGGTGGGCGGTATTGCGGTGGCACGCGGGGTCAGCGGGCATTGCTCGACCAAGGCGTGGTGGCAGCGGCATCGGCAGGAGTACCACCGGTTGCGTTCGGATATTGAACGCAGTGCGGCGGAGCTGGAGGCGTTGAAGGCCAGTGCCAAGGCGGCGACGCGGGGAGTGACGGTGACCGGTAAGGATCCGTTGGCTGACAGCTGATCTTTTTATCGCCTGGACCGGCCTCTTCGCGGGGCAAGCCGCTTCCACAGGTACCGCACAGTGTTCGAGGTGCAGCCGGCAGGGACGTCTAGCGCAACGCCTTGCTTTGTAGTACCTCGGACTTGCGGCCCAGCACGTTCTCGCTGATTTGCACGAACTCTTCGGTGGTTACGCTGGGCAGCCGCATCAGCCCGCGCACCACATCGTCCAGCGAACGCTTGGCCTGGGTATGAATGCGGATTTCCTTGTCCAGTGCCTGTAGCAGGATTACCCCGCGGGCTACCTGGGCCGGGCTTGCGCGTTCGCCCTTGAGCTGGGTGACCTTGGCGCCCTGCTTGCTCAGGCGCGCCTGCCAGGCCTGGTAGCGGTCATCGCTGACCCCGCCCGAACGGCGCAGCAACTCGCTGGCGTAGTAGTCGGTCAGGCTTTCCACCAGCCAGTCATTGCCGTCGCGCCCACGGACCTGCGCAAACAGCTGCACCACTTCGCGCAGTAACGGGCTGCTGCCGTTCTCGCTCACCATCGGCCGGGCGCTGTGCAGGTACAGCGAACCCTGCGCGGCCATTGCCCCGCGCCACATGCCGTCACGGGCACCGACCAGCAGCAGCTTTGGCGGGTTGCGCGGGAACACCGCCTGCAGCTGCGGCCAGACGTAGGTCAGTAAGGTCAGGCTATCCATGCGCCGCATGCCCTGCCCCACCGGCGCGGCCACGGTGACCTCGGTATCGCCCAAGCGGGCACGGCGGCTACCCAGGTCGCCGGCCAGCATCCAGCCAGTCGGGCGGTCGAACAGGCGCGAAACGTTGTCGATGCGGAACTTGTCCTTGCCAATGCGTGGCCAGGAGGTCTCGATACTCTTCCAGCCCTCGGGCAAGTCGAACGCCAGGCGCGCCACCAGCTCGGTGCCATCTTGCTGGTCAAGCCGCGCAGGCGGTACCAGCTGGTCGCCGAGGAACAGCGCCCAGTGCGGGGTAATACGTGAGGAATAGGCACCGCTGGCGAGCTGCTGGTCCAGCTGCACGCGGTAGCTGAGGCTGGTCTTGCCGGCCGCCGGCTGCCACACGCCACGCTGGCCCTTGAGTTGCCATTGGCCATCAGCCTGGAAGCCGCTGAAGGCACCCGCCTTGCCCAGGTCGAAGTCGAGGCTGCGCACAGCACTGCCTTCTGCCAGGGTCAGGCGGACTTCCGCCTGGCCACTGGCGGGCAACAGGCGCACCTGGTAGTCAAGGTCGACCTTTTTCGCCCAGGCTGGCGAACTGGCCATCAAGCCCAACAGCAAGAACAGCTGGCAACGCATACAGAAACTCCTTGTTTCCCCGTGGCAGCGGGCCGCGCCGGTCAGCTGGCGCGGAAGATCAGGTGGTCTTCCCAGTCGTCTTCATGCACATCCTGCTCCCTGAGCATACGCCCCGACTGGGAAATGCGCTGTTCATGGACCTGCTGGCGATCGCCACAGACAAGATGGTGCCAGGCCGGCAGGTCCTTGCCCTCGCTGACCAGGCGATAACCGCAGGTGCTTGGCAGCCACGTGAACTGGTCGGCCTTGCCCGGGGTGAGCTGGATGCAGTCCGGTACTTGCGCGAAGCGGTTGGGGTAGTCACTGCACTGGCAGGTATCCATGTCCAGCAACTTGCAGGCGATACGCGTGTAATAGACGCTGTTGTCGTCTTCGTCCTCGAGTTTTTGCAGGCAGCACAGGCCGCAGCCGTCGCACAGCGACTCCCACTCTTGCGGGCTGAGTTGTTCGAGGGTCTTGCGCCGCCAGAACGGCGCGTTTTCAGCGATCATCACACGGTTTCCTGCATTCATCTTGGGGCCACGGCGCGCGGCGGCGCCAGTCTAGAGCCTGGCCTTCGGCAAAGCCAGACCGCTTGTCAGTCGCGACGGGACGCAGTAGCGTGCCGCTTTCCCGTACGTTTGCAGGAGCTGTCATGAGCGCCACCCCCCGCATTGCCGATTACGCCATCAACGAACAGTTCATCAACCGCTGGTCGCCACGCGCCTTCACCGCCGAGCCGATCAGCGAAGAAACCCTGCTGAGCTTCCTGGAAGCCGCACGCTGGGCACCGTCGGCGTACAACTCGCAGCCTTGGCGCTTCCTGTATGCACGTCGCGACACGCCGAACTGGGAGCGCTACCTGAACCTGCTGGTGCCGTTCAACCGCAGCTGGGCGCAACAGGCCTCGGCACTGGTACTGATCATTTCCAAGACCACCTTTGCCGCCCCGGGCGCCACGGAAGAAAAACCGGCGCTGTGGCACACCTTCGACACAGGTTCCGCCTGGGGCCACCTGGCCCTGCAGGCCAGCATCAGCGGCTGGCATACCCATGGCATGGCCGGTTTCGACCAGGACCTGGCGCGTCAGGAACTGAAGGTTCCCGAGGGCTACGTGCTGCATGCCATGGTGGCGATCGGCAAGCTGGGTGACAAGGCCAGCCTGGATGAAGCGCTGCAGTCGCGTGAAGTGCCAAGCCCGCGCAAGCCGCTGAGCGAGCTGGCTGCCGAGGGTGATTTCAGCCTGTAAGGCCTGTGTAGACTGCTCTGGCCTCTTCGCAGAACAAGGCTGCTCCTACAGGATCTCCATCGCCGGGTAGGAGCAGCCTTGGGCTGCGAAGAGGCCAATACCGGCACTACAAATCAGTAGCCCTTGACGAAGTCCACTTCCCCACGCAACCCCTGCCCCGCTTCATAAGCCCGCACATTCTCGACAAACAACCGCACCATCGCCGCCGGCGAGGTGGGTGCCGAGCTGTGCCCGGTCAGCAACAGCCCCCAGGCGGTCCAGAACGGATGTTGTTTGGGTAGTGGTTCCTGCCGGCAGACATCAATCACCGCACCGGCCAGATGGCCTTCCTTCAGCGCTTCGACCAGGTCGGCATCGACCACAGCCACGCCACGCCCGGCATTGATGAACAACGCCGTGGGCAGGAAGCACTTGAACAGCGCCGCGTCATACAGGTCATGGGTAGCCGGGGTGTCCGGCAGCAGGTTGATCACGAAGTCGACCTGGCCAACCATGCGCGGCAAGTCGGCCAGGGCCGCCACCTCGACGAACGGTGCCTGTTCCCGGGCGGTGCTGGCCACACCGTACAGCACCACACCAAACGGTTGCAGGAACTCGGCCACACGCTGGCCAATGTCGCCGGTGCCGACAATCAGCACTTTGCGCCCTTCCAGCGTGCGCCCCGGGCGGTCATCCCAGCGCCGCTCGACCTGGCTGACCAGGCGCGACAGCACCTCGCGCTCATGACCAAGCATGTAGGTCAGCATGTACTCGGCCATCACCTGGCCGAAAATGCCCACCGCACGGGTCAGGCGATAGTCACGCGGCAGGCCGTCGGCCAGCAACGGCGTGATACCGGCCCACGTCGATTGCATCCACTGCGGCTTGAGGCCCTGGCGCAGCAAGCTTGCCAGCAGGTCCGGCTGGCCCAGCCACACCGTGCACTGCGATGCCTGCTGCGCCAGTTCGGCGGAGTCACCGCTGGTCAGGATTTCCACTTCAGGCGCTGTTTCACGCAATAGCCCGGCGTATCGAGCATGCTCATGCTCAGCAATCAGTACACGCATGGTCAGACCGGGTCGTTACGGCGCAGCAGCTCTTCGGGCAGGTGCTCGATGTACTCATCTTCCAGCGGCGGCATCTGCAGGTGGTAGCCCTGGTTGTCGAGGTTTTCCAACACCTTGGTGATGTCCTCGCGGGCCAGCTTGCGCTCGGGGCTGAGCACCAGGTCAAACGCGTGGATGGGGGTACCGAAGGCCGGCAGCAGCCCTTCGGGCACGCGCTCCAGGCCGTCGGCCTTGAGCACGTAGAGGTACATTTCGTTCTTGCGGGGGCTCTTGTAGATCGAGCAAATGCGTTTCATCGGGTCTCTCCGGCACCTGCGAGGTTGTCCAGCAGGGCCTGGCCCATGCGCTCACGGCGCCAGCCGCGCAGCGAATCGGGCAGTTGATAAGGGCCATTGGGGTAGCCACTCTTGAGCAGCGCCTCCAGGGCTTTCTTGCGCAGCATCAGCTCGGGGGCAATGCCCAGGCGCTCACCTTCGGCCTGGCCGATGGCACGCAGCTGCTTGAGGACGCCGGCGGCCTCGATCGGCAATGGCTCGGGCAACGGCGCTGGCCACTGCTCGGCAGGCAGGCTGCCGGCACGCTTGATCAGCTGGATGAGAAACTCACCGTCCTGACGAATGGTGCGCGGGTGCATCTCGTCGATCTTGGCCAGCGCCGACAGGTTGTTCGGCTGGCTCTTGGCCATGGGCCACAGCGAGTGCTCCTTGAGGATGCGGTTACGCGGCACATCGCGGTTGCGCGCTTCGCGCTCGCGCCAGGCGCACAGTTCACGCAGCACCGCCAGTTGCTGGGGGGCCAACTTCCAGGCGAGCTTGACGTCGCGGTACAGGCTTTCGGGCTCGACTTCACGACGCAATGCGGCCACCAGTTCGGCACCGTCCTCCAGCACCCAGGCGTACTTGTCGTCGGACAAGCGCGGGCGCAGCGCGGTGAACAGCTCGGCCAGGTGCACGGCATCCTCGGCAGCGTAGCTGACCTGGGTTTCCGAGAGCGGGCGCTGCAGCCAGTCGGAACGGGTCTCGCCCTTGGGCAGCTCGATACCCAGCACCTCTTGCACCAGGCGCGAATAGCCCATGCTGAAGCCCAGGTTCAGGTAACCGGCAGCCAGCTGGGTGTCGAACAGCGGCTGCGGCAGCTTGCCGGTCAGGCGCAGCAGCACTTCAAGGTCTTCGCTGCAGGCGTGCAGCACCTTGACCACGCCACTGTCTTCCAGCAGGTCGGCCAAGGGCTGCCAGTTGCCGATCAACAGCGGGTCGATCAGGAAGGCCCGCTGGCCGTCACCGATCTGAATCAGCCCGGCTTTCGGGTAAAAGGTGTCGACCCGCATGAATTCGGTGTCGACGGCGACGAAGGGCAGTTGGTGCCAGTCGCGGCAGTGTTCGGCCAGGCTCTGGTCGTCACGGATCCAGTGAATTTCGATGGCCACGAGGCTCTCCCACTAACATTGGCGCGCAGTATATACGGCGCGGGCACTGCTGGTGAAACCTGCGCCATCCCTGGAGTAGATAAACGGCGCTGCAAACCGGCCCTTTTTTGTAGGAGCAGCCTTGTGCTGCGAAAGGGCCGGTGCAGGCATTCTGGTAATGGGCTGGCTGTACCGGCCTCTTCGCAGCACAAGGCTGCTCCTACTGGGGGAGGTACAGCCATGCATTCAGCGCTTGGCCGCCAGCCAAGGCCGGCAGCTGGCGAACATGTCCAGCGACTGCTGGTAGAGCTCGGTGTGCACCTGTAACAGGCCGAGCATGGAGTGGAACAGGTTGTCCTGCGACAGCGGGGCATCGCTGAGCTTGGCCAGGCAGTCGGTGTCGAGGCCGAAGTCTTCCTTGTAGCTGTCGGAGAACCAGGTCAGCAGCGGCACGTGCTTCTGCTGCTCTGGGGCGATGGCGTAAGGCGTGCCGTGCAGGAACAGGTTGTACTCGCCCAGCGACTCGCCATGGTCGGACAGGTAGATCATGGCCGTGTCGACTTTGTCCTGTTTGCTGCGCAAGGTGTCGATCAGCGACGCCAGCACCTTGTCGGTATAGGCCAGGGTGTTGTCGTAGCCGTTGATGATTTCCTGCTCGCTGCACTGGTTCAGCGCGTTGCTCTGGCACACCGGCGTGAAGCGCTCGCCGCCATTGGGGTAACGCTTGAAGTATTCCGGGCCGTGGCTGCCCATCTGGTGCAGCACCAGCACGCTATCCTTGTCGAGGTTGTCGATGAGCGCGTCCAGGCCTTGCAGCAGGATCTGGTCATGGCATTCGCCATCCGCGCACAGTTGGGGGTCCTTGAGGTTGCTGACATCAATGAACTGCACGCGGTCACAAGTACCCTTGCAGCCCGACTGGTTGTCACGCCACTGCACGGCCAGGCCGGCACGCTGGAGAATGTCCAGCAACCCTTCGCGGTTCTTCGCCACGCGGGCATCGTAATCCTTGCGCTTCATGCCCGAGAACATGCACGGCACCGAGACTGCGGTTTCCGTGCCGCACGAGTGCACGTCGGAAAACGCCAGCAGGCCCTGCTCCCTGGCCAGGTTCGGCGTGGTATCGCGGTCATAGCCCAGCACGCCGAAATGGTCTGCACGGGCACTTTCACCGACCACCAGCACTGTCAGCGACTTGCGCTCATGTTTTTGCCAGGCGGCATCACGCTTGGCATCTTCGCCATAGTGCTGGAACGGGCGCGAAGCAGTACCGACTCGCTCGCTGACATAACCAATGGAGGCCCCGACGATATTGCTCGGGGTCAGCATCAGGCGCAGTTCGTGGTGGTTGCGAAACAGCGACGACAAACCTTGATAATTGACCAGCGCTACCGAGCCAAGGGCCACGACACAGGCACCACTGACCACCAGCTTGCCCAGCAGCTCGCGGTGCCAGGCGCGGTAGACGATGTGGGCCTTCCACAACAGCACCGAAGGCAATACACCCAGCAGCAGGATATAGGCGGCAAACTTCAGCGACAGCAGATCGCGTACTTCTGCAACATTGGTCTCGGCCATATTGCGGAACATGCCGGCATCAATAAGTACACCGTACTGGTTCATGAAGTAAGCCACACCCGCGCCACTCATGAACAACACGATAAGTACGGGTTTCAATACATAACGGAAGGCAATCAACGTAAGGATAAGGTTGAAGGCGAACAACATCAGCACCGCAAACGCCAGGCTCAGCCAAAGCCCAGACAGGCCGGCGGGCACGACCTCTTGCAGATGCTCCCACAGGAACATGTTCAAGCCAATCAGCAGGTAAAGGCTGGCCAGCAGCGTGACCCATTCAGTCCGCAGGGATTTGAAGTTGAGCATCAGCGTTCGCAATCAAGAGTGATTATCAGCCCCCGGCCGGATGGCACCGTGGGAAAGTTGGGCGAACTCTAGAAAGCGCGTCATCAATTTTTTGTGAAAAAGACGGTAACAATTTCGTGAAGCTTCGTCTTTTATCAATTACGTGAAAGCCATTCAGCTGCCATTCAGCCAGGCCGCCATCACAAGCCTGCGCAAACGCGGCTATCCTCAGAGGTCAGGACCTTTCCGACAACCCTGACAGAGGTGAAGAAATGCCAGTTCCGCATGATCTGCTCGCTGACCTGCACGTTACCGCTGATGCATTCCAGGCGCTCATTGACAAAGACCAGACGCTGCACACGCTGCACAAGGAATACAACGCCAAGGACAAGGAGGTGGTCGCCGCCGAAGGCAACGGTACCAACGACGACGCCGTCAACCGGCTGCGCAAGGAACGGTTGCTGATCAAGGACAAGATCGAACGGATCATCCATCCGCCCAAATCCTGACAAAAATTCATCAAACCTGCTGGCCTCTTCGCGGGCTCGCCCGCGAAGAGGCCAGCAGCCCTTACACTGCAGCGAGCGCTTTCAGTGCACCATCCAGGTCCTCGATCAGGTCGCGGTAGTCCTCGATCCCCATCGACAGCCGCAGCAGGTTCTCGCTGATCCCCATCACGCCTTTCTGCTCCGGGCTCAGCGAGCAGTGCGACATGGTCCACGAGTGGTTGATCATGCTCTCCACCCCGCCCAGCGAGTCAGCCAGCACAAAAATCTGCAACGCTTCCACCAGGCGGTTGAGCGCGGCCCGATCACCCTTGACCTTCATCGCCACCACCGCCCCGCCACTGCGCATCTGGCGTTTGCACAGTTCATGCTGGGGGTGGCTTTCCAGCCCCGGGTAATACACCTGCTCGATCTGCGCATGCCCTTCGAGGAAGCGTGCAACCTGCAGGGCGTTGCTGCATTGGCGTTCCATGCGCACATCCAGGGTTTTCAAGCCGCGCAGGGCGAGGTAGCAGTCGAACGGCCCCTGCACCGCGCCAATCGCCATGCTGATGCGGCGCAGGCGCGCCAGCAGCGCATCATTGGCCGCCACTACCACGCCACCGGTCAGGTCGGAGTGGCCGCCAATGTACTTGCTCGCCGAGTGCATCACCAGGTCTACGCCCAGGGTGATAGGGCGCTGGTTCCACGGTGAGCAGAAGGTGTTGTCGATGCAGGTAAGGATACCCCGCGCCCTCGCCAGGTCGCACACGGCCTTGATGTCGACCAGGTGCAGCAAGGGGTTGGTCGGCGACTCGATCCAGATCAGCTGGGTTTCCGGCTTGATGGCGGCGCCCAAGGCCTCAAGGTCGTTGAGGTCGACATAGGTGGTGGTCAGGCCCGAGGTACGGCTGCGGTAGTCTTCCAGAATGCGGAAGGTGCCGCCATACACGCCGTTCATCACTACCACATGGGAATCCTTGGGCAGCAGCTCCAGCACCGTCGCAGTGGCATTCACCCCCGAGGCACAGGCCACCGCGCCCACGCCTTCTTCCAGGGCGGCGACACAGGTTTCGTAGGCGTGCCGGGTGGGGTTGCCGACCCGGCTGTAGGAGTACTCCGGCTTGTCGTCCAGGCTGCGCTTGGTGAACGAGCTGGCGGTGACGATGGCCGGGAAGATGGCGTTTTCGGCGACGCTGAACTGCTCGCCGGCGTGAATGGTACGGGTGGCGAAATTGCGCGGCTTGTCGGACATGGTCAGGCCCATTGGCAGAGTGAAGGCTGCAACTATCGCACAACCCAAATCTTCTGGCCTTGGGGTAATCTGTGAAAAATTTTTCTACACGGCCCTCGCGCGATATGGACAGTTTCGACCAGCACATTCTTACCCTGCTTCAGCGCGATGCCTCGCTCTCGCTCAAGGACCTGGCCGAGGCCGTCAACCTGTCCACCACGCCGTGCTGGAAGCGGGTCAAGCGCCTGGAAGAAGAAGGCTACATACTTGGCCGTGTCGCCCTGCTGGACCCCGAACGGCTAGGGCTGGGGCTGACGGTGTTCGTCCAGCTCAAGACCCAGCGCCATGACAGCGCCTGGCTGGAGCAGTTTGCCGCGACTGTGACCGGGTTCGAGGAAGTGATGGAGTTTTACCGCATGTCGGGGGACTGGGATTACATGCTGCGGGTGGTGGTGGGGGATATTGCGGCGTATGACCGGTTCTACAAAAAGCTGATTACCCGTACCGATGGGCTGTCGAACATCACCTCCAGTTTTGCCATGGAGCAGATGAAGTACACCACGGCTTACCCGGTGCACCGTTCCTGATTCTATATGGCTGCACCGGCCCTATCGCCGGCAAGCCAGCTCCCACAGGTTTATCACAGGTTCTGAAATCTGTGCGGTCCTTGTGGGAGCTGGCTTGCCGGCGATAGGGCCCTTGCAGGCAACCTGTCAATCCGCGGCCAACGCCGCGGCAATGCGGTTCCCCGCCTTGGCTTTCTCGACCTTGATGGCCACAAATTTCGAGGTCGGGGTGTAGGTCCCCTCGCCATAACTTTCCAGCGGCACCAGTGGGTTGGTCTCCGGGTAATACGCCGCCGCCTGCCCCTCAGGCACGTCATACGCCACCAGGCGGAACCCCGACACCCGCCGCTCCACGCCATCCTCCCACAGCGACACCAGGTCCACCTGCTCACCCGGCTCGAAGCCCAGGCGGCGGATGTCGGCCTCGTTGACGAACACCACTTCACGCAGGCCGAACACCCCGCGGTAGCGGTCATCCAGGCCATACAGGGTGGTGTTGTACTGGTCATGCGAGCGCAGCGTCTGCAGGATCAGGTCGGGCTTGTCACCACGCGCCAGTACCTTGGCGTTGACCAACTCTTCCGGCAGTGCGTGGGGCATGAAGCGGGCCTTGCCCGTGGCCGTGCGGAAGTTGCGATCGGCGGCATTGTTGCCCAGGTGGAAACCGCCCGGGCTATGCAGGCGTTGGTTGAAACCGGTGAAACCTGGGATCACGTCGGCGATCATGTCACGAATGCGGTTGTAGTCGGCCACCGCATACTCCCAGTCGATCGGCTGATTGCCCAGCGTGGCCTTGGCCATGCCGGCGACGATCCACGGTTCGGAGCGCATGTGCGGCGAACGCGGGCGCAACTGGCCGTTGGAGATGTGCACCATGCTGAAGGTGTCCTCCACAGTCACGCCTTGCGGCCCTTCGGCCTGCAGGTCGATTTCGGTACGGCCCAGGCACGGCAAAATCAGCGCATCGCGGCCGGTCACCAGGTGCGAGCGGTTGAGCTTGGTGGAAATCTGCACGGTCAACGCGCAGTTCTGCAGGGCCGCGTGGGTGCGCGGGGTGTCCGGGGTGGCTTGGGCGAAGTTGCCGCCCAGGGCGATGAACACCTTGGCCCGGCCCTCTTCCATGGCCTTGATCGCCAGCACCGCGTTGTGCCCGTGGGCCCGCGGCACGCGGAACTGGAAGCGTTTTTCGATGGCATCGAGCAGCGCCGCCTTGGGCTTCTCGTCGATGCCCATGGTGCGGTCGCCCTGCACGTTGCTGTGGCCGCGCACCGGCGACAGGCCGGCACCGGGCTTGCCGACGTTGCCGCGCAGTAGCTGCAGGTTGACGATTTCCTGCACGGTCGGCACCGAATGGCGGTGCTGGGTGACACCCATGGCCCAGCACATGATCACCCGCTCGGCCTTGCGGTACATGCGTGCGGCCAGCTCGATCTCGGCCAGGGTCAGGCCCGACTGTTTGACGATGTGCTCCCAAGAGGTGGCGTCCACCGCTGCCAGGTAGCCATCCACGCCGCTGGTGTGCTCGGCGATGAAAGCATGGTCGAACACCGCCGGCTCGCCCTTGGCCTGGGCTTCACGCTCCCACTGCAAGAGGAACTTGGCAATGCCCCGCATGGCCGCCATGTCACCGCCCAAGGCCGGGCGGAAGTAGGCGCTGGACGTCGGCTCGGAGCCGTTGCTGAGCATTTCGAACGGGTGCTGCGGGTGCTGGAAGCGCTCCAGGCCACGCTCTTTCAGCGGGTTGAAGCACACCACCTGGGCCCCGCGCTTGACCGCCTCACGCAGCGGTTCGAGCATGCGCGGGTGGTTGGTGCCAGGGTTCTGGCCGATGACGAAGATCGCGTCGGCCAGCTCCAGGTCGTGGAACACCACGGTGCCCTTGCCCACCCCGAGGGTTTCCGACATGCCTGCGCCGCTGGCTTCGTGGCACATGTTCGAGCAATCGGGGAAGTTGTTGGTGCCGTAAGCGCGCACGAACAGCTGGTACAGGAACGCCGCCTCGTTGCTGGCCCGGCCCGAGGTGTAGAACTCGGCCTCATCGGGCGACTGCAGCGCACGCAGGTGCGTGGCGACCAGCTCGAAGGCCTCCTGCCAGGTGGTTTCGACATAGTGATCGGTCGCAGCGTCGTAGCGCATCGGGTGCGTGAGGCGGCCCTGGTATTCGAGCCAGTAGTCGGTCTGGTCCTTCAGCGCGCTGACACTGTATTTGGCGAAGAAGGCCGGGTCGACCGAGCGGCCGGTGGCTTCCCAGTTAACCGCCTTGGCGCCGTTTTCGCAGAACTTGACCATATCGCTTTCTGGCGACTCGCCCCAGGCACAGCCGGGGCAGTCGAAGCCGCCGTTCTGGTTGGTCTTGAGCATGGCCCGCAGGTTCTTGAAGGCGTTTTCGCTGCCCAGCCAGCTTTTGGTCACGCTCTTGAGCGCCCCCCAGCCAGCGGCGGCGCCCTTGTAGTCCCTGATGTGTTCGTCCTGGCTCATGCGATGAATCCTCACGCTTCGATGCTTTTTTCCAGCCTATTGAGCGTGAGGCAGGGGCGTCCAATCGAAAGATCTTACGGTGTGATAAGCGGTTTCGATCATGGGTTTCCAGGTGCTTGCCGTGCCATCTTCAGCGCCTGTGAGATCGAGCGCAGCTCGCGATGCGCCGCGCGGGCGGCGCTCGATCTCACAGACGCTGAAGATGCTAAGCCAAGTGATAGATGCCGTCGATCAAGCAGTCGGACAAAGCAATTTGACGCCCCTGCGGCCAGGTTATAGCTTGGAGTTGTGTCCCAACCCATTCGAGCGCGAACGTGGAACAGAACAGCCGGGCCCTGATTGACGGCTTCAACCGGAAAATCGACTACCTGCGGATGTCGGTCACCGACCGCTGTGACTTCCGTTGCGTGTACTGCATGGCAGAAGACATGCAGTTTTTGCCGCGCCAGCAAATCCTCAGCCTCGAAGAACTGTTCCAGGTGGCCGAGCGCTTCGTCGCCCTGGGCACCCGCAAGATCCGCCTGACCGGCGGCGAGCCACTGGTACGCCAGGGCATCGTCGAGTTGTGCGGGCGCATTGCCGCCCTGCCCGGCTTGCGCGAACTGTGCATGACCAGCAACGGCTCACAACTCGGGCGCCTGGCCCAGCCCCTGTTCGATGCCGGCGTGACGCGCCTGAACATCAGCCTCGACAGCCTGGACGCCGACCGCTTCAAGCAGCTGACCCGCACCGGCGACCTGCATCAGGTCATCGCCGGTATCGACGCCGCACGCAAGGCCGGGTTCAAGCGCACCAAGCTCAACTGCGTGGTGCTCAAGGGCCGCAACGATCATGAACTGGTCGACCTGGTGCGCTTTGCCATTGATCGCGAACTGGACATCACCTTCATCGAAGAAATGCCGCTAGGGGTGATCAGCGAGCACGAACGCGGCGAGTCGTTCTGCTCCAGTGATGAAGTACGTGAGCGCCTGGCCGCGCAGTTCACCCTGATCGAATCCACCGAATCCTCACAGGGCCCGGCCCGCTACTGGCGCCTGGCCGAAACCGCGAACACCCGGGTCGGCTTCATATCGCCGCACAGCCACAACTTCTGCGCCACCTGCAACCGCGTGCGCCTGACGGTCGAAGGCCGCCTGCTGCTGTGCCTGGGCAATGAACATTCGGTGGACTTGAAGCATGTGCTGCGCGCGCACCCTGGCAATGCCGAACGCCTGGAAAAAGCCATCCGCGATTCGCTGCACCTCAAGCCCTACCGTCATCACTTCGAAGTCGGTGGCGACGTGCAGATCCTGCGCTTCATGAACATGACCGGCGGCTAAGCGGCCGTCTCTGGAAATCCATGATCGTCCACCCAACCCCCGATGTGCTGCGCGTGCTGTTCACCCTCAAGGGTTCGATCGTCAAGCGCATTGCCCTGCGCTGCCTGATGGTGACCCTGCTGGCCGCGCTGATCGTGCTGATCGAGCGCCATTACCCGGCGTTTTTCTACCCGGTGAGTGCCACGCCGTTCACCTTGCTTGGCCTGTCGCTGTCGATCTTCATGAGCTTTCGCAACAACGCCTGCTATGACCGCTGGTGGGAGGGCCGCAAAGCTTGGGGCAAGCTGATCATTGAAACCCGCTCGTTCGTGCGTGAGAGCGTGGTCATTACAGATGAAAAACTGCGTAACCAACTGCTGCGTAGCCTGTGCGGTTTTGCCCATGCATTGAATGCGCGGCTGCGCGGTGAGGACGAACTGGCGGCTGCCCGGCCATGGCTCGCCCGGCCAGAGGCGATCAGCCCGCACAACGTGTGCGATGGCATCCTGCGCGAAATTGGCCAGCATTGCTCAAGGCTGGCAGAGCAACAGCAGATCAGTGACTGGCGCTACAGTTTGCTGGAGCAGCGGCTGGTAGGGTTGACCGAAGTACAGGCCACCTGTGAGCGGATCAAGGGTACACCCTTGCCGTTCCCCTATACGCTGCTGCTGCACCGCACCATCTACATCTTCTGCCTGCTGCTACCGTTTGCCCTGGCCGAGCCGCTGGGCTGGCTGGCGCCGCTGTTCACCACCATCGTGGGGTACACGTTCTTCGGGCTGGATGCGATTGGCAACGAGCTGGAAGACCCGTTCGGGCGCGATGAAAACGATTTGCCGACCGATGCCATGGTGCGGACTGTGGAGCGCGATGTGCTGGCGGGGTTGGGGGAGCAGCAGTTGCCGCCGGCGTTGTTGCCGGTGGGGTATGTGTTGAGCTGACGGTTTGTGGTCGTCTGTTCTGGCCTCTTCGCGGGCTTGCCCGCTCCCACAGGGACCTCACAAGTTTCGAATGCTGTGCTTACCTGTGGGAGCGGGCAAGCCCGCGAAGGGGCCGGTGCAGGCAGTATCATCAGCCCCGGCTTGCGCAGGCTTCGATCGGCAACAGATGTTTGACGAAGTTGCACGGCCGATGGCGGGCATCCAGCTGCTCGGCCAGAATCCCTTCCCATGCCGTACGACAGGCCCCGGTAGAGCCCGGCAGGCAGCACACCAACGTGCGGTTGGACAACCCGGCCAACGCCCGGCTCTGCACGGTCGAGGTGCCGATATCCAGAATCGACAACGCCCGGAACAGCTCACCAAAACCGTCGATGCGTTTGTCCAGCAGGCACTCGACTGCCTCCGGCGTGCTGTCTCGCCCGGTAAAGCCGGTGCCGCCGGTAATCAGCACCACCTGCACCTGCTCATCGGCAATCCAGGTCGCCACCTGGGCGCGGATCTTGTACAGGTCGTCCTTGAGCAGCGCCCGCGCCACCAGCCGGTGGCCGATCTCTACCGAACGGCTGGCCAGCAGCTCGCCAGAGGTATCGTTGTCGTAGGTACGGGTGTCGCTGACGGTCAGCACGGCGATGTTCAGCGGTACGAAGACTGCATCGGGTTGGACGCGCACGGTAAAGCTCCTTGAATGGCATTGTCGCCACGCTAGAGGCACGGCCCGAGGGCGTCCAATCAATATGGCGTACCGGGCGATCAATGACATCTATCGCAGATGTGGGTTAAGGTCTGCATAACCAGACGCCAGGCACTTTCATGGACATCAAGCAGCTCAAGTTCCTCATCGCCCTCGACCAGACCCGCCACTTCGGCCAGGCAGCGGCGCTGTGCCATATCACCCAGCCGACGCTGTCCATGCGCCTGCGCAACCTGGAAGACGAACTGGACCTGGTGCTGGTCAAGCGTGGCCAGCGCTTCGAAGGCTTCACCGAAGCCGGCGAGCGCATCCTGGCCTGGGCCCGTACCCTGCTCGCCGCCCACGACGGCCTGCAGGCCGAGGCCGCCAGTTGCCGCGGCCAGGTGGTCGGCAGCCTGCGCCTGGGCACGGTGCCGCTGGCCAGCTTCAACCCCATGCACCTGCTGCTGCCACTGCGCGAAAAGTACCCCGAACTGCACTTTCAGCTCAGCTCGCTGAGCTCGGAGCAGATCATCGACGGCCTCAGCCGCAACCAGCTCGACCTGGGTATCTGCTACCTGGACCAGGTCAACACCCGCTTCTTCGAAGTGATCGAACTGGGCACCACCACCATGGGCCTGCTGTACGACACCCGGCACTTCCAGTTCGCCAGCGAAACCCTGCGCTGGGACGAGCTCGGCGACATCCCGCTGGGCCTGCTGAGCAAAGGCATGCACTACCGCCAGTCGCTGGACCTGAGTTTCCGCAGCCGCAGCCTGGAACCGAATGCAGTCCTGGAAAGCGACTCGAGCTTCCAGCTGATCCAGGCCATCACTACCGGCATGTGCTGCGCGATCATGCCGCTGCACTGTGGCCTGGAAGACCTCAGCGAGCACCTGCGCATCCTGCCGGTGGCCGACGCCGCCATCCACAGCCCGGTTGGCCTGTTGCTGCGCCGCAGCGAACCACGCTGGGCGATTGCCGAGCAGTGCTTTGCCGAGGCCCGGGTAGTTATTCGTAATCCATAGCTACAACCGATTTGTTTCTCATCAGGTTAGCCAAGACTCGCTAATACTCTGATCATTTCTACCTCAACCCCCATGCCAGTCAGTTTGAACGCCACAGGGAAGAGTGTAGAGAAGTGGGGGTGGTAATGCCCAGAATCATTCCACAACATAACGTGACCAGTCTTTGGGGCTGCAATCATACCAACTGCAATGACTCCCCCCTCTTTGGAACCGTACGTTGCTAGTATGGCATGATTCATACCATGTCGATTCAGGTCGGCCGATGGATCGACCAGAAGGTCCCCTCGGCCTGCTAATACAAATCGCCTTGAGTGAGAGCCCGACACATATTTAAGATCGCTTTCGCTTTTTATAAAAATCGGCTTAAAACCCTCATTTCGGAAGCTTTTTGGAAACACTCGAGCTCTGCTTCAAACTTGGATAATTTCCTATTGCTCAACGCGGGATACTGACTAAAAGCACTGACCTTCGTTTTTTGCCGACTCTTTAAACTAAGACGCTCACTCACTGATGCTCGCGGAATGGTCTTTACTCCATGCTGGAGACGCTTCAGGGGTTTTATCTTGTGCACGCCAAATCGCCCACTTGGATCTATATTATTTATAGGATCGCCGAAACAATAACTATAAGCATTGATACCTCCTCGTCCGAAAGGGCTTAGCAAATCTGGGCTACCAAACCTCATCACCAAAGTATTTAGCCATCGATAACCATTACCGAGCAAGTATCCCCCTGCAATAAAACCAGACCATTCACCATTAAACCCCACGAAACCAGCGCTAGGCTGTGCGACACTCAGATAACCGTATGGACAATAAGATCGCCCGAACCTCACAAACAGCGCGTCTCGCTTGGTACTGTGCGCCTGAGCGCTGGACGCCTTATTATTGACCATTAGTTATCCTCCGCACCTTTGCGTCCAATAGTAAATACTTGAGAATAATACTTACTTTCCTACCCCACACATTTTAGCTCAGGCATCTCTTGTCTGTGTTTCATCACACCGGGCCAACCGGTATTGGCGAGGAGTAAAGCCGGTCAGTTGCTTGAACTGGCGGCTGAAGGCGCTGTGATCGGTATAGCCGCAGCACATCGCCACTTCAGTGATCGGCAGGTCCGAATGCAACAGGCGGTGGGCGTGCTCCAGACGTGCCTTATGGATCATCTGCCGGGGCGTGAGGTGGAACACCCGCTTGCAGTAGCGCTCCAGCTGGGCCACGGAAATACCGGCGATGCGGGTCAGCTCGCCCATGCTGATCGGCTGGTGAAAGTGCTGGCGAATATGCTCGTCCACCGCGGCCAGGCGCTGATAGGCGGGGTGGCTGTCGGCGGCTGATTGCAGGTCAACCGAAATGCCGACCAGGCCGATGATCTCGCCCGCCTGGTTGTACAGCGGGCGCTTGTGGGTCAGGCACCAGCCGGGTTCACGGCTGCCGTACAGGTGCAGCTCCAGTTGGTCCTCCAGCACCATCCCTTCCTTAAGCACCCGGCGGTCCTGTTCGGTGTAGCCGGGGCCCAGCTGTGCCGGGAATACCTCGGCGCTGGTCTTGCCCAGCAGCGGTTGCAGGCGCTTGAGGCCGCAGCGCTGGACCAGGGTGTTGTTGGCCAGCACATAGCGGGCGGCCGGGTCTTTGATGAAGATGGCGGCGTTGGGGATGGCGTCGAGGATCGGCAGCAGCAGCGACACACCGGCGAGCAGGGCCTCGAGGGTGGCGGGGCGGTGCTGGTCGAGGGACTGGTAGAGGGTTGCCAGGGGGGTGTTGGTCATCTTCTCTATCTCGGTTCTCTGGGCGGGCCTCTTCGCAGCACAAGGCTGCTCCTACAGGTCTTGATAGCCATGCGGTCCTTGTAGGAGCAGCCTTGTGCTGCGAAGAGGCCAGCACTGGCACTGCATCTCTCAAACCCTTATCCGGTATGGCCTACAGCCTATCTACCAGCCCACCCTGGCCACCAGCTTTTTTTGCAACTGTGCCGATTTCGTCATCCCCCCTGCAGAAAACCATCAAGAACCGTCGCCCCGACCGGTTCACTCTATGCCCCACGCAAGCCGCCCAAGTCCTACAAGAGCGCGGCCCAAAAAGCCGCATCTCGTGACATCAGACCTGCCTATCCAATAACCAACAAAAAGGCGAACCCATGTCAGGCAAATTCAAGAAACAGTTATCACTGCTGGACCTCACCTTCATCGGCCTAGGGGCCATTTTCGGCTCCGGCTGGCTGTTCGCCGCCAGCCACGTGTCGGCCATCGCCGGCCCGGCCGGCATCCTCTCCTGGTTCCTCGGCGGGTTCGCCGTACTGTTGCTGGGCATCGTCTACTGCGAACTGGGCGCCGCCCTGCCACGTGCCGGTGGCGTAGTGCGCTACCCGGTTTACTCGCACGGCCCACTGCTCGGCTACCTGATGGGTTTCATCACCCTGATCGCCTTTTCCAGCCTGATCGCCATCGAAGTGGTCGCCTCACGCCAATACGCCGCCGCCTGGTTCCCCGGGCTGACCAAGGCCGGCTCCAGCGACCCGACCGTACTCGGCTGGCTGGTGCAGTTCGCCCTGCTGGGGCTGTTCTTCTTCCTCAATTACCGCAGCGTGAAAACCTTCGCCAAGGCCAACAACCTGGTCAGCGTGTTCAAGTTCATCGTGCCGCTGCTGGTAATCGGCGTGCTGTTCACCTTCTTCAAACCAGAAAACTTCGAGGTCCACGGCTTTGCACCGTTCGGCCTTTCCGGGGTGGAAATGGCCGTGTCGGCGGGCGGCATCATCTTCGCCTACCTGGGCCTGACGCCGATCATTTCAGTGGCCAGCGAGGTGAAGAACCCACAGCGCACCATCCCGATTGCGCTGATTCTTTCGGTATTGCTGTCCACAGCGATTTACGCCCTGTTGCAACTGGCCTTCCTCGGCAGCGTGCCGACCGAAATGCTGGCCAACGGCTGGGCCAGCGTGACCAAGGAACTGGCCCTGCCCTACCGCGACATCGCCCTGGCCCTGGGTGTGGGCTGGCTGGCCTACCTGGTGGTGGCCGACGCCGTGATCTCGCCCAGCGGCTGCGGCAACATCTACATGAACGCCACCCCCCGGGTGATCTATGGTTGGGCGCAGACTGGCACCTTCTTCAAGTACTTCACCCGCATCGATGAAGAGTCCGGCATCCCGCGCCCGGCCCTGTGGCTGACGTTTGGCCTGTCGGTGTTCTGGACCCTGCCGTTCCCCTCGTGGGAAGCGCTGATCAACGTGGTATCGGCTGCCCTGGTACTGAGCTACGCCGTCGCCCCGGTCACCGTCGCCGCCCTGCGCCGCAATGCACCCCACATGCCGCGCCCGTTCCGGGTCAAGGGCATGGCCGTGCTCGGCCCGCTGTCGTTCATCATCGCCGCGCTCATCGTGTACTGGTCGGGCTGGAACACCGTGTCGTGGCTGCTGGCCCTGCAAATCGTGATGTTCGTGCTGTACCTGCTGTGCAGCCGTTTCGTACCCACCCAGCACCTGTCGCTGGCCCAACAAGTGCGCTCGTCGGCGTGGCTGATCGGCTTCTACGCGGTGACCATCCTGCTGTCCTGGCTGGGCAGCTTCGGTGGCCTGGGGGTAATCGGCCACCCGCTCGACACCGTGGCCGTGGCCGCCTGCGCGCTGGGCATCTACTACTGGGGCGCCGCGACTGGCGTGCCTGCCCACTTGGTGCGCCTGGAAGGTGAAGACGAAAGCGAAGCCGCCGCTGAAACCTATGCCAGCCGCCCTGCCCCCGTCGCTTCCTGATCTTTTACGCAAGGGACAAGCCCATGAAACAGATACACGTCATCGACTCCCACACTGGCGGCGAACCGACCCGCCTGGTGATGAAGGGCTTCCCGCAACTGCACGGCCGCAGCATGGCCGAACAGCGCGACGAACTGCGCGAGCTGCACGACCCATGGCGCCGTGCCTGCCTGCTGGAGCCACGCGGCAACGATGTGCTGGTCGGCGCGCTGTATTGCCCACCGGTGTCGGCCGACGCTACCTGCGGGGTAATCTTCTTCAACAACGCCGGCTACCTGAACATGTGCGGCCACGGCACCATCGGCCTGGTCGCCTCGTTGCAGCACCTGGGCCTGATCGCACCGGGTGTGCACAAGATCGACACCCCGGTCGGCCAGGTCAGCGCCACCCTGCATGAAGACGGCGCCATCACCGTCGGCAACGTGCCCTCTTACCGCTACCGCCAGCAGGTGGCGGTGGATGTACCCGGCCATGGCGTGGTGCATGGCGACATCGCCTGGGGCGGCAACTGGTTCTTCCTGGTTTCCGAACACGGCCAGCGTATCGAGCTGGCCAACCGTGAGGCGCTGACCGAGTACACCTGGGCCATGCTCAAAGCCCTGGAAGCCCAGGGCATCACCGGTGAAAACGGCGCGCCTATCGACCACGTCGAGCTGTTTGCCGACGACGCCAACGCCGACAGCCGCAACTTCGTGATGTGCCCCGGCAAGGCCTACGACCGCTCGCCCTGCGGCACCGGCACCAGCGCCAAGCTGGCCTGCCTGGCCGCCGACGGCAAGCTTGCCGAAGGCCAGACCTGGGTACAGGCCAGTATCACCGGCAGCCAGTTCCATGGCCGCTACGAGCGCGACGGCGAGCACATTCGCCCGTTCATCACCGGCCGCGCCTACATGACCGCCGACAGCACCCTGCTGATCGACGAACAGGACCCGTTCGCCTGGGGCATCTGACCCCGCCTTTTTCCGACTGAATACTGCGAGGAGTGACAACAATGACCAACAACATCTTCACCGGCACCATGCCCGCCCTGATGACCCCATGCACCGCCGAACGCAAGCCGGACTTCGACGCCCTGGTGCGCAAGGGCCGTGAACTGATCGAGGCCGGCATGAGCGCCGTGGTGTACTGCGGTTCGATGGGCGACTGGCCACTACTGACCGAGGCCGAACGCCAGGAAGGCGTGGCGCGCCTGGTGGCCGCCGGCATCCCGACCATTGTCGGCACTGGCGCGGTGAACACCCGTGAAGCGGTAGCGCATGCCGCCCACGCGGCCAAGGTCGGCGCCGCCGGCCTGATGGTCATCCCCCGCGTGCTCAGCCGCGGCGCTTCGCTGATCGCCCAGAAGCACCACTTCTCGGCCATCCTCGCCGCCGCGCCCAAGCTGCCAGCGGTGATCTACAACAGCCCCTATTACGGCTTCGCCACCCGCGCCGATCTGTTCTTCGAGCTGCGCCGCGAATTCCCCAACCTGATCGGCTTCAAGGAATTCGGTGGCGGTGCCGACCTGCGTTACGCCGCCGAGCACATCACCTCCAAGGATGACGACGTGACCCTGATGGTGGGCGTGGACACCCAGGTGGTGCATGGCTTCGTCAACTGCAACGCCACCGGCGCCATCACCGGCATCGGCAACGCCCTGCCCCGTGAGGTGCTGCACCTGGTAAGCCTGAGCAAGCAGGCGGCCAAGGGCGATGCCAAGGCCCGCCGCCTGGCCCGCGAGCTGGAAGCGGCGCTGGCGGTGCTGTCGTCGTTCGATGAGGGCTGCGACCTGGTGCTGTACTACAAGCACCTGATGGTGCTGAACGGCGACAGCGAGTACAGCCTGCACTTCAACGAAACCGACGTGCTGACCGACGCCCAGCACAACTATGCCGAGCAGCAGTACGCGTTGTTCCGCAACTGGTACGCCAGCTGGTCGGCCGAACAGAACATCGCCTGACCCATGCCCTGCTTGGCCCTTGTAGGAGCGGCCTTGTGCCGCGAAAGGGCTGCAAAGCAGCCCCGGGGTTTCCACGCAGATGCACAAATTGCTGGGGCTGCTTTGCAGCCCTTCGCGGCACAAGGCCGCTCCTACAAGGGTTGCGGTTTACCTTGATACCCGAATTTGATTCACAAGGAGGCTACATGACCCTCACCGGCAACATGCTGATCGGCCAGACGCCGGTAACCGGCAGCCGCGAAGCCATCCGCGGCATCGACCCGGCCACCGGCCAGCCACTGGAACCGGCCTACCTGGGCGGCACCAACGAACACGTGGCCCAAGCCTGCGCCCTGGCCTGGGCGGCGTTCGATGGCTACCGCGAAACCACGCTCGAACAACGGGCACAATTCCTCGAAACCATCGCCACCCAGATCGAAGCACTGGGCGATGCCCTGATCGACCGCGCCGTGGCCGAAAGCGGTCTGCCCAAGGCGCGTATCCAGGGCGAGCGTGGCCGCACCTGTACCCAGCTGCGCACCTTCGCCCGGGTAGTGCGGGCCGGTGAATGGCTGGATGTGCGGGTCGACAACGCCCAGCCAGAACGCCAGCCCTTGCCGCGCGGCGACCTGCGCCAGCGCCAGGTGGCCCTGGGGCCGGTAGCCGTATTCGGCGCCAGCAATTTCCCGCTGGCCTTCTCGGTGGCCGGTGGCGATACCGCGTCGGCACTGGCTGCTGGCTGCCCAGTGGTGGTCAAGGCCCACAGCGCCCACCCTGGCACCAGCGAGCTGGTCGGCCAGGCGGTGGCGCAGGCGGTGAAGCTGTGCGGCTTGCCGGCCGGCGTATTCTCGCTGTTGTACGGCTCCGGCCGTGAAGTGGGCATCGCGCTGGTCAGCGACCCGCGCATCAAGGCCGTTGGCTTTACCGGCTCACGCAGCGGTGGTATCGCGCTGTGCCAGGCGGCCCAGGCACGCCCGGAGCCGATCCCGGTGTACGCCGAAATGAGTTCGATCAACCCGGTGTTCCTGTTCGAGGCGGCCCTGCAGGCCCGTGCCGAAGCGCTGGCGCACGGCTTCGTCGCCTCGTTGACCCAAGGTGCCGGCCAGTTCTGCACCAACCCCGGGCTGGTGATTGCCCCCCAAGGGCCGGCTTTACAGCGGTTTATCGACGCTGCCAGCGAGCACGTGCGCCAGGCCGCTGCGCAAACCATGCTCACCCCGGGCATCTTCAGTGCTTACCAGGCCGGTGTCGGTGGCTTGGCAGGAAACGCCAATGCCCAGGCTGCGGCCAGCGGGCAGGCCGGGCAAGGCCCCAACCAATGCCAGGCGCAATTGTTCGTCACCCAAGCCGAAGCCTTCCTCGCCGACCCGGCGTTGCAAGCTGAAGTGTTTGGCGCGGCGTCGCTGGTGGTGGCGTGCGCCAGCGATGAACAGGTCCACCAAGTGGCCGAGCACCTGGAAGGCCAGTTGACCGCTACCCTGCAACTGGACGATGCCGACATCGACCGCGCCCGTGCGCTGCTGCCGACCCTTGAACGCAAGGCTGGGCGCATTCTGGTCAATGGCTGGCCGACCGGCGTCGAGGTGTGCGATGCCATGGTCCATGGCGGGCCGTTCCCGGCCACCTCCGATGCCCGCACTACCTCGGTGGGCACGGCAGCGATTTTGCGTTTCCTGCGCCCGGTGTGCTATCAGGACTTCCCTGATGCGCTGCTGCCGCAGGCGCTGAAACACGGCAACCCGCTGCAACTGCGGCGCCTGCTCGACGGCAAACGGGAAGGCTAAGCATGGTCCAAACCCCTGAAGCCGATATCGCCGTGGTTGGCGCCGGCATTGTCGGCGTCGCCTGTGCCCTGCAACTGGCCCGCCAGGGCCGCCGGGTACTGCTGGTGGACCGTCAGGCACCCGGCCATGGGGCGTCCTATGGCAACGCCGGGCACCTGGCCACCGAGCAGGTGTTCCCGATTGCCGACCTGTCGATCCTCAAGCGCTTGCCGCGCATGCTGCTGGACCCGATGGGCCCACTGCGCCTGGACTGGAAGTACCTGCCCACGGCCATGCCCTGGTTCACCCGCCTGCTGCTCAACCTGCGCCCGGCCCCGTTCCAGCGCAGTGTGGCCGGCATCCGCACGCTGAACGAAGGCAGCCTGGGTGCATGGCAGCGCCTGCTGGGCTCGATCGGGCGCAGCGACCTGTTCCAGGAGGATGGTTCGTTGCTGGTGTTCGAGAAGCCTGAGTCACGCCAGGCACTGGAGGCGTTGCGCACCCGCATGCAACAGCAGGCGGTGCCGGTGGACGTCTGGTCGGCCGAAACCGTGCGCGAGGCAGCGCCGCAACTGAGCCCGTCACTGCTGGGCGGGTTGTTCTTTCCGCGCACCGGGCACTTCATCGACCCTTACCGGGTTGTGTGCGAACTGTTCGAAGCGGCCAAGGCCAGCGGCGTGCGCTTTGTTCAGGCGCAGGTCGATGGCGGGCAATTGCACAGTGCGGGCGTGAGCCTGGCCAGCGACCAGGGCACGCTCAATGCCCGCCAGGTGCTGATCAGCTGTGGTGCCCATTCTGCGAAACTGACCGCCGCGCTGACGGGCAAGCGGGTACCGCTGGACACAGAACGCGGTTACCACCTGATGTTGCCGGGTGAGCACCAGCGTCTGCCGTTTGCAGTCACCTCGCTGGAGCGCAAGTTCATCATGACGCCCATGGCCGAAGGCTTGCGCCTGGCCGGCACGGTGGAGTTCGCCGGGCTGGAGGCACCGCCAAGCATGCAACGGGCTTGGCAGTTGCACCGGTTGAGCAAGGGGTTGTTCCGGCAAGACTTGAGCGTCGAAGGGGCGACGCCGTGGATGGGCTTCCGGCCTTCGTTACCGGACTCGTTGCCGGTGATCGACAGGGTGTGTGATGGGCGGGTCCTGTTGGCGTTTGGGCATCAGCACCTGGGGTTGACCCAGGCGGCGGTGACGGCGGAATGGGTGGGACGGTTGGCTGAGCGGGCTGCGGGGCCTGAGAAGGCAGCCTACCGGTTGGATCGGTTCTAGATTCGGGGGCCGCTGTGCAGCCCATTCGCGGCACAAGGCCGCTCCTACAAAGAGCACGCTATCCTGTAGGAGCTGGCTTGCCGGCGATTGGGCTGCGCAGCAGCCCCAGGCTTCTCAGCGATAACGCTCAAGCCAGTGCGCATACGGCGCCGGCAAGGTCCAGGAGGCTTTCTCCACCCCCAGCTCCTTGGCGGCAAAGTACGCCCAGTGCGGGTCGGCCAGGTGCGCACGCCCTACCGAAACCAGGTCCAGCTGGTTTGCCTGCAACGCGGCCTCAGCCAGCTGCGGTGTGCCAAAGCCCCACGCCGAAGTCACCGGCAGCTTCGCCTCGCGGCGCACACGCTCGGCAATCGGCCCCATGAACGCCGGGCCCCACGGGATGTTGGTCTCGGGAATGGTGAAACCGACACTTACGCTCAGCAGGTCAAGGCCGCCAGCCTTGAAGCGGCGCGCCAGTTCGATCGACTCTTCCAGGGTCTGCTCGTCGCGGCCATCGTATTCCAGCACACCAAAGCGCGCGGTCAACGGCAGGTTCTCTGGCCATACTTCACGCACCGCAGCCAGGGTTTCCAGCAGGAAGCGGCTGCGGTTGTCGAAGCTGCCACCGTAGGCATCGGTCCGCTTGTTGGAATGCTCGGAGAAGAAGCTCTGGCCCAGGTAGCCGTGGGCAAAGTGCAGTTCGATCCATTCGAAGCCGGCATCACGCGCACGGCGGGCGGCATCGACGAAGTCCTGCTTGACCCGGGCAATGTCGTCCAGGGTCATTTCGCGTGGCACTTTCGGCAGGTGCGCGCCAAAGGCAATGGCAGACGGGGCGATGGTTTCCCAGCCACGCGCGTCGTCGGCGGCGATGTGGTCGTCACCCTCCCACGGGCGGTTGGCGCTGGCCTTGCGCCCGGCGTGGGCGATCTGAATGCCCGGCACGGAACCTGCGGCCTTGATGGCCTGCACCACCGGTACGAATGCCTGGGCGTGAGCATCGCTCCAGATACCGGCACAACCGGGGGTGATACGGCCTTCCGGTGCCACCGCAGTGGCCTCGACCACCAGCAGCCCAGCACCGCCACGGGCCAGGCCGGCCAGGTGCACGTGGTGCCAGTCGTTGATCATGCCGTCTTCGGCCATGTATTGGCACATCGGCGGAATGGCAATGCGGTTACGCAGGGCGACGTCTTTGAGGCTGTAGGGTTCGAACAGTGCGGACATGGGAAACTCCGGGTTCATTTCAATACTGTTGTTCGATCATAATCGAACTATGGCAATTAGTGAAACCCCCGTTATCATGTCGGCCATGCGAGCCTATAAACATCCCAACGCTGAAGACCTGATCCTTGAACGCCTGCTCTATGCGCTCAGCGACCCCGTGCGCCTGGAAATCGTCCGCCATCTGGCCGGCGTTGCCGAGGCCAGCTGTGGCGAGCTTGACGGTGGGCGGCCCAAGTCGAGCATGTCGCACCACTTCCGCGTACTACGTGATGCGGGGTTGGTGCACACCCGCAATGTGGGGACGACCCATATGAATTCACTGCGCAGCGAAATGCTGGGCGAGCGTTTTCCCGGGCTGCTGGAGTGCATCCTGCGCCAGAGATGATGCCGGGTGCTCGCCATAGCAGTTTCAGCGCCTGTGAAATCGAGCGCCGCGCGGGCGGCGCTCGATGTACGCCCCTCCACCCATCCCATGACAGGCCCGTAGCCGCCCTCACCCGTCCTCCCGACGAACAAATCGCACCCATTCTTCCCCTACACGCGTGAAGACCCCCCCAAAAAAAACCACGAGGTTTCCCCCGTGGCTTCTTTCATGCCAATGGCCGATTACAGCGCCATGTCGTTCTCAGGCTTGCTTTCAACCGGCTGGCTGGCCGCGCCACCGAAGTCGACGCTGGCGTCGATCACCGGCGGTTTCTCCAGCTGCAGCACTTCAGCGGTGTAGTTCCACTCTTTCTGAGTGGCCGCTGCCGAATCGTTCAGCTTGGTACCGTAGCTCGGCACGATCTGTTTGATCTTGGCCTGCCACTCTGGGGTAGCGACCTTTTCCTTGAACACGGTTTCCAGCACGGTCAGCATGATCGGCGCAGCAGTCGAAGCACCTGGCGAGGCGCCCAGCAGGCCGGCAATGGTGCGGTCTTCGGATGCGACCACTTCGGTACCCAGCTTCAGCACGCCGCCCTTCTCGGCATCACGCTTGATGATCTGCACACGCTGGCCGGCCTGCCACAGGCGCCAGTCTTCCTTCTTGGCATTCGGGAAGTAGGTGCGCAGGGCTTCGAAGCGGTCATCGTCAGACAGCATCAGCTGGCCAGCGAGGTACTCCACCAGCGGGTACTGCTCGATACCGACCTTGGTCATCGGCCACACGTTGTGGGTGGTGGTGCTGCTCAGCAGGTCCAGGTACGAGCCGTTCTTCAGGAACTTGGTCGAGAAGGTGGCGAATGGGCCAAACAGGATCACGCGCTTGCCGTCCAGCACGCGGGTGTCCAGGTGCGGTACCGACATGGGTGGCGCGCCAGTCGAGGCAATGCCGTAGGCCTTGGCCATGTGCTGCATGGCAATGGTCGGGTTCTCGGTCACCAGGAACGAGCCACCCACCGGGAAGCCTGCGTATTCCTTGGCTTCAGGAATGCCCGATTTCTGCAGCAGCTTCAGTGCGCCGCCGCCGGCACCGATGAACAGGAACTTGGCGTCGGTAGCCGATTCGGTACCGTCCTTCAGGTTCTTGTACTCGACGTGCCAGGAGCCGTCCTTGTTGCGGGTGATGTCCTGCACTTCGCTGGACAGCTTCAGGTCGAACTTGTCCTGGGTCTTCAGGTGGCCGACCATCTGGCGGGTGATCTCGCCGAAGTTGACGTCGGTGCCGATTGGCGTCCAGGTCACGGCCAGCTTCTGGTTCGGGTCGCGCCCTTCCATCATCAGCGGGACCCACTTGGCGATCTGCGCGTGGTCCTCGGAGTACTGCATCGGGCGGAACAGCGGGCTGGCCTGCAGCGCGTCGTAACGCTTTTTCAGGAACTTGATGTTGTCATCGCCCCACACGAAGCTCATGTGCGGGGTGGTGTTGATGAACGAGTGCGGGTTCTTCAGCACGCCCTGGCGAACCTGCCAGGCCCAGAACTGACGGGAGATCTGGAAAGCTTCGTTGATTTCGATGGCCTTGGAGATATTGACGTTGCCGTCTTTGTCTTCCGGGGTGTAGTTCAGCTCGGCCAGCGCGGAGTGGCCGGTACCGGCGTTGTTCCAGCCGTTGGAGCTTTCTTCAGCCACGCCGTCCAGGCGCTCGACCATCTCCATCGACCAGCTTGGCTCCAGCTCGTGCAGCCACACAGCCAGGGTGGAGCTCATGATGCCGCCGCCGACCAGCAGCACATCTACTTTTTTGGTTTCTGCGGCGTGCGCTTGCATGAAGCTCGCAGCGACAGCCAGACCCAGCAAGGTCTTGCCAGCTTTCTTGAACATTGATCTATTCCAGTCAGGAGAACGGAGGGAGGGCCTGTGGCTGGCCCAGGTGTTCCGTGTTCTTCAGCGCAGGCTTGTTGTTGATCATTGTTCGGCAGCCAGAGAACCAGAAAACGACTCGGCCTTTTGTCGAATTGACCGACAGGGCTGAATCGTTTTTCTGATTGTATCCGAAATGCCAGCGCAAACAAATTGCCGGTCTTCGCGTCAAGGTGACGGGTTGTCCCAGGGGATACCCGCACGCTGTGCAGTGATTGCAGTATTTTTCCGGCGCCCCTAACATTGCGATCATTTCTCATTCGCACCAGTATGCGCTCGCGCCGGATGCCGCCGTGGTTTCGATCCCAGAGTTGAACACCTCGCTCCATACCCTGTACCACAGCCACTCGCGCTGGTTGCTCGGCTTTCTGTACCGTCGGCTGGGCAGCCGCTGCGATGCCGCCGACCTGGTGCAGGACACCTTCGTGCGCATCCTCAAGCGCCCACGGCAGTTCGACGGCGACCGCGGCGAACGCTCGTACCTGGCGACCATCGCCCGCGGCCTGTGCGTCGACCATTGGCGCCGGCAAAAGCTGGAACAGGCCTGGTTGCAGCAATTGGCCTTGCAGCCCGAGGCGTTGCAACCCTCCCCCGAACAGCGCGCGATCATTGTCGAGACCCTGCACGAGGTGGACGCCATGTTGCTGCGCTTGCCGAGCAAGGTGCGCCAGGCATTCCTGCTGGCGCAGATCGATGGCCTGGCCTACCGCGATATCGCCGCGCACATTGGCGTGAGCGAACGCATGATCAAGAAGTACCTGGCCCAGGCGTTTCTGCACTGCGCCATTCTTGAAGCCGAACTCGACGGCTTGCTGGTGGAGTGACGCCATGACCGCGCCCGCGCAAAAACTCAGCCACGCCAGCCTGCAGCAGGCCGCGCACTGGTACGTGCAGTTACAGGACGAAAACGCCGCACCGCAGTTGCACACGCAGTGGCGACACTGGTTTGACCAGCACGGCGACCATCAGGCGGCCTGGCACTATGTGCAACGGGTCGGCCAGCGTTTTGCCCCGTTGCAGGCCGAAGGCGCCGCTGCGGGCCGGGCACTGCGTGAGCACGACGCGCGTCGCTTCAGCCGGCGCACCGGGCTCAAGTCGCTGCTGGTGCTTGGCGCCAGCTCGCTGCTTGGCTGGCGGGCGTGGCACGGTGCCCCGTTGTCGGGCTGGGATGCCGACATGGCCACCGGCATCGGTGAAACTCGCCAAACCCGGCTGGCCGATGGCAGCCAGTTGTGGCTGGGGGCGCAGAGCGCCGTGGACATGGAGTTTTCCACCCTCAGCCGGGTACTGCGGCTGCGCTTTGGCGAGCTGCTGGTGGAAACTGCCCACGACCCGCGCCGCCCGTTCTTCGTCGACACTGCGCAAGGGCGCATGCAGGCGCTGGGCACGCGCTTTGCGGTGTGCCAGCAGGGGGAGCGCACCAGGCTGGATGTGTACGCGGGCGCCGTGGAGGTGTGCACGGCTCAAAGCGGTGAGCGCTGCATCGTGGCGGCGGGCCAGCAAGTGGACTTCAGCGCCCGGGGCATCAGCAACACCCGCCCGGCCCAAAGCGCCGGCGAGTCGTGGATTTATCACCGTCTCAATGCCGAAGACATGCCATTGGCGCATTTGCTGCAAACGCTGGGGCGCTATCGCCACGGGCACCTGGGTTGGCACCCGGATGTCGGCAAACTGTCGGTGATGGGTGCCTTCCCGCTCAACGATACCGACCGCGCACTGGCCTTGTTGCAAGCGGCGTTGCCGGTGCGGGTGCAGCGGCTGACGCCCTGGTGGGTCACAGTCGAGCCAGCCTGATTGGCACCTATTTCAAGGCAAACACAAGCCCTGTAGGAGCAGCCTTGTGCTGCGAAGAGGCCGGTAAGGCTAAAGATTATCTTCGGCTGCAGTGGCCTCTTCGCACAAGGCTGCTCCTACACAGGGACGCGGTAGCCTGAGTGATGGTGCTACCCACGTATATCAGCGCCAACCCATAAAAAATCTGCCAAACCAGTTCCCTTTTTCCAATCTCGTTCGGTTAACCCGGCATAGCCCTCCCAACTCACCCTTTCGATCCCAGAGACCAGCATGCCGACGCCCTTCCACCCCGCGCTTCGCCTGGCACTTGCCGCGCCCCTCTCGCTGTGTGCCGCCGCCCCACTGCTGTTGCCCGCCAGCCAGGCCCACGCCGAACAGGCGGCCAGCGCCGAAACCCGCTTCAACATCGCACCCGGCTCGCTCACCAGCGCCCTCAACCAGTTCAGCAGCCAGGCCGGTATCTACCTGGCCGGCAGCAACGAACTGGCCGCCGGCAAGACCAGCCTGGGGCTGCAAGGCCGCTTCAGCGTCACCCAAGGCCTGGCCCGGCTACTACAGGGCAGCGGCCTGCAAGCCGTGCCCCAAGGCAGCGCGGGTTATGTGCTGCAACCGCTTGCCGATGGCACCGCCCTGCAACTGGATGCCACGTCGATCAACGCCGCTACCCTGGTCGCCAGCAATGGCCAGGGCGATAGCGGCTACCGTGCCGTCGCCAGTGCCACCGCCAGCAAAACCAGCAGCGCCTTGGCCGACACCCCGCGCTCGGTCTCGGTGGTAACCCGCCAGCGCATGGATGACCAGCAATCGCAAACCCTCACCGAGGTGCTGGGCTATGTACCAGGTATTTTCTCACCGCCGTTTGCCGGCGGTGATGGCCAAGCGGGTGACCTGTTCTTCATCCGTGGCTTCAACGCCACCGACTATGGCTATGGCCTGCTGCGCGATGGCTTGCGGGTGCAGGGCAACCGGTATGACACCAGCAGCGAGCCCTACGGCCTGGAGCGGGTGGAAGTGTTCCGCGGCCCGACTTCGATCCTGTATGGCGAAAACGCCCCGGGTGGTGTGGTCAACCTGGTCAGCAAACGGCCTACTGCCGACGCGCGGGGCGAAGTGCAACTGAGCTACGGCTCGCACAACCGCCGCCAGTTGGGCGTCGACGTTTCCGGCCCGCTGACCGATGAGGGCAATGTCCTTGGCCGCCTGGTGATGATGGGCCGCAAGGCCGACACCCAAGTCGACCATCAGCCCGACGACCGCATGTACATCGCGCCGTCGCTGACGTTTAACTTCGACGACTTCAACAGCCTGACCGTGCTGGCCACCTACCAGCGCGACCGCACCTTGATGGAACTCGGTTACCCGGCCGCCGGCACCCTGTTGCACAACCCCAACGGCAAGATCGACAAGGACCAACTGTCCGGCAACCCGGACTGGGACAACTTCGAGCGGGAAACCTGGAGCCTGGGCTACGAGTTCAGCCACCGCTTCAACGACACCTGGCAGTTCCGCCAGAACTCGCGCTACATGCAGTCGCGCATCGATCGCCAGGAAATGTGGCCAGGCAACCTGAACAACGGCGGCTTCGGCACCACCCTGAGCAACACGGCCTACGACCGCTACAACAAGTCCATCGCCTACTCGCTGGACAACCAGTTCGAAGGCCATTTCACCAGCGGCGCGTTCGACCACACCTTCCTGATCGGAGCAAGCCTGGACCGCACGTCGTTCAACCAGGATTGGGACGCGGGCAATGGCGGCACCATCAATGTGTTCGACCCGGCCTGGAACGGCAAGCCAAGCACGCCCCTGCATGTGCAGAACGCCTTGCTCGACCAGACCATGTACGGCCTCTACAGCCAGCTGCAAACCAAGGTGGACAACTGGGTGCTGCTGTTGGGCGGGCGCCTGGACCGGGTCAACAGCCAGTTCCGCAACAAAGCCGGCACCCTTAACGCACAAGCCGACATGAACAGTTGGGACAGCAAGTTCACCTGGCAGACCGGGGTGATGTACCAGTTCGAAAACGGCCTGTCGCCGTACTTCAGCTACTCCACCGCCTTTGCCCCGACCCAACAGACCGAAAGCAAGAGCGGCCCGCTGGACCCGACCACCAGCGAGCAGTACGAATTGGGTATCAAGTACGAGCCCAAAGGCTGGAACACCGCCTTCACCGCATCGGTGTACGACCTGCGCAAGAAGGACGATGTGCTGTTCGATTCCGCCGTGGGTGACTACCGCCAGATCGGTGCCAGCCGGGCCAAGGGCGTGGAGCTGGAACTTAACAGCGACCTGAGCGAAAACCTCAACCTCACCGCTGCCTACACCTACACCGATTCGCGCATTACCAAGGACGTGGCCGGGTCGCTGTATGAAGACCACCAGATGACCGGCGTGCCACGCAACCAGGCGTCGGTGTGGAGCACGTATCGCTTCCGTGAAGGCCTGCTCAAAGGCTTGCAGATCGGTGGCGGCGTGCGCCACTTCGACAGTACCTTCGCCTATACCCCGGCAAGCCTGTACGGCAAGCTGGATACCGGTGACGTGACGCTGGTGGATGCCAAGGTGGGCTATGAAATCGACGAAAACTGGTCGGTTGAAGTCAACGCCCGCAACCTGTTCGACAAAGAGTATGTGGCAGGCTGCAACAACGCCGGCCGTTGCTACTGGGGTGAAGAGCGCACGCTGCTGGGAACCGTGTCGCTGCGCTGGTAAGTTGCCACAAACAAAAGCCCCCGGCCATTTACATGACCGGGGGCCTTGGATCACGTCGCAAGCGTCGCGATCAGGGTACCGCCAAGATTACTGCTGCTGAGGCAGTTTATCGATCGGGCCGCAGCCACCGATGATCTTGGAGATGGAAACCGAAGGGTGGAACAGGTAGTCGTAAGTGCAGTTTTTCGGTTGGTTGTAAACTTGGCCAGTGCAACCCGACAGCAGGGCAACACCCGAAACAACGGCAACGGCTACGGTGGCCTTGAACAGCTTTTTCATACTAAGTCCTTTAAATGAATCATCTTCGACCATCGTCTGATGGCCGCGGGATGATACAGACTCCACCCATTGGATCCAAGTCGTACCTGGCACAAGTTCGTTGCAATTGTGCAACAACAGGTTGAAAAGCGCGCCTTTGGCGACGATAGTTCAGGGCACTGCCTTCGTCATGCCCAACAGGAACTCACCATGCTCGGCGTCACCGACTACGGCGCATTCGTCATCGCCTTCATCATTCTTCTGGCCATCCCCGGCCCGGGCAATTTTGCCTTGATCACCGCCACCGGCAAGGGCGGTATCAAGGCTGGCCTGGCCGCGACACTTGGGGTGATCGTGGGTGACCAGGTGCTGCTGTGGCTGGCGGTAGCCGGCGTCGCCACCCTGCTGGCCACCTACCCCACCGCCTTCCACATGGTGCAATGGGCCGGTGCTGCGTACCTGGCGTACCTGGGCCTGCGCATGCTCCTGAGCAAACCCGGTGGTGCTGCCCACACCTGCCGCATGGACAACGGCCAGTACCTGCGCCAGACCATGATGATCACCCTGCTCAACCCCAAGGCGATCATGTTCTACATGGCGTTTTTCCCACTGTTCGTCGACCCGGTGAAGCACCAGGGGCTGGTGACGTTCGGCTTCATGGCTGCGACGGTGGCGGTGGTGACCTTCGCGTATGGGCTGATTGCCGTGGTGCTGACGCACCAGTTGGCAGAACGCATGCGCGCCAACCCACGAATCAGCAACCTGTTCGAGCGGCTGGCGGGGGCTTGTCTGGTAGGGTTTGGTATCAAGTTGGCGGCGATGCGCTGAGCAAGGCCACGGCACAGTTTGTGGGTCAACTCTGGCGACGCATGAACTCTGCAAAAAGCGGTACGGTGAAATCCAGCACACCATGATCGGTGCTGTAGGCCATGCCTTTGGCGATGACCTTGGCTCTTATGGGGCCAAGTGACGATTGGGTTCGGCCCATGGCCTTGGCGATATCACCTACCGCATAAGGCCCATCGCCAAGCTCCGACATGGCTCTGACGAAAAGCACTTCGCTGGGTGTCAACTGGTCGATACGCACCCTGAAGAAACCTGCATCCAGCAACGCCAGGGTTTCCGAGTAGGATTGAACGACATCATCCAGCGATATCTCTGGCCCCTCGGCACAGTTCCACGCCGTGGACGCCCACTCTTGCAAAAAGAACGGATAGCCCTTGGTACGCACGACAATCTCTTGCAAGGCGGCCTCTGCAATGGATGCCTCCTCGTCCAGGATCGGCTTGAGCACGGCCTTGGCAGCAGCATCGGCATCAAGTGCATTGATTTCCGGATACAGGAACAGCCGCTCTGCATAGGATTTCGCCTGACCTGCCAACCGCGCGACCTGAGGCAGCCCGGCACCCACAAGCAGCACCGGCAGGCCTTCCTGAGACATTTTGTGCATGGAGACAATCAGGGCCCTGAGATCGGCTTCACCCAGGTACTGGACTTCGTCGATCAACAGAATCCAGCCTTTGCCTGCGGCCTGGGCCGCACGCCCGATAACGTTGAACAGGTCTGGCAGGTCGTATTGAAGATTGCCACTGTCCGCAAGGCCGGGCTCTGGCTCTACACCCACTTCCACACCGGCGATATCGATCTTGAAGATGGAGGCAAACCCACGCAGGCCCTTCAGCCCCCGATTTGCAATTTGCTTGGCGGCTTCCACGGTGGACAGAGAGCGCATGACCTTGCGCATTTCCGGGTAAAGAAGGCGCGCAAGGCTTTCCTCTTCCGGCGACTCGACCTTGGAGACCAGCAAGCCCGCTTGCTCTGCAATTTTCCCGACTTCGTTCAAGAGCACCGTTTTGCCAGTCCCTCTCAAGCCAAGCAGCATCATGGAGCGCGCGCTGCGCCCGTTGATAGCCCGCCCACACGAAACGCGCGCGTGCTCAAGCACCCCATCGCGGCCTGCAAGCTCAGGCGGTCTGCTGCCGGCGCCGGGTGCGAAAGGGTTGCGGTACGGGTCCATGGGCTACCTCCAGAGAACGGTTATAGCAATAGATAGCGAAGTCTAGCGATTTTCGCTATCTATGAGTAGATTTCGGTAGCGTTTGCCCTTCGGCGCTGCAAAATAAGCCCCCGTCCTACAACTTGAACTCAGAATTATTCCCTTCCTTGTAGGGCGTTTCCCAAACATACTGGCAACCCGCTCAAACTGTTGCGACGGATCCGGTCGCGCTCTAGTCTCGGCTTGTCGTTGCAAAATCAACGGCCGGCTTTGACAGGCCGACGATTTCCCGCACACGTGCACTGTTTATGGCGGCTGTACGTGGGGCACCGTCGTGTGCGCCGAGTTACTCCGGGATCCTCGGTCTGTCAACCCATGTACAGCTGCCACCCTCTTGTTTGACAGCAAGCTTGCGGCAGCTCCAATGATCCTGGAGATGTGTATGCGCAAGATGGTCCCTGATCCACCCTACTCCCTCGATTCCACCCAAGCCCTGCAAGACACCCTGGTCCAGTCCTCAGAGTACGTACTCTGTGCCCTGTCCGTCGCCCGCCAGTCCGTGCAACTCAAGCCTACCGCCCACAGCTCGATTGTGATGCAGGCCGTGATCCATGAAATGGAGGCGGTCCAGAGCCTGGTCGAGTCGGCATTGATGCAATTGCAGATGCGGCCGCATTTACCCACTGAGCCGTACACCTTGCACTAGCAGGCCAGGCCTCTTCGCGGCTAAAGCCGCTCCCACAGGGTTATCTCCGCCCTCAGGCACTGCACAGCACCTGTGGGAGCGGGTTCACCCGCGAAGAGGCCAGCCCAGGCAACCCAGAACCCAGGGAAACAAATCAATGCCCACCGACAACACACAAGAACCCACCACCGTCGGCAAGACCTGCTTCTACCAAGGCGAAAACAACACCCACCCGCTGTTCCGCATCGAACCCGGCATCCCCTGCCAGGACGCCCGCGAACAGGCCTCCGAACTGATGGGCTACGTGCGCGACCTGATCATCACCGGCCTGATGGACGGCGACCAGAAACTGATCTGGGCCTCGCACTACCTGAGTGCGATGGCCAAGGCGCTGCTGGATGATGCTGAATTGGGGATGATGAAAAAATAAGGCACAACGACGATGCATCTGGAAGCGCAGAGTATCCAGGGGTTTCATCTATCGCGACTCGCCGCAAACAGACTCCAAAGCGCTCGACTGGCGACAACATCCGAGTAGGACTGCAAAAAAACGGATCAGCACAGAGCCATTAAGCGCGCCAAGCAAATCCTTGATGTTATACGAGGTAAACAACGATGAGCGACACATTCACCGCCGAAGACATGCCCATCCTTGAGCTCGATTTGAGCAATACCAAGCGCTTCGAGGCCTCCCGGTTTCTGAACAGCCCCGAAACCATCGCGGCTTTTCTGGCGGAGGCAATGAAGGCTAACGACGCGCAAACTCTGATGCATGCCTTGGGGGAAGTGGCAAAAGCCAAGGGCGTGAATCAGTTTGCGCAAGACGCAGGCGTGAATCGTGAGTCCCTTTACAAAACGTTGAAGGGCGGCGATAAAACTCGTTTCACTACTATTCAAAAGCTCATGCTTGCCTTGGGTGTAGAGCTCACTGTCAGACCGCTCAAGAAGCTCCCCGCTTCCTCATAGGCTCGCCTCGCGCAATTGGGGCTGCTGACTTCAAACCATTTAGCGACGCACAACGAAAAAGCCCCTGAAAGCTTTCGCTTCCAGGGGCTTTCTCTTGTATGGCGGAGAGATAGGGATTTGAACCCTAGGTACTGTTGCCAGTACAACGGATTTCGAATCCGTCCCGTTCGACCACTCCGGCATCTCTCCAATGCCGCGCATCATACCAGCGTTCTTTTAAAACGCAAACCTTTTTTTAAAAAAAGTCGCGTGGTATCAGGCGCTTGCGTGAACGCGCCGCTTACAGCGGCACGCCCAGGCGCTTGGCAACTTCTTCGTAGGCTTCGATCACGTCGCCCAGGCCCTGGCGGAAGCGGTCCTTGTCCATCTTCTTGCGGGTTTCTTTGTCCCACAGGCGGCAGCCGTCCGGGCTGAACTCGTCGCCCAGCACGATCTGGCCGTGGAATACGCCGAACTCCAGCTTGAAGTCGACCAGCAGCAGGCCAGCGTCATCGAACAATTTGGTCAGCACCTCGTTGACCTTCAGCGACAGCTTTTTCATTTCGACCAGCTGCTCAGCGGTGCCCCAGCCGAACGCGACAACGTGGGATTCGTTGATGAAGGGGTCGCCCTTCTCGTCGTTCTTCAGGAACAGTTCGAAGGTGGACGGCTCCAGCTTGATGCCCTCCTCCACGCCCAGGCGCTTGACCAGGCTGCCGGCAGCGTAGTTACGCACTACGCATTCGACCGGGATCATGTCCAGCTTCTTCACCAGGCACTCGTTGTCGCCCAGCAGCTTGTCGAACTGGGTCGGCACGCCGGCTTCTTCCAGTTTTTGCATGATGAAGGCGTTGAACTTGTTGTTCACCGTGCCTTTGCGGTCGAGTTGTTCGATGCGCTTGCCGTCGAACGCCGAAGTGTCGTTACGGAACAGCAGGATCAAGCGGTCGGCGTCGTCGGTCTTGTAAACCGATTTGGCCTTGCCGCGGTAGAGTTCGTCGCGTTTTTCCATGATTGGGCTCCGCTTGCTTGAGGTGTTGGGCTAGGCGATTTCGCGCCAGTCGAGCCCGTGTTCCTGATTCGCCACCTGGAGCCAGTCCGGGTCGCACCCTAGGGTGTCGACGAAGCACTGGCGGGCCAAGTGTGGCAGGTTGTTCTTGCTGCTGAGGTGGGCCAGCACCAGGTGTTGCAGGTTGCTCCAGCCCAACTCGTGCACCAGGCGCGCGGCCTGGTGATTGTTCAAATGCCCTTGCATGCCACCTACCCGCTGCTTCAGGAAGACCGGGTAGTGACCACGTGCGAGCAGGTCGCGGCAGTGGTTGGCCTCGATCAGCAGTGCATCCAGGCCCTGGTAACGCTCCAGCAACAACGCGTCGTACGAGCCCAGGTCGGTCAGCATGCCGAAGCGCCGCTGGCCGTCGCTGATCACGTATTGCAGCGGCTCGTAGGCGTCGTGCTCTACCCGCGCTGCGGTCACTTCCAGGCTGCCGATACGCAGGCTTTGGCCACACGCGAGAAAACCGGCCACCTCCACCGGCTTGCGCATGCCGCGCAAGGTCCCTTGGCTGAGGTAGACCGGTACATTGTAGCGCCGTGACAGCAAGCCGACCCCATGCACGTGGTCGGCATGTTCGTGGGTGACCAGTACCGCGCTGAGCTGGGCCGCTGAAACGCCGAGCAGCGTCAGGCGCCGCTCGGTTTCGCGCAGGGAAAAGCCGCAATCAACCAGGATGAACGTGTCACCACTGGCGATCAGCGTGCCGTTCCCTTGGCTGCCGCTTCCGAGTACCGCGAAGCGCACTTAGCCCAGGTGGTCCTGAATGGCGCTCAGCACGCGGCGGGCGACATCGGCCGGAGCCACGGTGTTGATGTTTTTCTCGACCGTGACCTGCACGCTCTCACCCACCTTGCTCAGGCGAACCTGATAGCGCTCGGCACGGGCTTCACGCTCTTCCTTGGTCGGCTCGCTGCCGAACATGCGGCCGAAGAAGCCAGGCTGGTTCTGCTTGTCGTCAGGCTTTTCCGACAGGTTGATGTAGTACAGGCCCAGGCTGCGGTTGATGTCTTCGACACGCCATTCGCCACCCTGCTCCAGGGCACGGCCCACGCCAGACCAGGCGCGGTCCAGGTCGGAGCCCAGGTACAGCACCGGGTTACCGCTGCCGTCTTCGCTCAGGCTGACGCGGCTTGGCGCGTCGAAATCGCGCGCGGCCAACAGCGACACCGAACCGCCCTTCTCGGCGCTGCGGTTCATGCTGGCAAGCATTTCGTCGACCAGCAGGGCATCGGCGCCGGTGTTGCTGGACGTGGACGGGAACCCTGGCTCGGCAGTGCTGCCGGCCGGGCGCTCGACGCTGACCACGTACACCTCGGAGGTGTTGCGCTGCACGCCAGGCTCCATGCGCACACGGACGCGCACTTCGCTGTCACCGCTGCTGGCGGTGCTGGCCAGGCGCTGACCAAGCGATGCCGACAGTTCGTCGAAACGCTGCCAGGTGGTGTTGAACTCACCGGTCTGCGGGCGCTCTTCAGCAATGCGGAAGCCGTTGTCCTCGAAGAACTGGCGGGCTACTGGCCATACCTCGGCAGGCGAATGCTGGGCCAGTACCCAACGGCTGCTGCCGCTGCGCTGCAGGCTGTAGTCGGTTACCTGGGCGGCGCCACCGGTCAACGGCTGCGGACGCGGCACTTCGAACTCGCCAGCGACGTTGTCGTCAGCGACGTTACGCGGGATCGGCAGCAGCGGGTCAAGGCGTTTGACGTTGCTAGCGTCCGGCGGCAGTTGCATCGGCGCGGTCGGGTGCGCCTGCAGGTAATCGCTGCCGCGGTCGCGGAAATAGCCATCCTCGCCCCACAGCCAGCCACACCCACTGGTGCTGGAGATAATCAGGGCAAGGGCGGAAAGACCAGCCAATCGCTTCATGCGGTGTACTTCCTCTTAAACCAGTACGCCGGACTGGCGCAAGGCAGTACGGACTTTTTCGTGGCAGCCTTCGCTCAGCCAGGTCAGTGGCAAGCGAATACCTTTTTGCATCAAGCCCATTTCGACGAGCGCCCATTTCACCGGGATCGGGTTGGCTTCGCAGAACAGGTCTTTGTGCAGCGGCATGAGTTTTTCGTTGATCGCGCGGGCCTTCTCGGCATCGCCCGCAAGGGCGGCCTCGCACAGATCGGCCATTTCGCGCGGGGCGACGTTGGCAGTAACAGAGATGTTGCCCTTGCCGCCCATCAGGATCAGCTCGACGGCAGTCGGGTCATCGCCGGACAGAACGATGAAGTCCTTGCTGACGCCATCGAGGATGGCCTTGGCGCGGACCAGGTCGCCGGTGGCTTCCTTGATGCCGATGATGTTCGGCACGGTCGACAGGCGGATCACGGTCTCGGCCTGCATGTCGCAGGAGGTGCGGCCGGGTACGTTGTAGAGGATCTGCGGAATGTCGACGGCTTCGGCAATGTGCTTGAAGTGCTGGTACAGGCCTTCTTGCGTCGGCTTGTTGTAGTACGGCACCACCAGCAGGCAGGCGTCGGCACCGGCGCTCTTGGCGTTCTGGGTCAGGTGCACGGCTTCGGCAGTGGAGTTGGCGCCGGTGCCAGCGATGACCGGTACGCTGCGGCTGCTGCGCTTGACGCGCTCGACCACGTGCTTGATGACCAGGATGTGCTCTTCGACATCCAGCGTGGCGGACTCACCGGTGGTGCCGACGGCGACGATCGCATGGGTGCCGTTTTCCAGGTGGAAGTCTACAAGTTTGTCGAGGCTGCCCCAGTCAACACGCCCTTGTGCATCCATGGGTGTGACCAATGCCACCATACTGCCCGCAATCATGTAACTGCTCCTGCCGGAAAAAGAGAGCGGTAATGGTACTGGGGGCATCGACCTTGCACAAGCGAAGCAGGCGGGCGGAGCATTCCCCTCGGCGCCTTATTTCGCTACCCTTGACCCTTTGATCGGTGCAGCGCGGCCCGCCGGGCCGTCGACCTTGCTCCCCGCCAGCGTCCAAGACCTCGCATGCGAGCCCCGGGCCCTGCCGACAGGAGGCTTTTGACCGTCCTGCACCGACCGCTCATCGCTTTAGGAATGCTGCATGTCCACCCCCACCACTGTCCGCGAACAATTCCTTGTCATCAGTGCCCTGGGACCTAATCCCATGGAGCTGGCCAACGTCCTCAGCCGCGCCGCCTTCGAAAACCGCTGCGCGGTGGTCACCTCGCGCCTGAGCCGCCATGGCGAGACCAGCGCCCTGGTGCTGCAGGTGGGCGGCAGCTGGGACGCCCTGGCGCGCCTCGAATCCACCCTGCCGGGCCTGGGCAAGAAGCACGGCCTGACCCTGGACGTGGTGCGCAGCGCCGACCAGGAAGTGCGCCCGCAGGCCCTGCCGTACGTGGCTTATGTCAGCGCCGCCTACCGCCCGGACATCATCAACGAGCTGTGCCAGTTCTTCCTCGATCACCGCGTCGAGCTTGAAGCCATGACCTGCGACACCTACCTGGCGCCGCAGACCGGCAGCAGCATGCTCAACGCCCAATTCACGGTGATCTTGCCGGCCGGCACCCAGATCAGCTGGCTACGTGACCAGTTCCTGGACTTTGCCGACGCCCTGAACCTCGATGCGCTGATCGAGCCTTGGCGTCCACAGAACCCAATGTAAGGAAACCGACCATGGCTGTAGCACTCGACCAACCCGTTGCCGACTTCCAGGCCCAGGCCACCAGCGGGCAAACCGTCAGCCTGGCCGAGCTCAAAGGCCAGCAAGTGGTGATGTACTTCTACCCGAAGGACAGCACGCCGGGCTGCACCACCGAAGGCCAGGGGTTCCGTGACCAGCACGACGCCTTTGCCGCAGCCAACACCGTGGTGTTCGGGGTATCGCGCGATGGCATCAAGTCGCACGAGAACTTCAAGGCCAAGCAAGGCTTCCCGTTCGAGCTGATCAGCGACAAGGACGAGGCCCTGTGCCAGCTGTTTGACGTGATCAAGCTGAAGAAGCTGTACGGCAAGGAATACATGGGCGTTGACCGCAGCACCTTCCTGATCGACAAGAACGGTGTGCTGCGCCAGGAATGGCGTGGGGTGAAGGTGCCGGGGCATGTGGATGCCGTACTGGCTGCTGCCCAGGCCTTGAACAAGGCTTGAGATTGACGGGGGCCGCTTTGCAGCCCATTCGCAGCACAAGGCTGCTCCTACAGGGACTGCGCATGACCTTGTAGGAGCAGCCTTGTGCTGCGAATGGGCCGCAAAGCGGCCTCAGTTGCATCAAAGCAGCGGCGAAACGCTAGGCTCCTGCCGCGGCCAGGCATCCAGCACGGCCTTGATCAGCGTCGCCAGCGGGATAGCGAAGAAGATCCCCCAGAACCCCCACAACCCGCCAAACAACAATACCGCGCAAATGATCGCCACCGGGTGCAGGCTCACCGCCTCGGAGAACAGCAGCGGTACCAGCACGTTGCCATCCAGCGCCTGGATGATCGCGTACACCGTCATCAGGTAGATGAACTGGTCGCCCCAGCCCCACTGGAACAGCGCAATCAGTGTCACCGGCACCGTCACCACCACCGCGCCCACATACGGCACCACCACCGACAGCCCCACCAGTAGCGCCAGCAGCGCGGCGTAGTTGAGCCCCAGGCTGATGAAGGCGATGTAGGTGGCAATGCCGCAGATCAGGATTTCAATGCCCTTGCCGCGAATGTAGTTGGCAATCTGCCGGTTCATCTCGCTGCCCACCCGGTTCAGCAAGGCGCGCTGGGTGGGCAGGTAGCCACTGACCCAACGGCCGATCAGTTCGCGGTCCTTGAGGAAGAAGAACACCAGAATCGGCACCAGCACCAGGTAGATCATGGCGTTGACCAGCAACGGCAGGCTCGAGAGCGAAAAGGTCAACGCCCACTGCCCGAACTTGCCGATTTCCCCGCGCACCGACTCGATGGCGTGCAGCACCTGCTCGTCCGACACCAGGTGCGGGTAGCGCTCGGGCAACAGCAACAGCAACGACTGCCACTTGCCGAGCATGCCCGGCAGCTCATTGAACAGGGTAATCAGCTGGTGCCACAGCAACGGCACCAGCACCAGCATGAACACCGCCAGCGCCCCCATGAACAGGGCAAAGACCAGCATCACTGCCAGCCGGGTCGGTACCCGCAGCCGCTCCAGGGCATTGACCAGCCCCTGCATCAGGAACGCCAGCACCATGCCCGCCAGCACCGGCGCGAGCATGCCGCCCAGGGTGAGCACAGTGGTAAAAGCCAGGAACAGCAGCACCGCCAGCACCACCGCTTCTTCATCGGAGAAGTAGCGGTGCATCCAGTCGCGAAGCACTTTGAACATTGACGATCCTTGGAAAAGACTCAGGCCTTGCGCAGCCAGTAGGTATAGGTGCCGGCCTCAGCCGTTTCCTGCAGCAGGGTATGACCGGCCAGCTTGGCGAAAGTGCGGAAGTCGCGCTGGGAACCTGCGTCGGTGGCGATCACCTTCAGCACGGCGCCGCTGGCCAGGCGATTGAGCTCCATCTTGGCCTTGAGCAGCGGCAAAGGGCAATTCAGCCCGCTGGCGTCCAGTTCGGCGTCGCAGGTCAGGGTGTCACTCATCGCGGGGCTCTCCAAAGGCATTGCCGGGTTGCTGCTTCACAGGGTCGGCTAGGATAGCGCCACTGGTCGCCAACGTGTGAGCCCGCTACAGTAGGTATCTTTGACCGACGCGAGCTTCGTGCATGAATCTACTGCGCCCTACCCTGCTGACGCTGGCCTGCCTGATGGCCCTTCCCGGCCATGCTGACGACCTGCCATCACTGGGTGACGCCAGCTCTGCGATCGTCTCGCCACAACAGGAGCACCAACTGGGCCGTGCCTGGCTGAGCCTGCTGCGTGGCCAGGTCAACCAGTTGAACGACCCGCAGCTCAAGGACTACGTAGAGACTACCGTGTACCGCCTGGCCGAAACCAGCCAGCTGCAGGACCGGCGCCTGGAATTCATCCTGATCGACAGCCGTGAACTCAACGCCTTCGCGGCCCCCGGCGGCATCGTCGGGGTCAACGGCGGCCTGTTCCTCAATGCCCGCACCGAAGGCGAGTACGCCTCGGTGCTGGCGCACGAACTGGCGCACTTGTCGCAACGCCACTTCGCCCGCGGCGTCGAAGCCCAGCAACGCATGCAACTGCCGATGATGGCGGCTTTGCTCGCGGGTATCGTGCTGGCTGCCGGTGGCGCTGGGGATGCGGGTATAGGCATGATTGCCGGCACCCAGGCGGCGGCAATCCAGGAACAGCGGCGTTTCTCGCGGCAGAACGAACAGGAAGCCGACCGCATCGGCATCCAGAACCTTGAAAAGGCCGGTTACGACCCGCGCAACATGCCCACCATGTTCGAACGCCTTGCGCAGCAGTACCGCTACGGCGCCAAGCCGCCGGAATTTCTGCTAACTCACCCGGTGACCGAATCGCGTATCGCTGACACCCGCAACCGTGCCGAGCAGGCGCCCAAGGGCGGTGTCGAGGACAGCCAGCGCTATCAGCTGATTCGCGCGCGCGTGGCCCTGACCTATGAAGAAACACCCGGCCTGGCAGCCAAGCGCTTCCGCTCCCAGCTCGACGAAGACCCGAAACTTGACGCTGCACGCTATGGCCTGGCCCTGGCGCAAATCAAGGGCGGCCAGCTGAACGAAGCACGCGAAAACCTGAAGCCGTTGCTGGCCAAGGCCCCCAACGACATCACCTACAACCTGGCGCAGATCGACCTGGACATCACCAACAACCGCCTTGCCGACGCGCAGCAGCGGGCTGAGCGGATGCAGGCGCTGTACCCGGGCAACTACCCGCTTAAACAGGTGCGTGCCGATCTGCTGGTGAAGCAGAGCAAGCCGGCCGAGGCGGAGAAGATATTGAACGAGTTGATCAAGAGCCGGCCGGATGACCCGGACGTCTGGTACGACATGGCTGAAGTGCGGGGTTTGTCGGGCAATACCATTGGCTTGCACCGGGCTAGAGCCGAGTTCTTCACGTTGGTAGGGGATTTTGACCAGGCGATCCAGCAGCTGGATTACGCCAAGCGCCGGGCGGGCGGCAACTTCCCGCTGGCGTCGCAGATCGACCAGCGCCAGCGCGAGATCCTGGAGCAGCAGCGTATGGTTCGGGAGATGATGGGGCGCTGAGAATCTGGGGGCGCTTTGCGCCCCATTCGCAGCACAAGGCTGCTCCTACAGAGATCGCATTCCCCTGTAGGAGCAGCCTTGTGCTGCGAATGGGCCGCAGAGCGGCCCCAGCATTTTCAGGCGTTACCGGAAAGCTTCAGGCGCGCCGCCTGGGTGAAGTCCAGCATGCGGTTCAGCGGCTTGATCGCCTTGGGCACCAGCGCCGGGTCGACAAAAATCTCGTTGCTGCCATTGCGCAGGCAATCCAGCACCCGCTCCAGGGTGTTCATCGCCATCCACGGGCAATGTGCACAGCTGCGGCATGCAGCGCCGTTGCCGGCGGTGGGGGCTTCGACGAATTCCTTGTCCGGGCACAGCTGCTGCATCTTGTAGAAGATGCCGCGGTCGGTGGCGACGATGAAGGTCTTGTTCGGCAGGGTCTGCGCCGCCTTGATCAACTGGCTGGTGGAGCCCACCGCATCGGCCAACTCGATCACCGCTTCTGGCGATTCAGGGTGCACCAGGATCGCTGCGTCCGGGTACAGCGCCTTCATATCGGCCAGCTGGCGCGACTTGAACTCTTCGTGAACGATGCAGGCACCGTCCCACAGCAGCATGTCGGCACCGGTTTGCTTCTGGATGTAGCGGCCCAGGTGCTGGTCCGGGCCCCAGATGATGGTTTCGCCGTTGTCCATCAGGCTTTCGACGATTTCCAGCGCGCAGCTTGAAGTCACCACCCAGTCGGCACGGGCCTTCACGGCAGCGGAAGTGTTGGCGTACACCACCACAGTGCGCTCAGGGTGCTGGTCGCAGAAGGCTGAGAACTCTTCTACCGGGCAGCCCAGGTCAAGCGAGCAGGTGGCCTCCAGGGTTGGCATCAGCACGCGCTTTTCCGGGGTGAGGATTTTCGCGGTCTCGCCCATGAATCGCACACCGGCCACGATCACCGTTTCGGCCGGGTGATTCTTGCCGAAACGGGCCATTTCCAGCGAGTCGGACACGCAGCCGCCGGTTTCCTCAGCCAGGGCCTGGATGACCGGGTCGCAGTAATAGTGGGCAACCAGCACGGCATTCTGAGCCTTGAGCTCGGCAGCGATGGCCGCACGGTATTCGGCCTCCTGCTCGGCTGTCAGCGGGTTGGGCTGCTTGGCGTCGAGGTGGGCCTGAACCAACAGGCGTTCGGAAATCTGGGTCATGATCGCTGGACCTGCAGGCGCGCGTGCGCGTCAAATCGAGTGTATCACCCGGCCCTGGCAGATCGGCTAAGGGTGCCGGACGGTACGCAGGCCGCCACGGCCCTCTGCGGGCGCGGATTATTATCGGAGGCCGAAGGCTACAGATAATCCAGCGATTACTAAAGTGGTTTTTGTGTTGCCTGTGCTGGCCTCTTCGCGGGCGTGCCCGCGAAAAGGCCGGTACAGGTTCAATCAATCAACCCTGCGGCGACAGTGCTGCCAGGTGCGCTGCCATGAGCATGGCGAACTCTTCCACGGTCATCTTCTTGCCGTTGAAATCAACCATGCCATCGGCATAGTGCAGGCTGCTCACCACATCGTTGCCTTCGACGGTGGCCAGGCCACTCTGCAGCGCCATCATGCCGACCATCTCCCCCGCCTGGCTCGACTGCATGGCAATCGCCTGGGCGTCGGTCTGGCCGTCCAGCAGCGCCTGCAAGGTCGCCAGGTCACCCATCATCGGTTTGGACAGCGACAGCTTGCTCTTCACCTCGGTGATCAGTTGCTTGCTCAACTGGTCCGGCGGCAAGTCGAAACTGGCCGGGGCGGCGAAGTTCATCGACAGGTTGAAACGGCTCTCGCCATTGGCGGTCTTGAACGACAGGTTTTCTATCGCCACCTTGGGCTTGGCGGCCAGCAGTTGCCGCAGATCACCCTGGAACCGGGCCTTCTCTGCGTCGTCCATCTGGATCTGCGGCACAGGCTGACCGGCTGCAGCGGCCGCCTCGAACTCCGGCAGGTGCGCCTGGTACCACTTCGACAATGCCTGCAATGCCGGTGCGTTGACCGAATTGACACTCACCAGCATGTGCGCCTTGCCCACCGCGCGGCCATCCCAGGTGATGTCGCCGACCTTGTACTCCACGCGACCACCCACGACATCCGGGCCGTCCAGGGTTTGCCGGACATTCTGCTCCAGGCCGTTGATCAGCAGCACTTGCTGCTTCGGCCCCAGGGTGACCTTGGTTTCGGCCAGCGCCAGGTCGACATTGCCCACATAGATGGCGTCGTGCGCGGTGGCCTGAAGGTTGCCATCAACCTTCAGGCCTTTAAGTTCGAACGTGGCCGGCGGCTGGTCATCGCGCACAAGTTTCATCACGAAACGGTCGGCCTGGCCGTGGAACTTCGACGCCTTGCCTTCCTTGTCGCCACTGACTTCCAGCTGCATGCCAGAGAAGTCGAGGCTGTTGCCGTCAGCCTCGTCGAGCTTGACCGGCGCCAGCCGGACCTGGCTGACCACACTGCCGCCGTAACCCAGGCTGGTCTGTGCGCTGACCGGGGCCTGCTCGCCTGCAGCGGCGAACCACGCTGCGGTGGCATCGTCCTTCTGCAAGGTGCTGTTGCTGACCGCCATCACCGGCATCAGCTTCAACGCCTTTACCCGCGACCAGGGAAACGGCCCGTGCTCGATCTGGTCGGTTACGCCCACGTCGAAACTCACTACCTCGCCTTCACCCACGTTGATATCGCGGGCCTTGAGCCGGTACTGGGCGGTACTGCTGAAGAAATGCTGCTCCAGCGACACCCGCTCGATGCTCATGCTACCGCCGGTGGTCACCAGGGCCTTCTTGAGCTCGGCATTGCTGCGGACAAGGGCATTGTCCAGCTCGGCAGGCAACTGCTTGCCGGTGTACCAGGCACCAGCGGTGGATGCGACGGCAATGGCAATCGCCAGGCCGGAAAGGATGCCAACTGATTTCTTCATGAATAGAACCGATTGTCCGTAAGGGCTTCTTGGGCGACAAAGGCCACGCAGGGGGCGAAGAGTACCACTGCGACAGAACACGATGACCGGTCCGAAAAGAGAAAACACATTTTTCAGAGGAGTCTGACCCCCTCAAAGCGAGCATCATTCGTTAATTTTTACGAACATTCGAATTGATCAAAACCGCAAAAAACCGCGCAAAAACCGAACAAAAGCCCCTATAAATCGATAAATATTTCAATTTGGTAACATCTTGTCATGTTTAACTTGACACTAACCTACCCATCGTTTTTTATTTTCACCACTTAGCGCGTCTCCCCCCGCGCCTTCCGCCGCTCCTACAAAAAAGGTGAACAACATGGAGCCCACCCGCTCGCCCTTGCCGCATGCGCAATACACCGTGCCCGCCGTTTACGCCCAGGAGCCATGCCAGCATGCAGCCTGATCACAGCGCTTCCGGCAACGGCCAACTCCGCAAAACCCTGCGCCTCTGGCACGTGATCATCATCGGCCTGGCCTACCTGACCCCGATGACCGTGTTCGACACCTTCGGCATCGTCAGCGGGATCACCGCCGGCCATGTGCCCAGCGCCTACATCCTGGCGCTGGCGGGCATCCTGTTCACCGCCGTGAGCTACGGCACCCTGGTAAAGCGCTTTCCGCAGTCGGGCTCGGCGTACACCTACACCCAACGCGCGATCAACCCGCATGTGGGCTTCCTGGTCGGCTGGTCGTCGCTGCTGGATTACCTGCTGCTGCCAATGGTCAACGCGCTGCTGGCCAAGTTGTACCTCTCGGCCATGTTCCCCGAAGTACCGGAGTGGATATGGGTGGTCGGCTTCGTCAGCCTGATCAGCCTGATCAACATGCGCAGCGTAAACCTGGTGGCGCACTTCAACCTGCTGTTCGTGGGCGTGCAGGTGGCGATCATCGCCGTGTTCATCTACCTGTGCGTGCGCGGCCTGGGCCAGGGTGAAGGGCTGGGCACCACCTGGAGCCTGCTGCCGTTCGCCGACAACCAGACGCACCTGAGTGCATTGGCTGCCGGTGCGACCATCCTGTGCTTCTCGTTCCTGGGCTTCGACGCGGTCACCTGCCTGTCCGAAGAAACCCGCGACCCGGCCAAGACCATCCCGCGGGCGATCTTCCTCACCGCGCTGATCGGTGGCGTGGTGTTCATCACCGTATCGTATTTCATCCAGGCCTACTTTCCGACCATGGCGCGCTTCCACGACCAGGAAGCGGCCCTGCCGGAAATCGCCCTGTACGTTGGCGGCAAGCTGTTCCAGTCGATTTTCATCGCCTGCACGGTGATCAACACCATTGCGTCGGGCCTGGCCTCCCAGACCAGCGTGTCGCGCCTGCTGTACGTGATGGGCCGCGACAACGTGATCCCGGCCAGCCTCTTTGCCCGCCTGCACTCGCGCTACAAGACGCCGGTGCTGAACATTGCCGTGGTGGGGCTGGTTGCGCTGTCGGCGATCTTCTTCGACCTGGTCACCGCCACCTCCATCATCAACTTCGGTGCGCTGGTTGCGTTCAGCTTCGTCAACCTGTCCGTGATCAATCACTGCTACCTGCGCGAAGGCAACCGCCGGGGCCTGGCCAACCAGCTGAAGTACCTGGTGCTGCCGACCATAGGCTTCTGCATCATCGTCTCGCTGTGGCTGGACCTGAACGCGCATTCGCTGATGTTCGGCGGCATCTGGGCGGCGGTCGGATTGATCTACCTGGGTTGGCTGACCAAAGCCTTCCGGTCGGCACCGCCCAACTACGTCGCCGAATGAACCACGCTGCCTACAACGCCCGCGCCTGACCGCGGGCGTTGTACTTGATCGAAAAGGAAAGCCCTCATGCCGCTGCGTCGCCTCTCCATCCAGTGGAAGATCACCCTGCTCGCCGGCCTGTGCCTGCTGGCCATCGTCGCCCTGCTGGTGGCCACGTCACTGACCCAGGCGCAGCGTAGCGCTGCCCTGGTCAACCAGGCCAACACCGCCATGCTCGACAGCAGCGCGCGCCAGCGCCTGCAGGCCCATGCCGAAACCCAGGCCCTGCGGGTGCAGCGCTACTTCATGGACGCCTACCAGTACGGCAATGGCTTTGCCCGCCTGGTGCAGGTGCTCAAGGCCCGAGGCGGCAGCGACCTGCGGGCCGAGCTGACACGCCAGGCCCGCGCCAGCCTGGCCGGCAACCCAGATGTGATCGGCCTGTACCTGGTGTTCCAGCCCAACGCGCTGGACCAGCAGGACAGCCAGCACCTCGGCCAGGACGCCATGGGCAGCAATGAACGGGGGCGTTTCTCGATGTACTGGTCGCAGCCTCGCCCCGGCACCCTGGAACTTGAAGCCATGCCGGAAGCGATGCTCGGCGATGCCAGCATCGGCAGCAACGGTGCGGCCAAGAACCGCTGGCTGACCTGCCCGCAGGACACCGCCCGTGCCTGCATGCTCGAACCGTACCTCGACGAGGTCAATGGCCGCCAGGTGCTGATGACCAGCATTGCCCTGCCGCTGCTGGAGCATGGCAAGGTGGTCGGCGTGGTCGGCCTGGACATCGGCCTGGCCAACCTGCAGCAACTGAGCCTGGACGGCCGCCGCGAGCTGTTTGATGGCCAGGGCCATGTCAGCATCGCCAGCGCAGCCGGCCTGCTGGCAGGCAACAGCCGCGATGCCAGCGCGCTCGGCAATCCCATGGACAATACGGTGGCCGACGGCCTGCTGCGCGTAGCCCACCCCTTCGCCCCCATCCCTGACGCCGCGCCTTGGCAGGTGTTGCTGGAGCTGCCAGAAAGCGTGCTGCAGGCACCCGCCGTGGCCCTCAACCAGCGCCTGGATGCGCACAACCAGAATGCCAACCTCACCAGCCTGCTGATCGGCCTTGGCGCCGCCATCGCAGGTTTGCTGCTGGTGTGGCTGACCGCACGCGGCGTTACCCGGCCAATCCTGGCCGTCGCCGCACGCCTGCAAGACATCGCCAGCGGTGAAGGCGACCTCACGCGCCGCCTGGACTACGCCCGCCAGGACGAACTGGGCCAGCTCACCCACTGGTTCAACCGCTTCCTCGACAAGCTGCAGCCGGTCATTGCCCAGGTCAAAGGCTCGCTGCAGGAGGCCCGCGGCACCGCCGACCAGTCGGCCGCCATCGCCAGCCAGACCAGCAATGGCATGCAGCAGCAGCACCGTGAAATCGAACAAGTAGCCACGGCAGCCAACGAGATGAGCGCCACTGCCCTGGATGTCGCCCACAACGCATCGCAAGCAGCCCAGGCCGCACGTGCCGCCGACCAGGCCAGCCGCGAAGGCCTGCAACTGATCGACAGCACCCGCGAGGGCATCGATCGCCTGGCTGCCGGCATGAACACGGCCATGGACGAGGCGCGAGCACTCGAAGGCCGCAGCGGCCAGATCGGTTCGGTGCTGGAGGTGATCCGCGCCATTGCCGAGCAGACCAACCTGCTGGCACTCAATGCCGCCATCGAAGCCGCCCGCGCGGGCGAAGCCGGGCGTGGTTTTGCCGTGGTCGCCGATGAGGTGCGCGGCCTGGCGCAGCGCACGCAGGTGTCGGTGGAGGAAATTCGCCAGGTCATCGAAGGCCTTCAGCAAGGCACCCAGGACGTGGTGGGGGCCATGCATGCAGGCCAACGCCAGGCCCAGGATAGTGCGGCACGCATGGAGCAGGCATTACCGGCATTGCAGCGTATTGGCGAGGCCGTGGCGGTGATCAGCGACATGAACTTGCAGATTGCCTCGGCGGCGGAAGAGCAGAGCGCGGTGGCCGAGGAAGTGAACCGTAACGTGGCCGGCATTCGAGATGTGACAGAATCGCTGGCCGGGCAGGCCGATGAATCAGCACGCATCAGCCAAGCCCTGAACCGGCTGGCCAACCAGCAGCAGGCGCTGATGGAGCAGTTTCGCGTTTAGCCTGTCGGGGCCTCTTCGCGGGCACGCCCGCTCCCACAGGTTCGGCGTAACCCTAAGGGGCTGTGCAGTTCCTGTGGGAGCGGGCGTGCCCGCGAAGAGGCCCTGACAGGCACCGCACCATTGTTATTCTTGAGCACAACTTATGCCTAATCCAACCCGATCCACCTTCTTCGACATCACCAGCGAACAGGGCCTGTTACGTACCTCGATTGCCGTCACCCTGTTCATCGCCACCATCGGTATCGCCTTCGGCCTGGCTTCCGGGTCGTTCTCCATCGTCTTCGACGGCGTGTACTCGTTGGTCGACGCCAGCATGAGCGGCCTGTCGCTTGTAGTGGTCAAGCTGATCACCTCGCACACCACCAGCGTGCAAATGTCGCGCAAGCTGCGCGAGCGCTTCACCATGGGCTTCTGGCACCTGGAACCGATGGTGCTGGCACTCAACGGCATCCTGCTAAGCGGTGTGGCCATCTACGCGCTGATAAACGCCGTCAGCAGCCTGCTCGAAGGCGGCCGCCACCTGGAGTTCGGCATTGCCATGGTCTATGCGGTACTGACCGTGATCACCTGCGTGACCATCGCCGTCGTCGAAGCCCGCGCCAATCGCAAGCTGAAGTCAGACTTTGTGCGCATGGACGTCAAGGGCTGGGTGATGTCGGCCAGCATCACTGCCGCGCTGTTGATCGCCTTCTGCTTTGGTTACGCGGTGCAAGGCACGTCGTTGGAGTGGGTGTCGCCGTACATCGACCCGGCGGTACTGGCGCTGGTGTGCCTGGTGATCATTCCGCTGCCGCTGTCGGTGGTGCGCCAGGCGCTATCTGAAATCTTTCTGGTTACCCCCGGCGACCTCAAGCTGCACGTCGATGAAGTGGCCAAGGCCTTCGTCGCCCGCCACGGGCTGCAGTCGTACCGCGCCTATGTCGCCAAGGTTGGGCGCTCACGGGAGATCGAGCTGTATTTCATCGTGCCAAAGACAATGGCCGCGAAGACCATCGATGAATGGGATACGTGGCGCAACGAGATTGGTGATGCGGTAGGCGGCGAAGGGCCGGACCGCTGGCTGACGGTGGTGTTCACCGGCGACCCGGAGTGGGCTGAGTAAGCTGGGGCCGCAAAGCGGCCCCAGGATCCCGAAAACGAAAAAGCCCGCGACCATTTCTGGTAGCGGGCTTTGACATACTGCGTATGGTGGGTCGTGTAGGATTCGAACCTACGACCAATTGGTTAAAAGCCAACTGCTCTACCAACTGAGCTAACGACCCGATTGATGGCGCGTATAATACTGATTTCTAACGAGAAATCAATACCCCATCAAGGTTTTTTCAAGCATACCGGGTCGGGTCTGCTACACCGGCCGCCTTGAAGCCGTCGGCGCGCAGGCGGCAGCTGTCACATTTTCCGCAAGCGCGGCCATCATCGTCGGCTTGGTAGCAGGAAACGGTCAGGCTGTAATCCACGCCGCGGGCCATACCAGCCTGCACGATCTGCGCCTTGCTCATGTTCTGCAGCGGCGCCTGAATACGGAAGCCCTGCCCTTCTACACCGGCCTTGGTTGCCAGGTTGGCCATGCGCTCGAAGGCTTCGACGAACTCGGGGCGGCAATCGGGGTAACCGGAGTAATCCACGGCATTGACGCCGATGAAGATGTCACGCGCCTCCAGCACTTCTGCCCAGCCCAGGGCCAGCGACAGGAACACGGTATTACGCGCCGGCACGTAGGTGACCGGGATGCCTTCGCTCGGGGCTTCCGGCACTTCGATGCTGCTGTCGGTCAACGCCGAACCACCGATACCGTCCAGGTTCAGGCCGATGACCTTGTGCTCGACCACGCCCAGGTCCCGGGCGACACGGGCAGCAGCATTCAGCTCGGCCCGGTGGCGCTGGCCATAGTCGAAGCTCATGGTGTAGCAGCTGTAGCCTTCGGCCTTGGCCATGGCTACGACGGTGGCCGAATCGAGGCCGCCAGACAGCAGGATTACCGCGCGTTTCTCAGTCATGTGCTTTTTACTCTCAATCAACGTCCGGGTTCGTCGTTCCACAGCAGCTTGTGCAACTGCAGCTGGAAACGTACAGGCAGGTTGTCGGCGACGATCCAGTCGGCCAGGTCGCTGGCACTCACCTGGTGGTGGCTCGGCGAGAACAACACCTCACCGGCACGCTCAGCCAGGTTGTACTGGATCAGCTTGGAAACCGCCCAGTCATAGTCCTCACGGGAACAGATGACAAACTTGACCTGGTCGTTGCGGGTCAGCTGCTCGATGTTCTCGTAACGGTTACGGTGCGATTCTTCGGAACCCGGGGTCTTCAGGTCGACAACGCGGCTGACGCGGGTGTCGGTGCCCGCGATATCCAGCGCACCACTGGTTTCCAGCGACACCTCGTAACCGGCATCACACAGGCGCTGTAGCAACGGCAAGGCGTTGGGCTGAGCCAGTGGCTCGCCACCAGTGACACAAACGTAGCGGGGCTTGAAGCCGGCAACCTGCTCAAGGATCGAATCCAGGGTACGAATAGTGCCGCCAGTGAAGGCATAGGCACTGTCGCAGTACTGGCAGCGCAGGGGGCAGCCGGTAAGGCGCACGAATACGGTGGGCAAGCCAGCCGTTCGCGTTTCACCCTGCAAAGAGTAAAAGACTTCTGTGATGCGTAATGTGTCTTGCATGCTCGCCACGGGCGTGACAGCTAAACAGGCTGTCCGCCTCCGTCAGGCACTGTCGCGGACTCGACATGGCGTTATCCGCAGCAGCGTGTTTACGAAAAAAGGGCAGTGATTCTAACGAAAAAACCCGCGACTGGCGCGGGTTTCTTTCGAGCGGTACAGCTACAGGGCTCAGAGCTTCTGCAAGTCACGCTGGGCCAGTTGCGCGGCGGAGGTGCCGGGGTACTGGGTGATGACCTGCTGCAGGATGCCCTTGACCTTGTCGGTATGGCCCATGCGGCGCTCGACGTCGGCCAGTTTGTAGAGCGAATCCGGCACTTTGCTGTGCTTGGGATACTTTTGGCTGACCTGGGCGAAGGCCTGACTGGCACCCGGCAGATCGCCTTTGGCCAGGTTCACTTCACCCAGCCAGTACTGCGCGTTGCCGGCGTACTGACTGTTGGGGTACTTGCGCAGGAAGGCATTGAACGCCTGGCTGGCCTTGTCAAAGTCTTTCTGTTTGATCAGGTCGAAAGCAGCATCGTAGTAGAGCTTCTCTTTCGCTGGATCGCCGGGCTCGCTACTGGCGGCCGGTTGTTGCGCAGCAGCACCAGCTGCTGCATCTGGGGCGGCATTTGAAGCACCACCACCGGAGGAATTGTCAGGGGTCGCGGCAGGTGCAGCGCCACTGTTGATGCGACGGTCCAGGTCCTGGTATCGCTCCAGGTTTTCCTGCTTCATGCGCGACACATCGTTCTGCAGCTCTTCGATGATGCCTTGCTGGCGGGAAAGCTGGTCCTGCATCTGTTGCAGCTGCATGAACAGCTGGCCTTGTGCAGAGGCAGGGGCCGAAGCCCCTGACCCGGCATAGGCGCCGCTCGTGCCATAACCCACAGGCGGATAGCTGCCTGCGTTGTCATCTACTACAGGGACCTCAGCCCAGGCCGCGAGCGGCAGGCTGAGTGCGAGGACGGTTACTACACGGCGGCACATACGCATAAGAACTTACTTACGCAGTTCTACGCGACGGTTCTGAGCCCAGGATTGCTCGTCGTTGCCAGTGGCAACAGGACGCTCTTCACCGTAGGAGACCAGTTCCAGCTGAGCAGGGGAAACGCCCTGCAGAACCAGGTAACGCTGAACGGCCTTGGCACGACGCTCACCCAGAGCCATGTTGTACTCGCGAGTGCCGCGCTCGTCGGTGTTGCCTTCCAGGACAACGCGGTTGCCGTTGGACTTCAGGTCCTTGGCGTGAACGTCCAGAGCGCGCATGGCTTCTGGCTTCAGGTCCGAGCTGTCGTATTCGAAGTAGAAGGTGGTGATTGCGCGCAGGGCGGCTTCTTCGCTCAGGGAACCGTCAACAGCGCCAGTGTTGGCACCGTAGCCAGCGTTCGGATCTACAGCAGCGCCTTCGCCTGCGTTGTCACCGCCCTTCGAGGAGCAACCTACTGCTACGGCCATGGCCAGAGCCAGCGCAGCGAATTTACCAAACTTCAGCATTTCCATCGTGAAACTCCTAATGAAACCCCAGTGTGTTAAGCAAAACGTATTACGCCGCAATCAGTTCAGGTAAGGGGACCAGGACGGTTCTCTGACTTCGCCTTGAGCGGTAGGAAGTGGGAGCCTCACGCGGCCATTAAGCGACACGAGCATCAAGACTCCCCGGCCCTGCTGGCGGGTGGCGTAGATTAGCATGGTGCCGTTTGGCGCAACAGTGGGAGACTCATCAAGACTTGTTTCCGAGAGAATCTTTACACTTCCGCGCTGCAAGTCCTGTGCCGCCACTTTGAAGTTGGTAAAGCCCTGTTGGCGATGGATCATCACCAGAGTCTTTTCGTCAGCGGACAGTTTCGGGTTGGCGTTGTAGTTGCCCACGAAGGTTACGCGCTCGGCACCACCACCACTGACCGACTGTTTGTAGATCTGCGGTTTGCCGCCACGGTCGGAGGTGAAGTAAAGGGTATTGCCATCTTTACCCCAGAACGGCTCGGTGTTGATACCTGGGCCTGCGGTAACTCGGCTGATCTGGCGCGACGCCACGTTCATCACATAGATGTCCGGGTTGCCGTCTTTCGACAGTACGAACGCCAGGCGCGAACCGTCCGGCGACCAGGCTGGCGCGCCGTTCAGGCCTTCGAAGTTGGTCACCTGCTCGCGGCGGCCGGTATCGATGTTCTGAATGAAGATGCGCGGGCGTCTCTGCTCGAACGACACATAGGCGATACGCTTGCCATCTGGCGCAAAGCGTGGCGACAGGATCGGCTCACGCGATTGCAGCAGGGTGACCGCACGCGCACCGTCGTAGTCCGAACGTTGCAGGGTATAGCGGGTGTTGTTGGTGGAGAAACGCTCGGCCGTCACGTACAGCATGCGGGTAGAGAACGCACCCTTGATGCCGGTCAGCTTCTCGAACGACTGGTCGGCAATGTAGTGCGCCATGTCACGCAGCTGGTCGGTGCTGCCCGCGACGCTGCCGGTCAGCACTTGCTGCTCGGTGGCGACGTTGAACAGGGCGTACTGCACCTGCAGGCGACCGCCCGATGGCACGATGCTGCCGACCATCACGTACTGGGCACCCAGCGCTTTCCAGTCACGGAAGATGACTTCGCTGGCCTGCGATGGCTGGCTGATCATGTTCTGCCGTGGAATCGGCGAGTAGTAGCCGGAGTTGCGCAGGTCGTTGCCAATGATGTCGGCAATGTCCTCGGGCAGCACGCTACCACCTTGCAGACCGAACGGCACTACCGCGATGGGCGTCGCCCGATCGCTGCCGCTGGTGACCAGGATGTTCTTTTCCTCTGCCACGACCATGCCTGCCACGCAGCACAGCATGACCAGCAGTCCTCTCAGACGTTTAATCACAACGCTAGATCCTCAGGTGTAAATGTCATCTTGAACGAACGATATTGGTTGAAATCGCTCGGCTTCATACCCTGCATCTCGGTCAAACGACCAATGTTCTTCACCGCAGCCACCGCCGAACTGTCATACGGGCCGTCACCACTGGAACGGGCCACGCTGACACTGGTGATGGTACCGTCCGGCAACATGTTGATCTGCAGGACCACCGTCATGCCCTTGCGCGCGGAAGGCGGACGCGCCCAGCCCTCGGCCGCGCGCATACGGATCAGGTCGTCGAAGTCGCCGGCCACCTGGTCACCCTGCTCGTCGGCCAGCGCCTGCTGCCGCTCGGTGGTGTCGGACAACAGCTCGGCCAGGGCCTGGGCTTTCTTGTCTTCTGCCGCCTTGCGGGCCGCTTCCTGTGCCTTTTTCTTCTGGGCGTCTGCAGCGGCCTTTTTCTTGGCCTCTTCAGCTGCCTTCTTCTTCGCGTCCTCGGCCGCCGCCTTCTTCTTGGCGTCCTCGGCTGCTTTCTTCTTGGCCTCTTCGGCTGCCTTTTTCTTGGCATCCTCGGCGGCTTGTTTCTTCGCCTCTTCAGCGGCCTCTTTCTTGGCCTCTTCTTCGGCTTTTTTCTTGGCTTCTTCCTCGGCCTTCTTCTTGGCGATGTCGGCCTGCTGCTTCTCGGCGGCCTTCTTCGCCTCATCGGCCTTCTTGGCTTCTGCGGCTTTCTTGGCCTCGCTAGCCTTGGCGGCTTCGGCAGCCTTGGCAGCGTCTTCGGCTTTTTTCGCCTCGGCAGCTTCGCGAGCCTCCTCGGCCTTTTGAGCGGCGTCGGCCTTCTTTTGTTCCGCGGCCTTCACGGCCTCCTGCTCGACCTTCTTCTGCTCCAGCTGCTCGACTTCGGTCTGGCGCGAAGCGGTTTTCTTCGCTTCCCCGGCAATCTTCTGATTGGTCTGGGTGGTCGCCTGGCTCTTGGACTTGAGCTGGTACAGGGTAGCCTGAACGATCGGCTTGGAAGGCGGCAGCTCAGGCGTCATGGCGAAACTGACGAACAGCATGGCAAACACCAGCACATGCAGGCCAATGGCCCAGACACTGGGCCAGAAGTAGCTTTCCGAGGCGGATGGCTCTCGCTGTTGCATCAGGGCGCCTCGGTAATCAGGCCAACGTTACCGACACCGGCCTTCTGCAACCCGCCCATGGCACCCATGACCGCGCCATAGTCGACAGCCTTGTCGCCACGAATGAACACCTGGGTCTGCTTGCCCTGGTCACGGCCGGCAGCAATGATCTTGGTCACTGCATTGGTCATGTCAGGCAAGGTCATGGCCTTGTCCATCTGCTTGTCGGTGTCGACTTCGCTGCCAAGGTTCCAGTAGTAGGTCTTGTCGGCCTTGATGGAGATGGTGAGGATCTGGACGTTGTTGTCCTGCGGCAAGGCTTCACTGGAAACCTTGGGCAGGTCGACTTTCACGCCCTGGTTGAGCATGGGCGCCGTCACCATGAAGATGACCAGCAGCACCAGCATCACGTCGATGTAGGGCACCACGTTCATCTCGGCGACGGGCTTGCGTTTGTGGCGAACTCGGGCCATGGGCTTCTACCTGATTACTCTTCGCTGGTGTGCACTTTGCGGTGCAGGATCGCCTGGAACTCGTCGGCGAAGGTGTAGTAACGACCGATCAGCACTTCGCTGCGCGCGGCGAAACGGTTGTAGGCGATTACCGCCGGGATTGCTGCGAACAGGCCGATGGCGGTGGCGATCAGCGCTTCGGCGATACCCGGGGCAACGGTGGCCAGGGTGGCCTGCTGGGCGCTGGCCAGGCCGCGGAAGGAGTTCATGATCCCCCATACGGTACCGAACAGGCCGATGTACGGGCTGGTGGAGCCGACGGTGGCCAGGAACGGCAGGCTCTGCTCGAGTTTTTCTTCCTCGCGCGAAATGGCTACGCGCATGGCACGGCCAACGCCTTCCATGACGGCGTCCGGGTCAACGCCCGGCTGCTGACGCAGGCGCGAGAACTCCTTGAAGCCGGCACGGAACACCTGCTCGACGCCGGAATCCGGGTCTGGGTTGCTGCCTGCCTGACGGTACAGCTTGGACAGGTCAATGCCCGACCAGAAGCGCTCCTCGAAGGCATCCAGCGCACGACGACCGGCGCGCAGCATGGTGCTGCGCTGGAAAATCATGATCCATGAGGTGACCGAGGCGGCCACCAGGATCAGCATTACCAGCTGTACCACTACGCTGGCATTGCTGACCAGACTCCACATGGAGGTATGGTCGACGACGTTAGCTTCCACGCTTATTCTCCTGCATTCGATTGGTTACCCGAGCCGTCCGCCGCCAAGGCGTCGCGCAGCTGGGGGGGTATGGCTCGGGGTTTGAAAGTGTCGGCGCGCACGGCGGCCACCAGGAACTGCCCTTCGCAGAGCAGCGTTTCATCCTTTTCCCGCCAGACCTGCTGTACAAAGCGCAGGCTGGCGCGATTGAGTTCAAGTACTTGCGCGGTCACCCGCAACGCGTCGTCCAGCCGCGCCGGCGCGTGGTAGCGCGCTTCGCTGGAATGGACCACGAACAGCAGGTTGTCTTCGGCCAGCTGCGACTGGGAAAAACCCAGGTGCCGCAGGCGTTCGGTGCGCGCGCGCTCCATGAATTTCAGGTAGTTGACGTAGTACACCACGCCGCCCGCATCGGTATCTTCGTAATAGACGCGACAACGGTGTGCGAACGGTTCGAGCTGATTTTGCGCGCGCATACTCTAGTGCTTACTCCTCAGCTTGCCAATCCGCTGTGGCAACTGTTTTTTCTTCATTAATGTCTTATTGCCAGCGCACCCTTTGCATGCCAGCGGTAGGACCACGAAAAGTCGCTTTTGATCTGTCATTCATCGCCTGGCTCGGAAAAATCACCGCCCTCCCCCAAACGCCCGGGAATATTCAGGCCAAAGTGCAGGTAGGCATGCCGGGTGACCACGCGACCGCGCGGCGTGCGCATGATGTAGCCCTGCTGGATCAGGTACGGCTCCAGCACATCTTCGATGGTATGACGCTCTTCGCTGATGGCCGCAGCCAGGTTGTCCACCCCTACCGGGCCGCCATCGAACTTCTCGATCATGGTCAACAGCAGGCGGCGGTCGGAATGGTCGAAGCCACGTTCGTCGACATCCAGCAGGTTCAGCGCCATGTCGGCCACGGCTTTGGTGATCTGGCCCTTGCCGCGCACCTCGGCGTAGTCGCGCACGCGGCGCAGCAGGCGGTTGGCGATACGTGGCGTGCCACGGGCACGCCGGGCAATCTCGTAGGCGCCCTGGTCTTCGATGACCAGGCCAAGGATGTTGGCCGAACGGCTGACGATGGTGGCCAGGTCCTTGTCGCTGTAGAACTCCAGGCGCTGGACAATACCGAAGCGGTCGCGCAAGGGGTTGGTGAGCATGCCGGCACGGGTGGTAGCCCCCACCAGGGTAAACGGTGGCAGGTCGAGCTTGATCGAACGGGCCGCCGGCCCTTCGCCGATCATGATGTCGAGCTGGAAGTCCTCCATGGCCGGGTACAGCACCTCTTCGACGACCGGCGACAGCCGGTGGATCTCGTCGATGAACAGCACGTCGTGCGGTTCGAGGTTGGTCAGCATGGCCGCCAGGTCGCCGGGGCGCTCCAGGATCGGCCCCGAGGTGCTCTTCACCGACACACCCATTTCATGGGCAATGATGTTGGCCAGGGTAGTCTTGCCCAGCCCCGGCGGGCCGAAGATCAGCGTGTGGTCGAGCGACTCGCTACGGCCACGGGCGGCCTGGATGAACAGCGCCATCTGCTCGCGCACCACCGGCTGGCCGATGTAATCGTCCAGGCTCAGCGGGCGAATCGCACGGTCCTGGACCTCTTCGCGGTCGCGGCCACTGGCGGCGATCAGGCGGTCGGCTTCGATCACTTGGTAATCATCCCTTTAAGGCTGCGGCGGATCAGCTCTTCACTGCTCAGGCCGGCCTTGTCTTTGATCGCGGCGATCGCCTTGCTGGCTTCCTGCGGCTTGTAGCCCAGCGAGACGAGGGCGCTGACGGCATCAGCCTCGGCGCTCGACTCGCTGGCGGCCGGCAGCGGGCCATCGGACACCAGGGTGAACATGGCCGGGGAGGTTTCCCAGGCCTTGAAGCGGTCCTTGAGCTCGACCAGCAGGCGTTCGGCGGTTTTCTTGCCGACACCGGGCACGCGTACCAGGGCCGAGGTGTCCTGGGCTTGCACGCAGCGCACCAGCTCATCGACTTCCAGGCCGGACATGAGCGCCAGTGCCAGCTTCGGGCCCACGCCGTTAAGCCGGATGAGCTCGCGGAACAGCTCGCGCTCGCGCTTTTCGGCAAACCCATAGAGCAAGTGGGCGTCTTCGCGCACGACCAGATGGGTGTGCACGGTGACGGGTTCGCCCACCTTGGGCAGACGGTACAGCGTGGTCATGGGAACTTCCAGTTCGTAACCCACGCCGTTGACGTCGATAATCAGGTGCGGCGGCTGTTTCTCCGCCAGGGTGCCGCGCAAACGTCCAATCACGTTCCGATCCTTCCTCTCGGGGAGCCGGTCAAAGACCGCTCAACCCTATCAGCAAATGCAACGGGTGAACGCATCACCCGAACAAAATGTGTATCAGCGCATGAAGCGCCTACAGACGCAAGCGCCCGCCGCGCCGCCGCGCCGTTGCCAGCCCATGGGGCACCAGGCTGGAACGGGTGTGAGCGTGGCACAACGCGATGGCCAAAGCATCGGAGGCGTCGATCTGCGGCTTTTGCGTCAGTTTCAGCAGGTGCATGACCATCATCATCACCTGCTCCTTGTTGGCCCCACCGGTGCCGGCCACCGCTTGCTTGACCTGTGTGGCGCTGTATTCAGCGATTTCCAGGCCGGCTTCGGCGGCAGCGACGATAGCCGCGCCGCGGGCCTGGCCGAGCTTCAGCGCCGAGTCGGCATTGCGCGCCATGAACACCCGCTCGATGCCCATGGTCACCGGTTCGTGCTGCGCGATGATTTCACTGACACCACGAAAAACGATCTGCAGCCGCTCGTGCAGCTCGCCGCTGCCGGTGCGGATACAGCCCGACGCCACGTACTCGCAACCACGGGCGGTCTGGCGTACTACGCCGTAGCCGGTGATGCGCGAACCGGGGTCGATACCAAGAATCAGAGTCATAGTGCCTGTCGTTCAAAGCTCACGGTTCAAGACCATTAGGGCCGCTGCGCGACCCATCGCCGGCAAGCCAGCTCCCACGAGTACAGTGCAGGCCTTAAGAAATGCACTGTACCTGTGGGAGCTGGCTTGCCGGCGATGGGCTGCGCAGCGGCCCCAATAGCAGCCTTGACGCGAAGGGTCAGGAGACCTTAGCCGATATTTTCCATGATCTCGTCGGAAATCTGGGCATTGGAGTAGACGTTCTGCACGTCATCCAGGTCTTCGAGCATGTCGATCAGCTTGAGCACCTTTTCAGCACCGTCCTGGTCGAGCTCGGCACTGGTGGTCGGCTGCATGACGATTTCTGCGTCATCGGCCTTGAAACCAGCCTCTTCCAGGGCGTTACGCACGGCATAGAAGCTGTTGAACGAGGTGAACACGTCGAACGAGCCGTCATCGTTGGCCACCACGTCGTCAGCATCGGCTTCCATCGCCGCTTCCATCAGCGCGTCTTCATCCACGCCCGGGGCAAAACTGATCTGCCCCTTGCGCTCGAACAGGTAGGCCACCGAGCCGTCGGTACCCAGGTTGCCGCCACATTTGGTGAAGGCATGCCGCACGGCGGCGGCGGTGCGGTTGCGGTTGTCGGTCATGGTCTCGACCATGATCGCCACGCCACCCGGACCGTAACCTTCGTAGCTGAGCTCTTCGACGTTGTCGCTTTCGTTGGTGCCGGCACCACGGGCCACGGCGCGATCGATGATGTCGCGGCTCATGTTGGCGCCCAAGGCCTTGTCCAGCGCCAGACGCAGGCGCGGGTTGGATGCCGGGTCAGCACCACCCTGCTTGGCAGCCACGGTCAGCTCGCGGATCCACTTGGTGAAGACCTTGCCTCTCTTGGCATCCTGGCGCTCTTTGCGGTGCTTGATGTTCGCCCACTTGGAATGACCAGCCATAACGACTCCGAATACTTTGAATCACAAACAGCCCCGCCCCTGTACGGGGCGGGACGGGAAAATACCTGCGCCGAAACGCAAAGGCGCATCCATGTGGATGCGCCCGGGGACCGCTTACTCGACCTTGGTCTGTTCGCGCAGTCGGATGTGCAGCTCGCGCAGGGCCTTGGCGTCGACCAGGCCAGGGGCCTGAGTCATGACGCACGCGGCGCTCTGGGTTTTCGGGAAGGCGATCACTTCACGGATCGACTGGGCGCCGGTCATCAGCATGACCAAGCGGTCCAGACCAAAGGCCAGGCCACCGTGCGGCGGCGCACCGAACTTCAGGGCGTCGAGCAGGAAGCCGAACTTCTCTTCCTGTTCCGCCGCTTCGATGCCCAGCAGGCGGAACACAGCCTGTTGCATCTCTTTGCGGTGGATACGGATCGAACCGCCACCCAGCTCAGTACCGTTCAGGACCATGTCATAGGCACGGGACAGGGCTGTGGCCGGGTTGGCCTCAAGCTCTTCCGGCGAGCACTTCGGCGCGGTGAACGGGTGGTGCAGCGCGGTGAAGCTGCCGTCTTCGTTCTCTTCGAACATCGGGAAGTCGACGACCCACATCGGTGCCCACTCGCAGGTGTGCAGGTTGAAGTCGTTGCCGACCTTGATGCGCAGTGCGCCCAGGGCCTCGCTGACGATCTTGAACTTGTCGGCACCGAAGAAAACGATGTCGCCATCGACCGCGCCAACGCGATCGAGGATCACGTTGAGGTTGGCTTCAGGGATGTTCTTGACGATCGGCGACTGCAGGCCTTCGACGCCCTTGGCGCGCTCGTTGACCTTGATGTACGCCAGGCCCTTGGCACCGTAGATGCCAACGAACTTGGTGTACTCGTCGATCTTGCTGCGCGGCATGCTGGCGGCGCCAGGCACGCGCAGGGCGGTAACGCGGCACTTCGGATCGTTGGCCGGGCCTGCGAATACCTTGAAGTCGACATCCTTCAGCTGGTCGGCAACGTCGACCAGTTCCAGCGGGTTACGCAGGTCTGGCTTGTCGGAGCCGTAACGGCGCATGGCTTCTTCGAAGGTCATGTGCGGGAATTCGCCGAATTCCAGGTCCAGCACTTCCTTGAACAGCTTGCGGATCATGCTCTCGGTCAGGCCCATGATCTCGCTTTCATCGAGGAAGCTGGTCTCGATGTCGATCTGGGTGAATTCCGGTTGGCGGTCAGCACGCAGGTCTTCGTCACGGAAGCACTTGGCGATCTGGTAGTAGCGGTCGAAGCCGGCGACCATCAGCAGCTGCTTGAACAGCTGGGGCGACTGCGGAAGGGCGAAGAAGCTACCGGCGTGGGTACGGCTTGGCACCAGGTAGTCACGCGCGCCTTCCGGGGTGGCACGGGTCAGGATCGGCGTTTCGACGTCGAGGAAGCCGTTTTCATCGAGGAAGCGACGGATGCTGGTGGTGATGCGCGAACGCAGACGCAGCTTCTCGGCCATTTCCGGGCGACGCAGGTCGATGAAGCGGTAACGCAGGCGGGTTTCCTCGCCGACGTCGGAGTATTCGTTCAGCGGGAACGGCGGGGTTTCTGCTTCGTTCAGCACGGTCAGCTGGTAGCCAAGGATCTCGATGGCACCGGAGGCCATGTTGGCATTCACCGCGCCGTCAGGGCGCTTGCGCACCTTGCCGGTGACTTGCACGACGTATTCGCTGCGCACGCGGTCGGCGGCGGCGAAGGTTTCGGCGCGATCCGGGTCGAACACGACCTGGGCCATGCCTTCGCGGTCACGGATGTCGAGGAAGATCACCCCGCCGTGGTCGCGGCGACGATGGACCCAGCCGCAAAGGGTGACTTCCTGGCCGTCCAGGCTCTCGTTCAGTTGGCCGCAATAATGGCTGCGCATCATGATGGTGGTTTCGCTTCTCGTGATTCGTGTATTCGGTGGAGGCCTTGGCCGCCCGGAGGGCTAATACTGCAAGACCCGGTCACAGCATTCAACTCAGTCGGCCTTGTCGCCGCCTGCAAGATTCTTTTTCGCCCCGGTCTTGAAGTCGGTTTCGTACCAACCATTACCGCTCAGGCGGAAGCCTGGCACCGACAGCAGCTTCTTCAGCGCCGGCGCCTGGCAGGCCGGGCAATCGGTCAGCGGCGCGGCGCTGATCTTCTGCAGTGCTTCCATGCGGTGCTCGCAGGATGCACATTGATAGTCATAAAGGGGCATGGGTGTCTCTCGTCAACCACAACGCTCGCTGCCAAGGCAGCAAAAAGCGGGATTATATATGGTTAGCAAGCACTGCGCAGCCCGCCAGGCGATCAGCGCACACTTGGCGGGTCTTGCAGCCAGGCAACGCAGATTACCCGAATCAGCCCACTGAAGTTGCGCACCCCACCCTGGCGCAGGTGCACTTCGCGGTCCACGTAGGACAACACCGCACTGACCGAACAGCGGTTGGCGGCGGCGATGCGTTCCAGTATGCCCCAGTAGACGGCCTCCAGACGCAGACAGGTGGAAAAACCGTTGAGCCGCACCGAACGTGACACCGGCTGCGTCTGCAACATATCGAAATCTGCCTTGAACGGATCAATGCACTGTTTTCCTGGCCAGCTCCCCTGACCAGCCACACGCTTGCTCGCTTGCATCATGCGCCCTACTTCCTCGTCACCGGTAACAGGTGACCAATGAAGCGCTGGGCAGCAGGTTTAGAGCAGCGGCAAAGTCTTCCCGCACAGTTACCGACAGGCGCAGCCTTGTGCTGCACCTGCCGGGGACTTGCCGCTTGTTGATTACTTGCCGTCGAGCAATACCCGCAGCATCCACGCGGTTTTCTCGTGCACCTGCATGCGCTGGGTCAGCAAGTCGGCAGTTGGCTCGTCACTGACCTTGTCCACTACCGGGAAAATGCTGCGCGCAGTACGCACCACGGCCTCCTGGCCCTGGACCAGCTGGCGGATCATCTCGTCCGCCGGTGGTACGCCTTCCTCCTCCTTGATAGAGGAATGCCGTGCATAGAATGCATAAGACCCCGGCGCAGGGAAGCCCAGGGCACGGATGCGCTCGGCAATCGAATCGACCGCCAGTGCCAGTTCGTTGTACTGCTCTTCGAACATCAGGTGCAGGGTGCGGAACGACGGACCGGTGACGTTCCAGTGAAAATTATGGGTTTTCAGATACAGCACGTAGGTATCCGACAACAGGCGGGACAGCCCATCGACGATGGACTTGCGATCTTCTTCACTGATACCGATATCGATTGCCATTGAAGTTCCCCTTTCCATAAGGCTTGAGACTCAAGCGGACGCCGACCACTGTAGCAACACTTGCCCCACACTGCCTGTGACATGGCGCAACACATCGCCACTGAGGCCTGCGGTTTGAGTAGCCTTCGCCTTTGCTGTTAAATAGGCACCGTGCCACCCGTGCGGACTGTCATTGCCGGGTGCATAGGCTGGCTTGTCACGTGTTCGCGCCCTACACCTCATGCGCACCGTGCTGCCAGCTCTTCCTGTGATCGGCCTTATCAACTGTGAGCCAACTCCATGTTCAAGATCGTCCATCTGGTGACGGGCGTGGCAGCCTTGCTGCTATCGCTCATACCCAGCCTGAAAACCGATGCAACACCCTTCCTGCAACAACCCGACGCGGTCTACCTTGCCCTGCTCGGCCTGCTCAACCTGGTCCTGGCCCCGGTCGTACCGCTGTACTACCGCGGCGCCCGTCAGCAGTTGCAGCACCTTGCCTGCGCCCTGCTGGTGGTGGCGGTGGTGCTGCAGACCCTGACGCTGCTGGCTCGCCCGGAAATGGGCAACCTCGCGGCGCTGGTCTGTGCGGCACTGGCCGTGGCCCTGCACCTGGCGGTGGGCTTTGCCCGCAGCCCGCGCAAGGCACGCAGCAGCCAGCATGCCGCCCAGGATGCTGGCAACCGTGATACCGGCACGGTGAAGTGGTTCAACACCTCGAAAGGCTTTGGTTTCATCTCCCGCGATTCGGGTGATGACATCTTCGTGCACTTTCGTGCCATACGCGGCGAAGGCCACCGCATCCTGGTCGAAGGCCAGCGCGTGGAGTTTTCGGTGATGCACCGCGACAAGGGCCTGCAGGCCGAAGATGTGGTGGCAGTTACCCGCCGCTGATTGTCTTGCGATAGCGCTCCTGGTGGGCGCGGGCATGCCCGCGCCCACCAGGATTCGTGTGATCAGTAATGAGGCGGCGGCGCCTCCTCCCCCTCGGTGCCGTACTGGCCGACCATCTCTTCATGGCGCTTGATCAGTTCGGCCACCTGTAATTTCAGCCGCTCGATCACCTGCGCCTGCTCGACCACCACATCATTCAACGCCTGCAGGGTGTCATCCTGGAACGCCTGGCGGGTTTCCAGTTCGACGATTCGCAATTCCAGCGACATGTCAGGCCTCCTGATAGCCAGCAAGCTGCAGCCCACGCACGCGCTGGCGAATGGCTTGCAACTGGTCGTCGCGGTAGGCCACGGCCGGGCACTTGCCCCACACCGGTGCTGGCCAGGCGGCATCGTCACGCTGGCGCACGATCACGTGCATGTGCAACTGGCTGACCACATTGCCCAGGGTGGCCACGTTCATCTTGTCGGCGCCGTAGCTGGCCTTCAGTGCTTCAGCCAGCAGGGTGGTTTCCTGCCACAACTGCTGCTGCTCTGCCGCTTCCAGCTCGAACAGCTCGCTGATGCCGGCGCGCTTGGGCACCAGGATGAACCATGGGTAGTTGGCATCCTTGCTCAGCAACAGCTGGCACAACGCAAACTCCCCCAGCACCAGGGAATCCTGCTGCAAACGCGAATCCAGGACGAACACGGCATATCTCCTTCAGGCAAAAACAACCCGCTTTCAAGCGGAAAACAGGCCTGCAAGGATACCTTGCACATTCCCGGTAACACAGCGCTACTTTTCGCACCAAAATGAGGCCGCCTGCGCGCCGCCACCACACTTGTCACCCCACAAACGACTCTGGATGAACAAGTTGCGGTAACACATTGACTTTCATGACAGCTTTTTAAATTTTAATGATTCTCGACTCCATCATGCCCTGAGGCAGCCTTCGCCCCGTGTTTACGGCACTTTCCGACCCTCGGTAGCAGATTTTGTGAAAATTTCATGAAGTGTTGCGAATTTTGAGCACGCTTGTTGCATTCACTTCACGCCAAGTCGGCACGACATCTGCAGTGGCAGGTGTACGCGACAAATAACAACAGCGGCATTGGTTACCAGGGAGTTTCCTCAACCAGAATCCGTAGTTACAGATTCGTTACGGTGACAGGAACAGCGCTGGCGTTATACGGCCCATAAACCGGGGCGTGATTTGCGACATGGAAATACCTAAAAGCGACATGGCAAAAAAGTTCCGTAAAGAGTCTATATAGCCATATCGCCAACAACAGTCAGCGTGCTATACATTTTCGCCGACATAACAAGAAAGAGCTGCACCCTATAACTAAAACACTTGGGCGCGGCGGTACTCTTCCTAAAAACCAAAGGAGCAAATCACGATGCGCGTGATGAAGTGGAGCATGATCGCCCTGGCCGTTGCGGCAGGGACCTCGCAGTTGGCAATGGCCTCGGCACAAGACGAGTCCAAAGGTTTCCTCGAAGACAGCAAGCTGAACGTAAAAACCCGCATGCTGTACTTCAGCCGTGACTTCCGTAACAACGACAGCGGCAAGAGCCGCGTCGAAGAAACCGGCCTGGGCTTCCTGGGCACCTTCGAATCGGGCTTCACCCAGGGCACCGTAGGCTTCGGCGTTGACGCCATCGGCATGCTGGGCCTGAAACTGGACAGCGGCAAAGGCCGCGCCGGCACCGGCCTGTTCCCGACTGCCTCCGATGGCCGTTCGCAAGATGACTACTCCGAAGGCGGCGGTGCAGTAAAACTGCGCGTGTCCAATACCGTACTGAAGTTTGGCGACCAGTTCACCGCCCTGCCGGTACTGGCCACCGACGATAGCCGACTGCTGCCAGAGGTTGCTGAAGGTGGCCTGATCACCAGCAACGAAATCGATGGCCTCACCCTGCACGCCGGTCACTTCACCGCGCTGAACGCCCAGGCTCAGACTTACCACGACAGCCTGCGCCTGACCGAGGCCAACGTCTTCGGTGGCACCTATGCCATCAACGACAACCTCAGCACCAGCGTCTACTACTCGCGCATTGAAGACCACTTCCGCAAGTGGTACGGCAACATCAACTGGGCGCTGCCGATCAGCGACAAGCAAGGCCTGGTGTTCGACTTCAACATCTATGACACCAAGTCCATCGGCGACAACCTGACCGGCGCATTCGTCAGCAAGGCTGACGGCAGCAACGAACTGGACAACATTGCAGCCAGCCTCTCGGCCGCCTACAACATTGGCGCCCACACCTTCACCCTGGCTTACCAGAAGGTCAGCGGCGACGGCGACTACGCTTACGGCGTCGACGGTGGCGGCACCATCTTCCTGGCCAACTCCGTTGCCCGCTCCGACTTCAACGCCGAAGACGAGAAGTCCTGGCAGGCGCGCTACGACCTGAACTTCGCCGAATACGGCGTACCTGGCCTGACCTTCATGACCCGCTATGTTCGCGGCTCGGGTGCCACTACCGAAAGCACCAACAACGGCAAGGAATGGGAACGCGACGTAGACGTCAAGTACGTACTGCAGAGCGGCCCGGCCAAAGACCTGAGCTTGCGCGTGCGTCAGGCCACCTACCGCTCCAGCGACGGCGTTTACTACGGTTCGAGCTCGATCGACGAACTGCGCCTGATCGTGGAGTACCCGCTGAGCATCCTGTAAGCCTGGCTTGCAGTGCTCCGCACCTGAAAAAGCCCGGCGATCTCGCCGGGCTTTTTCTTGGCTGACAAGCGGCCCGCCCTGGGGCATCCTGTACGCCTTCGTTTCGCCCCCGTACAATGCGGGGCTATTTCAACGTCTTAGGCAATCGACACGGCTAACCATGCGCACCAGTCAATATTTGCTCGCCACCCAGAAAGAAACCCCTGCCGACGCAGTGGTCATCAGCCATCAGCTCATGCTGCGTGCCGGCATGATCCGCAAACTGGCCTCCGGCCTGTACACCTGGCTGCCGATGGGCCTGCGGGTAATGCGCAAGGTCGAGGCCGTGGTGCGTGAGGAAATGAACGCCGCCGGTGCCCTGGAAGTGCTGATGCCAAGCATCCAGCCTGCCGAGCTGTGGCAGGAGTCCGGCCGCTGGGAACAGTACGGCCCTGAGCTGCTGCGCCTGAAGGACCGCCACCAGCGCGACTTCTGCGTTGGCCCGACCCACGAAGAAGTCATCACCGACCTGGCCCGTAACGAGCTGTCCAGCTATAAACAGCTGCCGCTCAACATGTACCAGATCCAGACCAAGTTCCGTGACGAGATCCGCCCGCGCTTCGGCCTGATGCGCGGCCGCGAGTTCATCATGAAGGACGCCTACTCGTTCCATGCCGACCAGGCTTCCCTGCAGGAAACCTACGACCGCATGCACCAGGCGTACAGCAACGTATTCACCCGCCTGGGCCTGGACTTCCGCCCAGTGCAGGCCGACACCGGCTCGATCGGTGGCAGCTACTCGCACGAATTCCACGTACTGGCCGAGTCCGGCGAAGACGACGTGATCTTCAGCGACAGCTCCGACTACGCCGCCAACATCGAGAAGGCCGAGGCCATCCCGCGTGAAACCGTGCGCCCTGCCCCTACCGAGGAGCTGCGCCTGGTCGACACGCCAGAGGCCAAGACCATCGCACAACTGGTTGAAAACCACGGCCTGGCGATCGAGAAGACCGTCAAGACCCTGATCGTGCGCGGCGCTGAAGAAGGCAAGCTGATTGCACTGATCGTTCGCGGCGACCACGAGCTGAACGAAATCAAGGCCACCAAGCTGGAACAGGTTGCCGACCCTCTGGTCATGGCCACCGAAGCCGAACTGCGCGACGCCATTGGCGCCGGTGCCGGCTCGCTCGGCCCGCTGAACCTGCCGCTGGAATGCATCATCGACCGTTCGGTTGCCCTGATGAGCGACTTCGGCATCGGCGCCAACATCGACGACAAGCACTACTTCGGCGTGAACTGGGAGCGCGACCTGCCGGTTCCACAGGTCGCCGACCTGCGTAACGTGGTTGAAGGCGACCCAAGCCCGGACGGCCAGGGCACCCTGGTGATCAAGCGCGGCATTGAAGTGGGCCACATCTTCCAGCTGGGCACCAAGTACAGCGAAGCGCTGAAGTGCCAGGTACTGGGAGAGAACGGCAAGCCGGTGGTTCTGTCGATGGGCTGCTACGGTATTGGTGTGTCCCGCGTGGTCGCCGCTGCCATCGAGCAGAGCTATGACGACAAGGGCATCATCTGGAACGATGCCCTGGCGCCGTTCCAGATCGCCCTGGTACCGCTGCGCTACGAAACCGAGGTGGTTCGCGAGGCAACCGACAAGCTGTACGCCGAACTGACCGCTGCCGGCTTTGAAGTGCTGCTGGACGACCGCGACAAGAAGACCAGCCCAGGCATCAAGTTTGCCGACATGGAGCTGATCGGCATTCCACACCGCATCGTCGTCAGCGATCGCGGCCTGGCCGAAGGCAACCTGGAGTACAAGCACCGCACCGAGCAGGACGCCCAGGCGTTGCCGCTCAATGAAGTGCTGAGCTTCCTGCAGGCCCGCGTTCGCCGCTGATAACCAATGCACGAGTGATCATGTTCAAGCGAAGTACCTTTACCCTGGGGGGCGCCGCACTGTGCGGCGCCCTGCTCGTCAGCGGCTGCGCCAACCAGATGTCCCAGCGCAGCGACCACGAGGAGCGCGTCGAGCGCAAATTGCTCGAGCACACCCTGCAGATCGATGTCGGCGAGCCAAAGGTGATGGAGCTGCCGCAACGACGTGTACGCGTGCATGAGCAGAAGCGCTTCGAAGTCACCGAGTTCGAAGTCACCCGTCGCTATGACCGCTACACGCCTTACCAGCCCTGGCGGGAGGTCTACGAGATCCCGCTGGGTGCAGTGGCCGTGGTAGCGGGCGTCGGCGCCAACGTGGTCAACGTCTTCGCCTTGGGCAACCTGCCGGAAAGCATCACCCATGATTGGCTGAGCTATGGCGTGGACGGGCTCAACCCGTTCATGAACGTGCCATCCAACGGGCGTGCCCAGCAGAACCTGGCCGGGATCAGCGAAGTGCAGAAAGGCAAGCGCGAGGAATCTACCAGCGTGCCCTGGAGCGAACGCCTGGTCGAGGTCAAGGCCGGCAAGATGACCCACGAGCTGACCACCGACAGGAACGGCGTGCTGCGCCTGAACCTGCTCGACAGCCCGTTCTCCGAGCAGAACCTTAACCACGTCGGCACCCTGCACCTTCAGGTACTCGACGAGGACAACGCGGTGCGGGGTGATGCCAGCCTGCTGGTCAGCGCCACCTTGCGCAACAAGCTGCTCGAAGCCCATGAGCTGATCTTCGACGACCTCGAAGATGATGATGTCGGCCAGTGGGTACATCGGGTCAAGCGTCTGTCGGAGCTGGGCCTTGAAGAAGAAGCCAGTGAAATGGAACAAAGCCTGATCGAGCTGACCCGCAACGATCCGGAGCTGCAGCAGGAATTTCTGCAATCGCTGACCAAGGCCACTGGCCGGTTGGTGGCAGATCCGGGCGTGCAGTAAAAGAAGGGGCCGCTATGCGGCCCCTTTTCATTCAGGCGTAAACAGCTCCAACTGCTCATGCGCTCCGCGCAAATCGCGCAACCTCACCCCTACTCCCAGCAAGCGCACCGGCTTGCCACCCCGGGCGAATGCCTGCCCCAGAAGCTGTCGATAACTTTCAAGGTCCCGCCCGGCCCCTGCCTGCTCCATCGTGGTCTGGCTGAAGTCATGGAACTTGACCTTGACGAACGGCTTGTCCGGCCGATAACTGCTGTCCATACGGGCAATACGCTCGTTCAGGCTCTCCAGCAGCTCGGGTAACCGCGCCAGGCAACTGGCCAGGTCCGGCAGGTCGGTGTCGTAAGTGTTTTCCACACTGACCGACTGCCTGCGGCTGTCATTTTGTACTGCACGGTCATCTATACCCCGCGCCAGCCCCCACAAACGCTCGCCAAAGCTGCCAAACTCACGCACCAGTGCCAGGCGCGACCATTCACGCAGGTCAAGGCAGGTTTCGATGCCCAGCCGCGTCAGTTTATCTGCCGTCACCTTGCCCACCCCATGCAGCCTGGCCACCGGCAAGGCGGCGACAAAGGCCTCCACCTCGCCCGGGGTAATCACGAACAGCCCGTTGGGCTTGCGCCAGTCACTGGCAATCTTGGCCAGGAACTTGTTTGGCGCCACGCCCGCCGACACGGTGATATGCAGGGTGCGGGCGACACGCCGGCGGATATCCTCGGCGATGCGCGTGGCACTGCCCGAATACCACTGGCTGTCACTTACATCCAGGTAGGCTTCGTCCAGCGACAAAGGCTCGATCAGCTCGGTGTAGTCGCGGAAGATCGCATGGATTTCCCGCGAGGCCTCACGGTAGGCCTCGAAGCGCGGCTTGACGATCAACAGGTCGGGGCACAGCTTCAGTGCATGCCGTGACGACATGGCCGAGCGCACACCATAGGCACGCGCTTCATAGTTGCAGGTAGCGATCACCCCACGGTGCTCAGGCGAGCCCCCAACCGCCATGGGCCGCCCGGCCAGGCGGGGGTCGTCACGCATCTCGATCGCGGCGTAGAAGCAATCGCAGTCGACGTGGATGATCTTGCGCAAGGACATGGATGGCCGTCAGCACTGTAAATTCATACAGATAGTATCGCATGCGACCTGCCTGAAACACCTTACCCGCTGCATCACACGACAAACTGCCTGAAAGCCCCGTCGCGCCTGAGCCGCTTGCTGCTGACGAGCGCTAAGGGTTTGAACAAAAAAGGATTTTTCAATGAAACTGCTTGACACTGTGGCGTAAATCCGTAGAATTCGATCTCACAGGCGCGGGATGGAGCAGCCTGGTAGCTCGTCGGGCTCATAACCCGAAGGTCGTCGGTTCAAATCCGGCTCCCGCAACCAGATTCAAGAAAAGGCCACTGTTCATACAGTGGCCTTTTTCTTTGCCTTCTAAAAAGTAAAACCGAAAAACCTTTGATAAATCAAAGCTTAGCGCTTGACACCCACTCAGCAAACTGTAGAATGCGCCCCACAGACGCGGGATGGAGCAGTCTGGTAGCTCGTCGGGCTCATAACCCGAAGGTCGTCGGTTCAAATCCGGCTCCCGCAACCAAGTTCAAGAAAAGGCCACTGTTAACGCAGTGGCCTTTTTCTTTGTCCGCTGAAAAGTATCATCGGAAAAACATCGACAAATCAAAGCTTAGCGCTTGACATACAAACCACACGCTGTAGAATCCGCCCCACTGACGCGGGATGGAGCAGCCTGGTAGCTCGTCGGGCTCATAACCCGAAGGTCGTCGGTTCAAATCCGGCTCCCGCAACCATATTCGTCAGAACAAACCCCGCCTGTGTAACAGCAGCGCGGGGTTTGTTGCTTCTGCCCTCCCTGCTTTTAGTCGCATCGATTTTCCCGCCCTCCAGCCAACCCGCAGGCTTGAGGCATCCAGCCCAGGATGAACTATCTTTAACCCTGCCAAGCCGCTGAAAGCGCCTGAGGCTGGAGTAACATTGGATACGTTTTCCTAAGGGACTTTCACTTGGCCGTACCTCCCCTCAACCTCGCGCTGCATGCCCGAGGCAACCTATGACTTCTCACAACCCCGAACCTCCGGTGCCACTGGCCTCGGCGCTACCGGGTGCCGTGCAGCGTCTGCCCTTGCTCGAACGCGTGAGCCGCTACCGCCAGCCCATCGGCCTGGCAGTGACCCTGGTGCTGTTCACCATGGCGTTGATTGCCTGCCGCCACCTGCTGAGCGAGCTGGACATCTATGCCTTGCACGATGCCATGCTCAGCGTACCGGCCCAGTCAGTGCTGGGTGCCTTGCTGGCGACCGTGATCGGCTTCGTGATCCTGCTGGGTTACGAGTGGTCGGCCAGCCGCTATGCCGGCGTGAAACTGCCGGCACGCAGCCTGGTGCTTGGCGGCTTCAGCGCCTTTGCCATCGGCAACGCCATCGGCCTGTCGATGCTTTCGGGTGGCTCGGTGCGCTACCGCCTGTATGCACGCCAGGGGCTGGGCGCTGGCGAAGTCGCACGCATGACCGTGTTTGCCAGCCTGTCGCTGGGCTGCGCGCTGCCCCCCCTCGCCGCCTTGGCAACCTTGAGCGACCTGCCGGCAGCCTCGACCGCACTGGGGTTGGCGCCTGGCCTGCTGGCAGGTATCGCCGCCGCCGTGCTGGTGGCGTCCGCCCTGCTGGTGTTCGGCTTGTACCGCCGGCGCCTGGCCGAACAGCCGCTGGCCAATAACCTGCTGGTGCAACTGGGCCGCCGCACACTGCGCCTGCCGGGCGCGCGCCTGGCCGCCCTGCAACTGCTGATTACCGCGCTGGATGTGGCAGCGGCCGCCACCGTACTGTATCTGCTGCTGCCCGAAGCACCACCCTTTGGCGCGTTTGTGATGGTGTACCTGCTGGCCCTGGCCGCAGGGGTGCTCAGCCACGTACCGGGCGGCGTCGGGGTGTTCGAAGCCATCCTGCTGGCGGCCTTTGCCGACCAGCTCGGTGCCGCGCCGCTGGCGGCCGCCCTGCTGCTGTACCGGCTGATCTATGTGGTGCTGCCCCTGCTGCTGGCCTGCGTACTGCTGCTGGCCAATGAAGCCCGGCGCCTGCTGTTCGCGCAGCAGGCCATCAAGGCCGCCTCCGGGATGGCCGCCCCCATCCTGTCGATAATGGTATTCCTGTCTGGGGTGGTGCTGCTGTTTTCCGGCGTCACGCCCGAGATCGACACGCGCCTGGAGCACATGGGCTTCCTGGTGCCGCACCGGCTGATCGATGCCTCGCACTTTGGCGCGAGCCTGATCGGCGTGCTGTGCCTGTTGCTGGCCCAAGGCCTGCGCCGGCGGCTGTCCGCGGCCTGGCTGCTGACCACCGTGCTGCTCCTGGTCGGTGCCCTGCTGTCGCTGCTCAAGGGTTTTGACTGGGAAGAGGCTTGCCTGCTGACCTTCACCGCGGCCCTGCTGGCCCTGTTCCGTCGCTCGTTCTACCGCCCCAGCCGCCTGCTGGAGCTGCCATTTTCGCCAGTGTTCCTGGTGGCCAGTGCCTGTGCGGTCGGCGCATCGGTGTGGCTGCTGTTGTTTGCCTACCAGGATGTGCCCTACAGCCATCAGCTGTGGTGGCAGTTCACCCTCGACGCCGATGCCCCGCGCGGCCTGCGCGCCGCCATGGGCAGCGCCTTGCTGCTGGCTGCCTTGGCGCTGACCTGGCTGCTGCGCACCGCGCCGCCGGTGATCCACCTGCCCGACGACGAAGAACTGCAGCGCGCCAACCGTATCCTGCTGGCCTCCGACCAGCCCGACGGCGGCCTGGCCCTGACCGGCGACAAGGCGTTGCTGTTTCACCCACGCGACAATGCCTTCCTTATGTACGCGCGTCGCGGCCGTAGCCTGGTGGCCCTGTACGACCCGATCGGCCCGGCCCAGGAACGCGCCGAAATGATCTGGCAGTTCCGTGACCTGTGCGACCTGCATCACGCCCGGCCAGTGTTCTACCAGGTGCGCGCCGAAAACCTGCCGTTCTATATGGACATTGGCCTGACCGCACTGAAGCTGGGCGAAGAAGCCCGGGTGGACTTGCGCCGCTTCGACCTCGAAGCCAAGGGCAAAGAGATGAAGGACCTGCGCTACACGTGGAACCGCGGTGGCCGCGACGGCCTGAGCCTCGAAATTCACGAACCTGGCCACGCCCCGCTGGCAGAGCTGAAGGAAATTTCCGATGCCTGGCTCGGCGGTAAAAGCGTGCGCGAAAAAGGCTTCTCGCTGGGGCGCTTTAGCCCGGAGTACCTGCAGCATTTCCGCATCGCCCTGATCCGCTTCCAGGGCCGGCCGGTGGCGTTCGCCAACCTGCTGGAGACCCACAGCAACGAGCTGGCCAGCCTCGACCTGATGCGTGCACACCCCGAGGCACCGAAGCTGACCATGGAGTTCATGATGATCGGCCTGATCCTGCACTACAAAAGCCATGAGTATTCCCGCTTCAGCCTGGGCATGGTGCCGCTTTCAGGCCTGCAGCCGCGGCGTGGCGCGCCCCTGACCCAGCGCCTGGGCTCGATGGTGTTCCGCCGTGGCGAACAGCTTTACAACTTCCAGGGGCTTCGACGCTTCAAGGACAAGTTCCAACCGGATTGGGAACCCCGCTACATGGCCGTGCCGGCCGGGCTCGACCCGCTTGTGGCACTGGCCGATACTGCCGCCCTGATTGCAGGCGGCCTGACTGGATTGGTGAAACGTTGATGACCCGACGCTTTTGGCTGTACCTGCTGGTTACTCTGCTGCTGGCCGCCCTGGGAGGGGTGCTGGCATTCTGGCTGTGGACGCGTCCGGCCCCCGAGGCGCGCCTGGAGCAATTGAGCAGCAATGGCGCCAGCATCACCCGCGTGACCCCGGGCGTGCACCCCAAGGCCCGGGTGGCCATCGGTGTGCCACAGGATCAGGCGCTGACGGACAAGCAGTTGCTTGACCTGAGCCAGGCCGGTGAAGCTCAGCTGGTGCAGGTGGTTTTGCCGCCTAACGACTGCAGCAAGCAGCAACAGGTCATGGGCCAGGCCCTGGCCGAGCTGTCGGACAAGCCGACATTGGTCGCTGGTATCGGCCCTGGCGCCGCCCAGGCCTGGCGCTGGCTGGCCAGCCAGAACGATGACAAGGCCCGGGCTATTTCCGTGGACTTCACCGTCGAGCAACCCGGCTGCCAGGCACCGCTGCCCACAGCGGCTGCGCATGGCCACTGGAACGTCGCCTGGAACGACAACCCGGATGACGCCAGTGCCGCGTTCGTACGCGACCAGGCCAATGCCGAAACCAGCATCAGTGACTACGACATCCACTTGCCACAAGTACTCAAGGCCCAGCTGACCCAGGCGCTGGTAGGCCACGATGGCAACGCCCTGGCCATCCCCGTGGTAGAAGTGCCGGCCGGGCAGACCACCGACACAGTCACCCTGTTCCTCTCCGGTGACGGCGGCTGGCGTGACCTGGACCGCGATGTCGCCGGGGAAATGGCCAAGCTGGGCTACCCGGTGGTGGGTATCGACACCCTGCGCTATTACTGGCAGCACAAGACCCCGGAGCAAAGTGCGGCCGACCTGTCCGAGCTGATGCAACATTACCGGCAGAAGTGGGGTACCAAGCGCTTTGTACTGACTGGCTATTCGTTCGGTGCCGATGTGCTGCCGGCAATCTACAACCGCCTGCCGGTGGAGGACCAGCAACGCATCGACGCAGTGATGCTGCTGGCCTTTGCCCGCAGCGGCAGCTTCGAGATCGAGGTCGAGGGCTGGCTGGGCAAGGAAGGCCAGGAAGCACCAACCGGACCGGAAATGGCCAGGCTGCCGGCCGCCAAGGTGGTGTGCGTGTATGGCGTGGAAGAGACCGACGAAAGCGGTTGCACCGAAAAGACTGCGGTGGGTGAGCGCCTGAAGCTGCCTGGGGGGCACCACTTTGATGAGAACTACCCGGCGCTGGCCAAGCGCTTGATTGGTGAGATCGAGACACGCCAGGGCAAGTCCAGCGTCGCCGAACAGAACTGATAATGATTGGGGCCGCTTTGCGGCCCATCGCTGGCAAGCCAGGCTCCCACATCTACTGCGCACAGCTCCACCGTTGTGCTGCCCCTGTGGGAGCCTGGCTTGCCGGCGATGGGCTGCATAGCAGCCCTTGGCAATCAGATCTCGACCTGGGTCCCCAGTTCGATCACCCGGTTAAGCGGCAGGTTGAAGAAGCGCAGGTTACCGTTGGCATTCTTCAGCAAGAACGCGAACAGGTTGCCCCGCCAGCGCGACATCCCTTCCAGCCGCGAAGCGATTACCGTCTCGCGGCTGAGGAAGTAAGTGGTGCGCATCGGGGTGAAGTCCAGATCGTCCAGATGGCACAGCTTCAATGCCGCCGGCACGTCGGGCTCGTCCATGAAGCCAAAGTGCAAGAGCACTCGGAAGAACCCGTCACCATAAGCCTCCACCTCGAAGCGCTCCTGCTCCGGTACCCGCGGCCGGTCCTCGCTGACCACAGTCAGCAACACCACCTGGCTGTGCAGCACCTGGTTATGCAGCATGTTGTGCAACAAGGCGTGGGGCACTGCATCCGACCGGGCAGTGAGGAACACCGCCGTCCCTTCGACCCGGTGCGGCGGCTGAATGCGGATACTGCTGATGAACAGCGGCAATGGCAGCGCACCTTCGTCAATGCGCTCCACCAGGATCTGCTTACCGCGCTTCCAGGTGCTCATCAGCAGGAACAGCACACCGCCAGCCAGCACCGGGAAGGCACCGCCCTGGAAGATTTTCGGCACGTTGGCGGCGAAGAACAGCCCATCCACAAACAGGAAGCCCACCAGGATCGGTACTGCCAGCACCGGCGGCCACTTCCACAACAGCAGCATCACCGCCGACACCAGAATGGTGGTCATCAGCATGGTGCCGGTTACTGCCACGCCGTAGGCCGCCGCCAGGGCGCCGGACGACTCGAAGCCGATCACCAGCAGCACCACGCCCACCATCAGCGTCCAGTTCACGGCGCCAATGTAGATCTGGCCCTGCTCGTCGCTGGAGGTGTGCTGGATCTGCATGCGCGGAATGTAACCCAGCTGGATGGCCTGTCGGGTCAGGGAAAAGGCCCCGGAAATGACCGCCTGCGAGGCGATCACAGTGGCCATTGTGGCCAACCCGACCAACGGCAGCAGCGCCCAGCTCGGCGCCAGCAGATAGAAGGGGTTGCGGGCCGCCTCCGGGTTTTGCAGCAGCAGTGCACCCTGGCCGAAATAGTTGAGCACCAACGCGGGCAGCACCAGGATGAACCAGGCCCGGGCGATCGGCTTGCGACCAAAATGGCCCATGTCGGCATACAGCGCCTCGGCACCGGTTAGCGCCAGCACCACGGCACCGAGGATGGCTACGCCCATGCCTGGGTGAACCACGAAGAAGTTCACCGCCCAGCCCGGGTTGAAGGCCTTGAGCACTTCCGGGCTCTGTGAGATGCCGTGCACGCCCAATGCGCCCAGCACCACGAACCAGGTGACCATGATCGGGCCGAACAGCTTGCCGATTTTCTCGGTGCCGTGCTTCTGCACCAGGAACAGCGCCACCAGCACCACCAGCGAAATCGGCACCACCCAGTGGTCGATTCCGTCAAACGCCAGGCCCATGCCCTCCACGGCCGAGAGCACCGATACCGCCGGGGTGATCATGCTGTCGCCATAGAACAGCGAAGCGCCGATCAAACCGCAGATTACCATCAGCGTACGCAACCGCGGGTAGGCGGCCGTAGCCCGCCGCGCCAGCGCGGTCAGCGCCATGGTGCCACCCTCGCCCTGGTTGTCGGCGCGCAGGATGAACATCACATACTTGAACGACACCACCCACAACAGCGACCACAGGATCAGCGACAGGATCCCCAACACGCCATCATGGTTGACCGGCACCCCGTAGCCGCCGGTGAAGACTTCCTTGAGGGTATACAACGGGCTGGTGCCAATATCGCCATAAACCACCCCGACCGCCGCCACGAGCAGGCCCAGCGACCGCGCCGCCCCCTGCTTCCCCGCGTGCCCGCCCTCGGCGTGACTGCTTGCCTGAACCATCGACCACTCCCGCAGACGGCCATCTCGGCCTTTAGTATTCACTCGCGCGCCTGGCCCCCGAAGGCACCTTCACGCAACGGCGCGAAGCATAGCGCAGCGTTCGTCGTATTTCTGCTGGTCAAGCGACCTTGCGCTCGCTAGAATTGCGCACTTTTTGATCAGAGGCGCCAAAAAGCGCCCGTCAAGATCGCCCGCGATTCCGGCCGGGCGACCTGCATTCAATACCGAGGTTAGTCATGTCCACCACGCCCGCCACCCCCAAGGTAGGTTTCGTAAGCCTGGGTTGCCCAAAAGCCCTGGTCGATTCCGAGCGCATCCTCACCCAGCTGCGCATGGAAGGTTATGAAGTCGTGCCCACCTACGAGGACGCCGACGTGGTGGTGGTCAACACCTGCGGCTTCATCGACAGCGCCAAGGCCGAGTCGCTGGAAGTGATCGGCGAAGCGATCAAGGAAAACGGCAAGGTCATCGTCACCGGCTGCATGGGTGTCGAGGAAGGCAGCATCCGTGACGTGCACCCCAGCGTGCTGTCGGTCACCGGCCCACAGCAGTACGAGCAGGTGGTCAACGCCGTGCACGAAGTGGTACCGCCACGCCAGGACCACAACCCACTGATCGACCTGGTGCCGCCACAGGGCATCAAGCTGACCCCGCGCCACTATGCGTACCTGAAAATTTCCGAAGGCTGCAACCACAGCTGCAGCTTCTGCATCATCCCGTCGATGCGCGGCAAGCTGGTCAGCCGCCCGGTGGGTGAAGTGCTGAGCGAGGCCGAGCGCCTGGTCAAGGCCGGGGTCAAGGAGATCCTGGTGATTTCCCAGGACACCAGCGCCTACGGCGTCGACGTCAAGTACAAGACCGACTTCTGGAACGGCCGCCCGGTCAAGACCCGCATGCTCGAACTGTGCGAGGCCCTGAGCAGCCTGGGTGCCTGGGTACGCCTGCACTATGTGTACCCGTACCCGAACGTCGACGACGTTATCCCGCTGATGGCCGCCGGCAAGATCCTGCCGTACCTGGACATCCCGTTCCAGCACGCCAGCCCGAAAGTGCTCAAGTCGATGAAGCGCCCTGCCTTCGAAGACCGCACCCTGGCGCGCATCAAGAACTGGCGCGAACAGTGCCCTGAGCTGGTGATCCGCTCCACCTTCATTGTCGGCTTCCCGGGCGAGACCGAGGAAGACTTCCAGTACCTGCTGGACTGGCTGACCGAAGCCCAGCTCGACCGTGTGGGCTGCTTCCAGTACTCGCCGGTAGAAGGCGCCCCGGCCAACGACCTGGGCCTGGAAGAAGTGCCGGACGACATCAAGCAAGCGCGCTGGGACCGCTTCATGGCCCACCAGCAGGCCATCAGCACCGCCCGCCTGCAACTGCGCATCGGCAAGGAAATCGAAGTGCTGATCGACGAAGTTGAGGAGCAAGGTTCGGTTGGCCGCAGCTTCTTCGATGCCCCGGAAATCGACGGCAGCGTGTTCATCGATGGCGACCATGGCTTCAAGCCAGGCGACAAAGTGCGTTGCCGTGTAGTGGATGCCGACGAATACGACATGTGGGCAGAGCCCATCTAAAACGGCTGAAACCTGAAAAGCCCCTGCCCTGGCATTCCCCGCGAGAATGACCGGCGCGGGGGCTTTTTTCGTTAAAACGTGTGAAACAGCATCAGGCCCCCCTCTGCATCCGGGCTGGCATCAGAGAAGCCTTTGACCGCATAGAGCTGGACTTTCCATTGCTGGTTGAGCTTGTGGGTCAGGAACAGGGTGAGTTCCTTGATCTGCGAACCGGTCGAGACCACTTTCTGCCGCCAGTCGTAGGAGGCGCCCGCGGAAGTACCTGCAGCCACAGGCAGGGCGAAGCCAAGGCTGATAAATACCGGGTCGTCAAAGTCGCTGTCGGGCGGGTCGCCGAACTTCTTCCAGCCCAATGTCGCGAAGCCTGTGACCGGGCCAAAGCCCTGAGTGATGTCGACCTGGGCGGTGTAGTCGTATTCACCGGTGCCAAGGCACTGGTCTTCATCGGCGGTGGGGAATTTGACCTTGCCGATCAGGTCGAGCATCAGGCCGCCGTCACTGCCATCCAGCAGGGCATACCCGGCGCTGACGACCGTGTCACCCAGCCCGCTTTCCACATCCCGGCAACCTCCGGGCAGGGGGTCACCATTGGGGCCTACTTCCGGGTTGGTGATACGCAACCAGGGCAAGGTGACCTTGTAGGTCATGGGGCCGGTTTCATATTTGCCGACCACGGGGACGTACCAGATTTCCGAAGTGGTACCTGTGCCATAGTCGCCACTTGAGTAGTCCATGCCGATGGCGGTGCTGAAGGTATCGGCCACGGTCGACGCACTGGTGCATGACAGCAGGCAGGCAAAAAGAGGGAGCGCGGGTCTCATCTGCACCTCAGTACCCATTCGGGAAGTGTGGTCGGACTTCCCCAGCCTAGTTGCCTAACGCCCGGATCGCTCCGGATGCTCTACTTTTTCGACGGTCTCTACCTTTTCCGGCCTTTCGATGGTTTCGAATTTCTCGACTTTTTCCACCTTCTCTACCTTTTCAGGCTTTTCTACTTTCTCTACCTTTTCGACTTTTTCGACTTTTTCGACTTTTTCGACTTTTTCAGGCTTTTCGACTTTTTCGACCTTCTCAACTTTTTCTACTTTCTCGACTTTTTCAGGCTTTTCGACCTTCTCAACCTTCTCGACCTTCTCAACCTTCTCAACCTTCTCAACCTTTTCCACTTTCTCGACTTCAATCTTCTCTACCCGATCACCCTTCCCACTGTTGCTGCTCTCGGGCTGCTCCACGGTTTCGACATGCTCTGACTTGCCAGACTTGTCCACGCTTTCAGACCTGCCGTGACCACTGGCGTCTTCAACGGTACTGCGCCCACTGTGATCATCACTGCTTTCGCTGCGAACACTGATCGCCTCGCTTGTTCCATGGCCGCTATTGTCGGAGCCGCCTGAATCACTGCTGTCGTGCTCGCCGCCGTGCCCCGAATGGCCTCGGTCCGGGTTGTCAGCACGGTCATCCTGGAATTCCACACGGGTGGCCCGTAACTCGTGAGTACCACTGAGCACGCCGCTGACCCGAACGCGTTGATCGAGCGCCAACACTGCAGGCTGCCTGCCGACAACCACGGTGCCCTGCCCCAGCGTCACATTGATGCCCGCGACCACCAGTTGCCGTGCCTGCACGCGCTGCACCAACCCTTCGACCACCGCCTGCTGGACGCGGCCAGCAAACGGCAGGCTCGGGTCTGGACGGGTTTGTGCCACTTCCAGCTGGCGCCCGGTCCACTGGCCGCGCACCAGCACTTCGCGCGCGGGGGCTACGCGGGTGCCCAGCGCCAACCCTTGCAGGCTGCCTGGGCGGTCGATTGCACCAATGGCACTGGCCTCTCTGAGGCCCGGCGCCCGTTCGATACGGGTTGCCACCACTTCGCCCGTGGCATCGCGCAGGCCACTGACCCGGACCGGCTCGCCTGCACGCAGCCCTTCAGCCACCCGCGCGCCTGCGGCGAGCCGCACAGGCTGGCCCATCACCCGCAGGGGCGCCGAAGCATTGGGGAGCGCCGTCAGCGGCCCTTCGTAGACGTTGAGGATAGAAATACGCCCTGCCTGGAGACCGCGCTGGGTGGCAATTGCCTCCACCGCTACAACCTGCCCGATCGCCAAGTGAGCACTGCTGGCGGGCGCACCGTTTTCACTCACCGGCACGTCTTTGCCATAGTGCACTTCCATGCCATTGACGCAGATCGAAGCAAACCCGGTGATGGTGCCGACGATGCCGGTACCACCGGTACCGCCTGGGCGCAGGATCGGCGCACCGGTACCACCTACCCCGCCGTTACCGTGATCAAAGTAGGTGCCGTCCACACCTTCGGCCACCGCGCCAGTGCCGCCGGTGCCGCCAGGGCGTTGCGGGAGAGGCGCGCCAGTGCCGCCGATACCACCGTTTTCACTGCGTGCACCGGTACCGCCTGTCCCCCCCGGAAACTGCAGGCCTGTGGCACCGGCCATGCCCACTTCGTCGCGGCTGACACAAACCGGTGCTGCAACCACCTCGGCAGGCGCCGCCAGGTTCAACCCCAGGACCAGGGCAACGGCAACGGCACGGAGGCAGCGCGTGAGGGGGGTCATGGGCCTGGCGTCTTGGACAATTCGGGGTCGGTAGCTTCAGTGTAGAAATAAAGCCCGACAGTGATGCGCTGACGTTGCTCCGCGCTGGGCTCATCAACGTTTTCCAGCTCTGCTGCGAGCCGGCTGAAGGCCAGCAGCGTCTGCATGCCATCTTTGGCAACCACTTCACGCACGTGCTCGACGCTGGCGGGGCTCAAAGCATCGTAGTGCACACTGCGTTCGAAGAACGGCAGGCCCTGGCCACTGAGGTTGTGCACCGCTGCGCTGGCATGGTCATGCAGGTTGTGGCCCAAGTACGCGGCTTTTTCATCGAAACCTTTCTGCGGCACGAACGCCTGGGCTTGCAGGTGCACACGATCCTGCTCATCAAGCCGGACGATGCCAAGGCGCAACCACTCATCCAGCACCACACGCCCGCGGATATCTGTGCTGACCGTGGCCACCAGGGCATCGAATGAGCACTCGCCACCCACACTTGCCAAACGCGGCAGTGCCAGTGCCTGGCCAGGTGCCGAGCAGAACGGCGGGCGGGAGGTCCATGCATTGACCAACTGTGCGCCCAGGGTGATGTTCGCCGGCAAGGCCTCGAGTGCCATGCCACCTTCGCTGCGCAGCCGCCGGACATCCTTGCGATGCACGCCTGTAAGCAGGCTTACGCGGCTGTCAGTGGGCGGGGTGCCGTCCAGACGAAACTCACGATGGGCTACGTCGACGAACACCTCCTTGAGCAGGTCAGCGAACATCGTGTAGGTAACCCCTTTGCGCAACATCAAGCGCACCAGCGGGCGCATGACACGCCGCAGTGCGCTTAACATCGAAGGGGGCAGAGTTGGGCTGATCAACGCCTGTCAGCTCCTGCTGTTGTCATCACCCGGTTCGCCACCCACATGGTTGCCGTGATCATCACCAGGTTCACCACCAACGTGATTGCCGTGATCATCGCCAGGCTCGCCGCCGGCATGATTACCATGATCATCCCCGGGCTCACCACCCACGTGATTGCCATGATCGTCACCCGCTTCAGCATGGTTGCCGCTGCGCCCAGCATTTGAATCACCGGCGTGGCCCAGGCCGGAGTTGCCATGGCCGCTGCCACTGTTGCCGGCATGGCCGCCGGCATGGCCGCCGCCGTCACCGCCACTGCCGTGGCCACCACCGCCGCCACTTCCACCACCGCTTCCGCCGCCGCCACCGTGGCCGCCACCACCTCCGCCGCTTCCGCCGCCACCACCGTGGCCGCCACCACCTCCGCCGCTTCCGCCGCCACCACCGTGGCCACCACCCCCGCCGCCTCCGCCGCCGCCGTGGCCACCACCACCACCACCGCCATCTTTGGCGTAGGCGCTGGAGCCATGAGAAATCGAGTCAGGGATCAAAACAATGGACGTCGACAGCACGCCAGCCACGGCAACCGCCAGTAAAGCCTTCTTGAACAGCAGGTGGATTTGCATAGTCCGTCTCCAGGTCGTCGCCACGAGAACGCCAAATCAGCAGAAATCTTGTTTTCAGTGTTTTCTTTTCTTTGCGTGGGATTTTTTCCCACGCTTAACTAATAGACCCCTGCGCCCCGCGCTTCCAGCGCCGCGCGAACAAGCCGACCGGTGGTTGGCCTGCTATGTTTTCCTGATCGCCATGGAGGACCACCGGCATGCCATCGCTACTGACGCTACAAACCCCGCACTTGCGCGACTACGGCGAGCTTGTGCAGGTGTGGGAGGACTCGGTACGTGCCACTCACGATTTCCTGCCAGAGGGCTACATTGTTTTACTGCGAGAACAGGTACTGCGCCGCTACCTCGACGCAGTGATGCTGATCTGCTGCAGGGACCGGCAGCGCATCTGTGGCTTTGCCGGGGTCGCCAACGGGCGCGTGGACATGCTGTTTGTTGCACCGGATTACCGTGGCAAAGGGGTGGGCAAGCGCCTGCTGCACTATGCCATCGACGAGCTGAACGCCGAGCGCCTGGACGTCAACGAGCAAAACCCTCAGGCCTTGGGCTTTTACCTACACGAAGGCTTCGAAGTAATTGGCCGATCGGAAACCGACGGCCTGGGCCAGCCCTACCCCCTCCTGCACATGCGCCTGAGCAAAACGGCGTAAATGACACAGATTCCCAGCCCCTCTGCCGCTCAGGCAGGTACAATGCTGGCCTTTCCCTGCCTTTGCGAATTGCCGTCATGTCCGAACCCGTCCGCCTGTCCAAACGCCTTATCGAGCAACTTGGCTGCTCTCGCCGCGATGCCGAGCTCTATATCGAAGGTGGCTGGGTCACGGTCGACGGCGTGGTGGTCGAGCAGCCGCAGTTCAAGGTAGAGGACCAGCGCGTCGAGCTGCTCCCGGGTGCCCGCGTCGAAGCGCTGGAGCCGGTAACCCTGCTGCTCAACCAGGCGGCCGGCGTGGACAGCGAAAGCGCCCGCGCCAGCATGAACATGGGCACCCTCAGCGAGGCGCACCGCGAAGGCGTGCGCGCCCTGCACGGGCACTTTAACCGCCAGGCCTGCGTGGCACCGCTCGAGCGCGGCGCCAGCGGCCTGCAGGTATTCACCCAGGACTGGCGGGTAAGCCGCAAGATCGAGGCCGACCTGCGTCGCCTGGAGCAGGAGTTCATTGTCGAAGTGCGCGGCGAGACCACACCTCAGGCGCTGGAACGCCTGGCGCGCGGTGCCACGCGCAATGACCGCGAGCTGCCCAAGGCCAAGGCCAGTTGGCAGAACGAGACCCACCTGCGCATGGTGCTGAAAAACCCCCAACCCGGGCAGATCGCCGAGCTGTGCGCCTACCTGCGCCTGGAGCTGGTAAGCATGCGCCGCATTCGCCTGGGCGGTGTGTCGATGGGCAAGCTGCCCCTCGGCCAATGGCGCTACGTGGCGACTACCGAACGTTTCTAAGCAACACGCCACGCACAAGCGTGGCACCTGAACAGGATTCTGCAGCAATGAACCACAACGACGTCCTGCGCAGCCTGCGCTACATGCTCAAGGTGAACGACGCCAAGATGGCCGAGATCATCGGGCTTTCCGGCCTCGAGGTGAACCCTTTGGTATTGGCCACCTACCTGAAGAAAGAAGAAGAGGAAGGCTTCGTCCGTTGCCCTGATCGGGTGATGGCGCACTTCCTCGATGGCCTGGTAATCCACCGCCGTGGCAAGGACGACAGCCGCCCGCCACTGCCGGTCGAGCTGCCAGTGACCAACAACCTCATCCTCAAGAAGCTGCGGGTGGCCTTCGAGCTCAAGGAAGACGACCTGCACGTGATCCTCAAGTCGGTCAATTTCCCGGTCAGCAAGCCTGAACTGAGCGCGCTGTTCCGCAAGGCCGGCCACGAAAACTACCGCCCGTGCGGCGACCAGTTGCTGCGCAACTTCCTCAAAGGCCTGACCCAGCGCGTGCGCGGCTAAGTGGCCATGCAGCATACGGTTGCACCCGTCGGCATCGTCCGCTCCTGCTTCAAGGAGAAATTCGCCATCCCGCGCCAGCCCCAACTGGCGCCTGCTGCGCGGGGCGTGCTCGAACTGCTGCCGCCGTTCGACCAGGGTGATGCGGTCGAAGGCCTGGAGCAGGTCAGCCATGTCTGGCTGCTGTTCCTGTTTCACCAGGCCCTCGAGGACAAGCCGCGCCTGAAAGTGCGGCCACCGCGTCTGGGCGGCAACAAGAGCATGGGGGTGTTCGCCACCCGTGCCACCCACCGGCCAAACGGCATCGGCCAGTCGGTAGTGCGCCTGGAGGGTGTGGAGCCCGGGCGCCTGTTGCTGTCCGGGATCGACCTGCTCGATGGCACGCCGGTGCTGGACATCAAGCCATATGTGCCGTACGCCGACTGCATTACAGACGCCTGCAACCAGATGGCCAACGCAGCGCCCGCCGCGATTGCCGTGCAGTGGGGCGACAACGCCCTGCCCCAGGCCCGCGAGCATGCACTGCGGCTGGCTGAACCGCTGGTAGAACTGATCGAACAATGCCTGGCGCAAGACCCGCGCCCGGCCTACCAGGTACCACCAGCCGAGCGGGTGTACGGGGTGAAGTTCTGGGATGTGCAGGTGAGGTGGCATTACCCTCAGCCGGAGGTGATCCGGGTGTTGGAGGTGGTGCTGGCCTGACCGCCCACCGACGCGAACAGCGCACATGAAAAAGGCGACCCTAGGGTCGCCTCTTTCGTTCTATAGCCGCGCGATCAGCGAGCCGGGCCTTCGGCCACGCCCAGGTCATCGGTCGGACGGGTATCGACCAGCGGTGCACCACCGGAAGCGAGCTCCGAGGCCAGCTTGTCGTTGTCCATTTCCTTGACCCACTTGGCCACGACCACGGTGGCAACAGCGTTGCCCACCAGGTTGGTCAGTGCGCGGGCTTCGGACATGAAGCGGTCGATGCCGAGGATCAGCGCCAGGCCAGCTACCGGCAGGTGGCCAACAGCCGACAGGGTGGCGGCCAGCACGATGAAGCCCGAACCGGTGACGCCGGCAGCACCTTTGGAAGCCACCAGCAGCACCAGCAGCAGGGTGATCTGGTGGGTGATGTCCATGGTGGTGTCGGTGGCCTGGGCGATGAACACCGCAGCCATGGTCAGGTAGATCGAGGTGCCGTCCAGGTTGAACGAGTAACCGGTCGGAATAACCAGGCCGACGACCGACTTCTTCGCGCCCAGGCGCTCCATCTTGGCCAGCATGCGTGGCAGGGCCGATTCCGAGGAGGAAGTACCCAGCACGATCAGCAGCTCTTCACGGATATAGCGGATCAGCTTGAGCACGCTGAAGCCGTGGGCGCGGCAGATACCGCCCAGCACCACCAGCACGAACAGCAGGCAGGTGATGTAGAAGCACGCCATCAGGTAGCCCAGTTGCACCAGCGAACCCACGCCGTACTGGCCGATGGTGAAGGCCATGGCGCCGAAAGCACCGATCGGGGCAAGCTTCATGATCATGTTGATGATGTTGAACATGACATGGGCGAAGCGGTCGATCATGTCCAGCAACGGCTTGCCGTAGCTGCCCAGGCGGTGCAGGGCAAAGCCGAACAGCACCGAGAACATCAGCACCTGCAGGATGTCGCCGTTGGCGAAGGCACCCACCACGGTGTTGGGGATGACATTGAGCAGGAAGCCGACGGTGGTCTGCTGGGCGCCGGCGGCGGCGTAGGCGGCCACGCTGCTGGCGTTCAGGGTGCTGACGTCGATGTGCATGCCAGCGCCCGGCTTGACCACGTTGACGACGACGAGGCCGATGATCAGGGCGATGGTGGAGACGATTTCAAAGTACAGCAGCGCGTAGCCGCCAGTCTTGCCGACCGACTTCATGCTCTGCATGCCGGCGATGCCGCTGACCACGGTGCAGAAGATGATCGGGGCAATGACCATCTTGATCAGTTTGACGAAGCCGTCACCCAAGGGTTTGAGGGCGACGCCCGTTTCCGGGTAGTAGTGGCCGAGCAGGATGCCGATGGTGATGGCAACGATCACCTGGACATACAGGGATTTGTACAGCGGCTGACGTGTCGTCATGGCTCATTTTCCTCAAGTGTGCCGGTTCACCCTTCCCAGGGTGATGGGGCACCTGAATCGCTAACCCTCCTGCACTTGGAGGGATTTGTCGTTGTGTTCGAGCTGCCTGGGCAGGCCTCTGCCAGGATCAATAGCAAGGGTGGTGCCAAAATGCCCATGAAGGGTGCAAGGGCCGTATTTGCTAGGGATAAATGCCCAACGACAGGGCGATTTGCCTGAGGAAGGCTGGCGGATTTCCGCCCGGTGGCGGGTTTTGTACAGGGGGGATGGCGGGAATCCGCCCAGCATTCGAAGGCTGTGCGATCCCTGTGGGAGCGGGTTTACCCGCGAATGGGCCGGTACAGGCGAAAAAATCAGTCCAGGTGGAAAGTGATCCTGAACGCCGCGCCACCCAAGGGCGAATCCCCCAGGCTGAGCTCGGCGTCATAGCTGTCGACAATGTCCTTGACCACCGCCAGCCCGATCCCCTGCCCGGGGTGCTGGCTGTCCAGCCGCTCGCCGCGCTCCAGAATGCGCTCACGCTGGTCGGCCGGCACCCCCGGCCCATCGTCCTCGATACATAAGGTCAGCTGCCCGGGCGCCTGCTCAAGGCTCACGCGCACCTGGCCCAGGCTCAGGCGGTAGGCGTTTTCCAGCAGGTTGCCGAGCATTTCCAGCAAGGCGCCCTGCTCCATCGGCACCTGCGCCGCATCGGGCAGCTCCAGCGTCACGTTCACCCGCTTGTCCCGGTACACCTTGGCCAAGGTGCTGCACAGGCTGTCGAGCAACGGCCGCAGCCTCACGCTGTGGCGCACCAGGCCGCTCTTGCGCAGGCTGGCGCGTTGCAGCTGATAGTCGATCTGCTGGCTCATGCGCTCGATCTGGCTTTGCAGCACCCGCGCCTGCTCGCGCTCACCGCTGCGCTGCTGCAGGCTTTCGCCCACGCCTTGCAACACCGCCAGCGGCGTCTTCAGGCTGTGCGCCAGGTCGTCCAGCGAGTCGCGGTAGCGCGTGCGCTGCTCACGTTCACTGCGCAACAGGCGGTTGAGCGAACGGGTGAGGCGCAGCAGCTCGCGCGGGTGCTCGCCGCTCAGGCCATCGCGCGCGCCCGACTCCACTTCATCCAGCTCGTGGCTAAGCCGGCGCAACGAGCGCAGGCCCCAGGTCAGGCCAGCCCATAGCAGCACCATCAGCGCCAGCAAGGCTGCACCGAAGCCCAGGTAGAGCTTCTCGCGCAGGCCATTGAGGGTGGCCTTGTACTCGCTCACCGGCTGCAGGGCGACAATGCTGTAGGCGGCACTCTGGCCACCCAGCAGCTTTACCTCGACGTCGTAGACAAAGAACTCTTCGCCATCTGCTTGATGAATGCGGGCGAACTCATTGCCGCGCCCGTCATAGCGCGGGCGGTAGTTGATGTGCCGGTCGGCGGTGGCCCGCGACTGCCAGACCAGATTGCCGTCGCGGTCGAAGATATAACCGAGCAGGCCCGTGTACGGCAGGTTATAGCGCTCGTCCGGCAGCAGGGCCGGCATCTGCAACTGACCATGCTCGATGCGCGCGGCGGAAATCAGCGTGGTCACATCCGAAGCCAGGCGCTGCTCGATCGACTCCTGCAGCGCCAGGCTGAAGGCCTTCTGCAAGGCCGGCAGCAGCGCCAGCATGAACAGCAAGGCCAGTACTGCGGCGGCCAGCATCAGGCGTACCCGCAGCGAGCGGATCATCGGCAGCGCTCGGTAAACAGGTAGCCCAGGCCGCGCACGGTGTCGATGGGTTTGAAGCCGTGCTCGCCCTCAAGCTTGCGGCGCAGGCGGCCGACCAGTACTTCGATGACATTGGGGTCGCGCTCCTCGTCGCCTGGGTACAGCTGCTCCATCAGGCGATCCTTGGCCACCACCTGCTGATGATGGCGCATCAGGTATTCGAGAATGCGGTACTCGTAGGCGGTCAGCGCCAGGGGCTGGTCGTCGAGGGTGGCCTGCTTGCGGTTGAGGTCGAGTACCAAGGGGCCTGCGGCGATGGTCGACTGGGTGAAGCCGCTGGAGCGGCGCAACAGGGCATTCAGCCGCGCTTCGAGCTCTTCGAACTGGAACGGTTTGACCAGATAGTCGTCGGCACCGGCGGCCAGGCCCTCGACCTTGTCCTGCCAGTTGCCGCGGGCGGTGAGGATGAGAATGGGGAAAGTCTTGTCCTGGCTGCGCAGGCGCGTGATCAGTTCCAGGCCACTGATACCGGGCAGGCCCAGGTCGATGATGGCCAGGTCGAAGTGGTACTGCCCGGCCTGGTACAGCGCCTCCTCGGCATCGGCGACCGCCTCGACCACATGGCCGCTTTCGCCTAGGCGGGTGTAGAGGTGATGGCGAAGCAGGGCTTCGTCCTCGACCACCAGCAGTTTCATGTGCAGCTCCTTAATGTGGATTGCCTGTACCGGCCTCGGCAGCACAAGGCTGCTCCTACAGGGGGTGGTATTCCTGTAGGAGCAGCCTTGTGCTGCGAAAGGGCCGGTACAGGATAACGCGGCTCGCCCGTCAGAACTTGTAGGAAGCAGCCAGGTATGTCTGCGCGCTGCTGGTCAGACGCAGGGTGCCGTCCTTCGGCCCGCCATGCGCGCCCACTTCGGTCGCGGCATTGGTGCGCAGGTAACGGTAGCCCAGTTCCACCGAAGCCTTGTCGGTGATGTCCTGGATCACACCGGCCTGCAGGCCGTAGGCATAACCGTAGTCGGTATCCCGGCTGGCGCCTGGCGAGTCCTGGGTGAGCTTGGTCATGCCCAGGCTGCCACCGCCGAACAGTTTGGTGGTATCGCCCACCGGCAGGAACAGGTCGTAGCTACCCAGCAGGTTTTCCTGGCGCAGCTTCAGGCCACTGTGGTCACCCGAGACGTTGTCGTAGGTCATGTAGTAGCGGCCCTGATCGTTTATCTTGCCCACACGTACACCCCAGGTGTCGTCCTTGCCGATGATGCCATCGGCATTGAGCTGGTCGGTGTTGCGCTGTAGCAGGCCGGACTTGCGAACCTTGTCGCTGGTCTGGCCGTAGGTGAGGCTGGCGAAGTTGTCGTCGGCGGCCTGGGCAGTGGTGATGCCAGCGGCGCAGACGGCCATGGCGGCAAGCAGGGTGTTGAAGGTTTTCATGGCTGGTAACTCCAGTTGGGTGCGCTGTTTCGGTCTGGAAGCTAGAGTAAGGAGGGCACCCTGAACCGCGACTGAACCCTGGCTGAACCTCGGCTGAACGAACTGTCTGCAAGACAAGGAGTAGTAAAGATGCGTGCCCTGCTGGCCCTGACCCTGATGTGCAGCGCCGCCCTCGCCCAAGCGGCGGTAGTGACCCGTGAAATTCCCTACCAGGACGCCGACGGCAATCGCCTGGTCGGCTACTACGCCTACGACGATGCGCTGGACGACAAACGCCCAGGCATCGTGGTGGTGCATGAATGGTGGGGCCTGAACGACTATGCCAAGCGCCGTGCACGAGATCTGGCGGCCCTGGGCTACAAAGCGCTGGCCATCGACATGTACGGCGATGGCAAGCACACCGAGCATCCGCAGGATGCCCAGGCATTCATGGCCGAAGCGATGAAGGACCCGGCCGCGGCAGCAGCGCGCTTCGACGCGGGCCTGGAGTTGCTGAAAAAGCAGCCGAACGTCAACAAGCACCAACTGGGCGCTGTGGGCTACTGCTTTGGCGGCAAGGTGGTGCTTGATGCCGCACGCAGGGGCGAGAAGCTGGACGGCGTGGTGAGCTTCCATGGCGCGCTGGCCACCCAGACGCCGGCCAAGCCTGGCGTAGTACGGGCGGACATCCTGGTTGAACATGGCGCTGCGGACAGCATGGTCGCCCAGCAGCAGGTGGACGCGTTCAAGGCAGAAATGGATGCGGCCAAGGTCAACTACCAGTTCGTCAGCATTGACGGCGCCAAGCATGGGTTTACCAACCCCGATGCTGACCGGCTGAGCCATGGCGAACATGGGGGGCCGGACATTGGCTATAACAAGGCGGCGGACGAGAGCTCCTGGGCGGACATGCAGGCGTTCTTCAAGAAGGTGTTCAAATAACGATTGTCGGGGGGCCGCTGTGCGGCCCATCGCCGGCAAGCCAGCTCCCACAAGCACTGCGCAAACCTCAAGCGCTGCGCAGCACCTGTGGGAGCTGGCTTGCCGGCGATGGGCTGCAACGCAGCCCCAGCAATCCCACCTCCCACACCGCCGCTGCGGCTGGCACAATAGCCCCATGAACACTCTCCCCGCCTGCTGCGCCCCACTCCAGCACCACTGGCCCCTGCCCCGCCCGCTGCCCGGCGCGGTGCTGGTCAGTTGTGCCTTCGACCCTGCCCGCCTGGCACCCGACGACTTCCAGCGCGCCGGCGTCGTGCCCAGTGCCAGCCTGCAGCGCTCGGTGGCCAAGCGCCAGGCTGAGTACCTGGCCGGTCGCGTATGCGCGCGCGCGGCGCTGCAGCGCCTGGACGGTCGCGACTACGTGCCCGGCACCCATGAGGACCGCTCGCCGATCTGGCCGGCGGGCGTTCGCGGCTCGATCACCCACGGCAAAGGCTGGGCCGCCGCCGTAGTCGCCGCCGAGGGCAGTTGCCAGGGCCTGGGCCTGGATCAGGAGGCCTTGCTGGATGACGAACGCGCCGAACGGCTGATGGCCGAAATCCTCACCCCGCCCGAGCTCGAACGCCTGGACCGCCGTCAACTCGACCTGACGGTCACCCTGACCTTCTCGCTGAAGGAAAGCCTGTTCAAGACCCTCTACCCGCTGACCCGCCAGCGCTTCTATTTCGAACACGCCGAAGTGCTGGACTGGTCCACCGAAGGCCTGGCCCGCCTGCGCCTGCTCACCGACCTGTCGCCGCAGTGGCGCCAAGGCGCCGAGTTGCAAGGCCAATTCTGCCTGCAGGACGGCCACCTGCTCAGCCTGGTCAGCGTATGACCTTTACTGTGGCGCTTGCTGGCGTGGCCAGTTCAGGCTGAAGCAGGCGCCACCCAACGCTTCGCTGCGCCCCACCGTCGCCCGGCCCGTGTGCCAGTAAATGATTCGCCGCACGATCGACAGGCCCAGGCCGTGCCCACCCGAAGCACGGGTGCGGCTGTCGTCCAGGCGGGTGAACGGGGTGAAGATACGGTCCCAGAAGCCCTCGGGGATGCCGGGGCCGTCATCTTCGACATCAATGCGGCACCGCTGCTGCCCCAACTGGTAACTCACGCGCACCTCAGAACCGGCATGGCGCATGGCGTTGCCGACCAGGTTCTGCAGTGCCCGGTGCAAGTACCGCGGCTCGGCCTCGACCCAGGCGCCTTCGGCATCCGCGCCCTGGCAGTCGCCGCGCACTACCCGCACCTCGGCACGCAACGGTGCCAGCTCTTCGATCACCCGCGCGAGCAAGGCGTCCAGGTCGACCCGCTGGAACTTCAAAGCCGGCGCGCCTTGCTCCAGGCGGGCGTAGGTCAGCATTTCGTCGACCAGCTTGTCGAGGTCCTGGATATCCCCGTCCATGCCGGCCAGATGCTTGGCCCGTGCCTGTTCGGTGGTGGCACTTTCGATCATCTCCAGGCCAAAGCGCAGGCGCGCAACCGGCGTACGCAACTCGTGGGACACCGCCCGCACCAGCTCGCGCTGCATGCTCAGCGAGCGCTGCAGGTGCTCGGCCATGCCGTTGAAGGCGGCGGCCAGGCGCCCTACCGAGTCGGCGTCGCCTGCGGGCACGCGGGTGTCCAGGCTGCCCTGGGCGATGCGTGTGGCGGCAATCTCCAGGCCCGACACGCGGCGCTCCAGCTGGCGCACCAGCAGGTAGACCACCAGGCCGATCAGGCACAGGCCGAGAAAGGTAATCAGGATCAGCAACTGCGGCGGATACGGGTTGAGCTGGTACAACGGGCCTATTTCCAGCACCCAGGGCGAGCCTGCCAGCCCGGCAGACACACGGATCGAGTCGCCATCCTTGCCCAGCGCCATGACTGTGTCGCCCTCCTCGACCCGACGCCGCTGGTCATCGTCCAGGCTTACCCGCTCGATGCGCTGCAGCGCGACGCCAAAGCCAAAGCCCTTCTCCTGCTTGATCTGGGCCAGCCGCTGCTGCTGCTCGGTGATCGGGTAGCGCACCAGTTCGTCGGCCAACAGATACAGCGTGGCCCGCGCCAGTTGCTCGCTTATCTGTTTGATCTGCGCCACCAGCATCAGGTCTTCCTGGCCGACCTTGCGCAGCACTTGCGCCGCATGCGGGCCAGTCTTCTCGACCACCACCAGCCCGCGATACAGGCGCGCCCGCTGGCCTCCGTCGAGGCTGCGCGCAGTCATCGGCTGCAGCGCCAGCGGCACACCGAGCAATCGCTCCCAGATCAGCAGCGAGCGCTTGCGTTCGGTTGCATTCTGCTGCGCCAGGTTGTCAGCCATCAGGCTGAACGTGCCCTGGGCCAGGCCCTCGCGGTGCTGGGCGGCGCGCACTTCGTTGACCAGGTGCAGGGTGAGCACGCCGAGCAGCGCCACCAGCACCAGCACAGCCAGCATGCCACCGTAGATACGCAGAAAGATCGAGTTGTTCATGGCGCTTCGCCGACAAACAGGTACCCCTTGCTGCGCAGGGTCTTGATCAGCCGTGGCTGAAGCGGGTCATCGCCGATCTTGGGGCGGATCTTCGAGATACGTATGTCGATGGAGCGGTCCTGGCCGTCGTAGCCCACGCCACGCAACGCGGTGAAGATCTGTTCGCGGGTCAGTACCCGGCCGGCGTTGCTGGCCAGCAGCCAGAGCAGGTCGAATTCGGCGCCGGTCAGCTCGATCAGCTGTTCGCCCAGGCGCGCCTCGCGCAGTCGGTTGTCGATACGCAGTTCGCCAAAGGTCACCTCCTGGCGCTTGCTGTCCACCGCTTCGCTGCGCCGCAGCAGGGCCTGGATACGCGCCAGCAGCAGGCGTGGGCGTACCGGTTTGCAGACGTAGTCGTCGGCACCCAGGTCCAGGCCTTGGACCTGGTCGAGTTCGTCGCTGCGTGCAGTGAGCATGAGGATCGGCCCGGGGTACTGGCTGCGCACCCGGCGGCAGATGCTCAGGCCGTCCTCGCCAGGCAGCATGAGGTCGAGGATGACCAGGTCGGGTTGGCTGTCGACGATACGCCGCGCGGCACGGGCGCCATCCCCCTCCACCGCGACCTCGAAGCCGTTGGCCTGCAGGTACTCGGCGGTGAGCTCGGCCAGGCGCTGGTCGTCTTCGACAATGAGGATGCGGGGTACGGGGTGGTCCATGGCTTTGGCCTTGTTGTTCTTGGGATCGTGTAAGGGCAGCTGAGAGTATGGCTGTAGATGGGCGGCGCTCGATCTCCCAGGCACCCCAGATCTTCAGACATGCACTACCGCCCCCTGAACTGAACCGTTTTTTGTGACAGGTATCCCGCCCGAAAAAAACTGCCCAAGGGCGTCACCACGCAGAAAAATACTGCAAACCACTTGGCACAAGGCCTACAGCGAATACCCACCATTCACTCACAAAGTACGCACACGTTATCCACAGGCGCTCGCCTTGCAAAGCCCCCAATACCGCATTATCTTGTATCCCGAACGCTGCGAACCACTACATATAGGGGTTCGCGCAAAATCACACACAAAAGTCAACCCGCAAAATCAAGCGATTTTCCGGGCTGAACTTCAGGTGATTTCAGCAGCCAAACCGCTCCTGCGGAGGCGACCGAGGCAAGCCCTTTCAGGGCGTTGTTCGGGTATGAGTGTTGCAGGCAACGCCTGGCACTCATCAGCACCGGTTTTTGGGATGTACCCAGAACCTTTGACTTCGGCCAGGGAGCGGCAAGCTATTGCCCCTTATTCCTGAGTCTGTCCCGAAGTCGGTACGCCCGTGCGGGCGGATGCGCATGCACTGCGCATCCCCGCCGGGTCATCGAGCAAGTGGACGGAACGGTGGGCGCCCAAAAGGCGCCTGAACAATATAGAAACTGTGGAGACACCCACCCATGCAAACCGACACAACTCGCGAGAACCCGCAGGCCAAGGTGCCGCAGGCCGCCGATTCCAACCAGGATCTGGCCGCCACCGCCCCTGGCCAACTGCGCGTGATCAAGCGTAACGGTACTGTCGTCCCCTACACCGACGACAAGATCACCGTTGCCATCACCAAGGCGTTCCTTGCAGTTGAAGGCGGCACTGCCGCCGCTTCGTCGCGCATCCACGACACCGTCGCGCGCCTGACCGAACAGGTTACCGCCACGTTCAAACGTCGCATGCCATCGGGTGGCACCATCCACATCGAAGAAATCCAGGACCAGGTAGAACTGGCCCTGATGCGCGCCGGCGAGCAGAAAGTTGCCCGCGACTACGTGATCTACCGCGACCAGCGCGCCAAGGAGCGTGCCACCCGCGCCAACACCGACGCCGTGGTCGAGCCGCACCCGAGCATCCGCATCACCCTGGCCGACGGCAGCCTGGCGCCGCTCGACATGGCCCGCCTGAACACCATCATCAGCGAAGCCTGCGAAGGCCTGGCCGAAGTCGATGGCGACCTGATCCAGCGCGAAACCCTGAAGAACCTGTACGACGGTGTCGCCATCAAGGACGTCAACACCGCCCTGGTGATGACCGCCCGTACCCTGGTAGAGCGCGAGCCGAACTACTCGTTCGTTACCGCCCGCCTGCTGATGGACACCCTGCGCGCCGAAGGCCTTGGCTTCCTGAACGTAGCCGACAGCGCCACCCACCACGAGATGGCTGACCTGTACGCCAAGGCCCTGCCGGCCTACATCGCCAAAGGTATCGAGTTCGAGCTGCTGAACCCGGCCCTGGCCGACTTCGACCTGGAAAAACTGGGCAAGGCGATCAACCACGAGCGCGACCAGCAGTTCACCTACCTGGGCCTGCAGACCCTGTACGACCGTTACTTCATCCACAAGGATGGCGTGCGCTTCGAGCTGCCTCAGGTGTTCTTCATGCGTGTGGCCATGGGCCTGGCGCTGGAAGAGAAAGACAAGGAAGCCCGTGCGATCGAGTTCTACAACCTGTTGTCGTCCTTCGACTACATGGCCTCGACCCCGACCCTGTTCAACGCCGGTACCCTGCGCCCGCAGCTGTCCAGCTGCTACCTGACCACCGTGCCGGACGACCTGTCGGGCATCTACCACGCGATCCACGACAACGCCATGCTGTCGAAATTCGCCGGTGGCCTGGGCAACGACTGGACCCCTGTGCGTGCACTGGGCTCCTACATCAAGGGCACCAACGGCAAGTCCCAGGGCGTCGTACCGTTCCTGAAAGTGGTCAACGACACCGCCGTTGCCGTCAACCAGGGTGGCAAGCGCAAGGGGGCCGTGTGTGCCTACCTGGAAACCTGGCACCTGGACATCGAAGAGTTCATCGAGCTGCGCAAGAACACCGGTGATGACCGTCGTCGTACCCACGACATGAACACCGCCAACTGGATCCCTGACCTGTTCATGAAGCGTGTCTTCGATGACGGCAAGTGGACCCTGTTCTCGCCTTCGGAAGTGCCAGACCTGCACGACCTGACCGGCAAGGCCTTCGAAGAGCGCTACGAGTACTACGAAGCCCTGACCGAGTACAACAAGATCAAGGTGTTCAAGACCATCCAGGCCAAAGACCTGTGGCGCAAGATGCTGTCGATGCTGTTCGAGACCGGCCACCCGTGGCTGACCTTCAAGGACCCGTGCAACCTGCGTTCGCCGCAGCAGCACGTAGGCGTGGTTCACAGCTCGAACCTGTGCACCGAGATCACCTTGAACACCAACAAGGACGAGATCGCGGTCTGCAACCTGGGCTCGATCAACCTGCCGAACCACATCGTCGACGGCAAGCTGGACACCGTTAAGCTGCAACGCACCGTGAACACTGCCGTGCGCATGCTCGACAACGTGATCGACATCAACTACTACTCGGTGCCGCAAGCGCGTAACTCGAACCTCAAGCACCGCCCGGTCGGCCTGGGCATCATGGGCTTCCAGGACGCACTGTACCTGCAGCACATCGCCTACGGCTCCGACGCTGCCGTCGAGTTCGCTGACAAGTCGATGGAAGCGGTCAGCTACTTCGCGATCCAGGCGTCCTGCGACCTGGCCGACGAGCGTGGTGCCTACGAGACCTTCCAGGGTTCGCTGTGGTCCAAAGGCATCCTGCCGCTGGATTCGCAACAGATCCTGATCGAAGCCCGTGGCCAGAAGTACATCGACGTCGACCTGAACGAGACCCTGGACTGGGCGCCGGTGCGTGCTCGCGTACAAAAAGGTATTCGTAACTCGAACATCATGGCCATCGCGCCAACCGCGACCATCGCCAACATCACCGGCGTGTCGCAGTCGATCGAGCCGACCTACCAGAACCTGTACGTGAAATCGAACCTGTCGGGCGAGTTCACCGTGATCAACCCGTACCTGGTCCGTGACCTGAAGGCCCGCGGCCTGTGGGACTCGGTCATGATCAACGACCTGAAGTACTACGACGGTTCGGTGCAGCAGATCGAGCGTATCCCGCAAGAGCTGAAAGACCTGTACGCCACCGCGTTCGAAGTCGAGACCAAGTGGATTGTCGACGCTGCTTCCCGTCGCCAGAAGTGGATCGACCAGGCTCAGTCGCTGAACCTGTACATCGCGGGGGCATCGGGCAAGAAGCTGGACGTGACCTACCGCATGGCCTGGTACCGTGGCCTGAAAACCACCTACTACCTCCGTGCCCTGGCTGCGACCAGCACCGAGAAGTCGACCATCAACACCGGCAAGCTCAACGCCGTTTCCAGCGGTGGCGACAGCGCCCCGGTCCAGGCAGCCGGCCCGGCGCCAGTGCCGAAGGCCTGCGCGATCGACGAACCTGACTGCGAAGCCTGCCAGTAAGGCCTGAATGCCGCGCGGGGTGCCTACGGGTGCCCCGCGCGGCATTTTTGTATCCGTGCCTCAGAGAAACCCTGCCCTTTGCCCACCGCTCGCGCGGCTCGGTAAAAGATCAGCACCTCTCAAAACAGGACGCAAGCCCATGGCACGGAAAAAAGTGGCAACTCGCAAGATTGGTCGTAATGCTGAAACCGGCCGTTTTACCTCGGTAGAAGTAGCACGCAAACAACCCAAGACGCATGTCGTCGAAACGCTGCGCAGCCACCGCTGCTAGTGTTGCCTGCCCCGGCCTCATCACCGGCAAGCCAGCTCCCACAGGTACTGCATCGCCCTGCGGTCAGGCGCGGTGCCTGTGGGAGCTGGCTTGCCGGCGATGAGGCCCGAACACACAAGATAATCCCTCAGAAACACTATATGGTGTGTCCTAAAATTTAAACTGGCACAACATATAGGTTGGCGCTACACTCTCCCCCCGTAGAAGAACACAGCCATTTCGTGAACGGATGCACGCAAAACCGGTCGAAAAAGTTACCCTCGCCCGCAAGACATGCGCCCCGATCGAAGGTGAATTCCGGTATACTTTGCGCCCTCTGAAAAGAGCGCCATTCAATTGTCCTGGCCCCTCCCCGAGGCCTGGCCAGGTACAAGCCAGAACACATTCAGATGTAAACGAGAGTCAGCCTCTCGAGCTGTCCATTCGCCGTTACCGGCCTTGCGTCAGGCATCACATTTTTTAAAATCCAACCGGTTGCCCCAGGGCGACCCTCAAGCAGGAGCCAAACCATGCTGAGCTGGGACGAATTCGATAACGAAGACGGCGAAGTAGCCGCTAAAGGCAACACCCCTGCGCAGGCCGCTGCCGCCGCCACCCTCGACAAGCTCGACAGCGCCGGTGGTGCCGCCGCTCTGGAAGCTCGCGCTGCTACCGCGTCTGACTCCGAAGCCGTCAAACGTGCCAAAGCTGCCCTCGACGCCCTCGACGTGGCCGAAGGCCTGGCCGAGCTGGAAGGTTCTTCTGCCCGTGTCGCGGTAGACGAAAAGCGCATGATCAACTGCCGCGCCGACCTGAACCAGCTGGTACCGTTCAAGTACGACTGGGCCTGGCAGAAGTACCTGGACGGCTGCGCCAACCACTGGATGCCGCAAGAGGTCAACATGACCGCCGACATCGCCCTGTGGAAGAGCCAGGACGGCCTGACCGAAGACGAGCGCCGCATCGTCATGCGCAACCTCGGCTTCTTCTCCACCGCCGACTCGCTGGTTGCCAACAACCTTGCCCTGGCCGTGTACCGCCTGATCACCAACCCGGAGTGCCGCCAGTACATCCTGCGCCAGGCCTTCGAAGAGGCGATCCACACCCACGCCTACCAGTACTGCATCGAGTCGCTGGGCATGGATGAAGGCGAGATCTTCAACATGTACCACGAGATCCCGTCGGTCGCTAAAAAAGCCGCCTGGGGCCTGAAGTACACCCGCGCCATCTCCGACCCGGAATTCAACACCGGCACCGTCGAAACCGACAAAGAGCTGCTGCGCAACCTGATCGCCTACTACTGCGTACTGGAAGGCATCTTCTTCTACTGCGGCTTCACCCAGATCCTGTCCATGGGCCGCCGCAACAAGATGACCGGCGTTGCCGAGCAGTTCCAGTACATCCTGCGTGACGAGTCGATGCACCTGAACTTCGGTATCGACGTGATCAACCAGATCAAGATCGAGAACCCGCACCTGTGGGATGCGGCGATGAAGGAAGAAGCGACCCAGATGATCCTGCAAGGGACCCAGCTGGAGATCGAATACGCCCGTGACACCATGCCACGCGGCGTGCTGGGCATGAACGCGGCGATGATGGAGGACTACCTCAAGTTCATCGCCAACCGTCGTTTGACCCAGATTGGCCTGAAAGAAGAGTATCCAGGGACTACCAACCCGTTCCCATGGATGAGCGAGATCATGGACTTGAAGAAAGAGAAGAACTTCTTTGAGACGCGGGTGATTGAGTATCAGACGGGTGGTGCTTTGAGCTGGGACTGATTGTCCGGGCTGAACATCGAGGAGGCTGCCGATTGGCAGCCTTTTTTATTGGTAGAGGAAGCATAGCAAGTCAGCGGACGGTTTCGCCTGTGCTGGCCTCTTCGCGGGCATGCCCGCTCCCACCGAAGCAGAGCTCTGGCTTTGAGGCGGTGTTTTACTTTGAGATTGCGACCTGGGACCGCCAAATCCTTGAAGCCTACTCAAGTCGCTCAGCAGCCTTTTTGTAAGCTTTCGCGGCACAAGGCCGCTCCTACAGGGAATCGCGTAGCAGGGGGGATGTGCCAAGCTAGCTGGCGGCCGTGGCGCCAGGGAGCGCTCGATATTAGCCGATGAGCGTTGCGAAAAAGGAAGAGGCCCCGCCCACGCCGACAGGAGGGGTACGGCACCAACTAGGATGCCGGGACTGGACATGCCAGTCTGAGTGGTCGAGGGCGAGGCCAGATCTGAAGATAGCGCAGGCTAGCGGCAGGGTCCACAGCCAATCGGATTTGATTTGTAAACCATGTCCCGCGTACGGGGCGTGGAATGCAGCAACCGGGACCCTCCCGGCTCAGCTATCAGCCGTTGACAGTCCGCCTCCCCCTTGCTAATAATCGCCACAGTTGTACGACAACACATAACAAAAACAACAATCAGTGGACGATCCCATGTCGACACCCATCCCGCTCCACCCACGTCTGTTGCATACCCCTCTTCGCCCGGCCAGCTCGCGTACACCCGCCGCTACGTAGCGCCCGGTTACCGCGCATTCACCCCTGGCCCTGACCGGCCCGTTAACTACCCGCCCCCGCCGCAGGCCGCTTGCGCGTGCCCGGTGGACGGGCTGCCACACCCTTAGGGAGCACAACAATAATGAAAATCTGCCACACCTTGCCCTTCGCCCTGCTTGGCGCCGGGGTCATCGCCGGCCTGCCGGGCACCAGCCTGGCTGCGGGATTTGTCGAGGACAGCAAGGCCACCCTCGGGCTGCGCAACTTCTACATCAATCGTAACTTCACCAACCCCAGCAACCCGCAAAGCAAGGCCGAGGAGTGGACGCAAAGCTTCATTCTCGATGCCCGTTCGGGGTTCACCGAGGGGCCCGTCGGGTTCGGCGTGGATGTGTTGGGGCTGTGGTCGGTCAAGCTCGACGGCGGCGGCGGTACCTACGGCACGGCGTTGCTGCCCCGCCATGACGATGGCAAGCCGGCAGACGACTACGGGCGCCTGGCGGTGGCGGGCAAGGCGCGTATTTCCAAGACCGAGCTGAAGATTGGTGAGTGGATGCCGGTGCTGCCGATTCTTCGCTCGGACGACGGTCGCTCGTTGCCGCAGACATTCCGTGGCGGGCAGGTCACCTCCAATGAAATCGCAGGGCTGACCCTGTACGGCGGCCAGTTCCGCGGCAACAGCCCGCGTAACGACGCCAGCATGGAGGACATGAGCTACGGCGCTGGCGTGTCGGACCGGTTCAACTTCGTCGGCGGCGAGTACAAGTTCAACCAGGACCGCACGCTGGTAGGGCTGTGGAATGCGGTACTGAAGGACGTGTACCAGCAGCAATACCTGCAACTGAGCCACAGCCAGCCGGTGGGTGACTGGACCCTGGGTGCAAACCTGGGCTACTTCCATGGCGCTGAGGACGGCTCCGAACGCGCCGGCGAACTGGACAACAAGACCTACTCGGGAATGTTCTCGGCCAAGTACGGCGGCAGCACCTTCTGGGTAGGTTTGCAGAAAGTGGATGGCGATACCTGGATGCGGGTCAACGGCACCAGTGGCGGCACCTTGGCCAACGACAGTTACAACTCCAGCTTCGACAATGCCAACGAGCGCTCGTGGCAAGTGCGTCATGACTTCAACTTTGTCACCGTCGGGGTGCCGGGGCTGACCTTGATGAACCGCTATATCAGCGGGCGCGACGTGCACAGCGGGGTGGTGACCGATGGTAAGGAGTGGGTGCGTGAAACGGAGTTGGCGTACGTGATCCAGAGCGGGGCGTTCAAGGATTTGAGTGTGAAATGGCGAAATTCGTCGATACGACGGGATTACAGCAATAACGAGTTCGATGAGAACCGTTTGATCTTCAATTACCCGTTATCGCTCTTGTAACCGGGAAGACCGGCACTGATTGAAATTCGGGCCGCTTTGCGCCCCATCGCCGGCAAGCCAGCTCCCACCAGGCCGCGGTAATTTCCAGCCAAGTGGAGTACCTGTGGGAGCTGGCTTGCCG